>NZ_JARUBJ010000002.1:5036500-5343500 GCF_029626145.1 Micromonospora sp. WMMD961
AGATGATGGCGTTGGCCACCGCGGCCTCGCTGCGCAACAGCATCGGAGCCGACCCGCAGGACCCGGACATGATCCAGCTGATCGGTGAACTGTCAGTCAGCAGCGCCGAGTTCCGGAAGATGTGGTCGAAGGCCCTGGTGCAGCGCCGGACCCGCGGTCCGGTGACCATCCACCACCCTCTGGTCGGGCAGCTCGATCTCCGATGGGAGACGTTGACCCTCAACGGCACCCCAGACTACGAGCTCAAGCTCTATGTGCCGGCGAACGAGAAGACAGCAGAAGCCGTGGCACTGCTCGGGAGCCTGGCCGCTGGCTCATCGGCCGACGTCGGGGAGGCGGCAGTCTAGCGGCCATTGCGGCGGCGTCCGGCGCTCGAAGCGATGATTCGGCCGTACTCCTGCGCCGCCTTGACCACGGGTGGCCAGGGCAGTGGTGACCAGGGAAATGGTTGAGTTTGGGCCCCGGCGGGGCCGGCGAGCGGTAGCTTGACCTTGGCGCTACCGGGCCGTAGCCGTGGCCGGCTGTCTACCGACGTCAGGTCACTCCCACCACTCGCACCGACGCGCCCCGCTCTGCCTGGGTGTGTCGTACCCACGGTCTGCCACGACCTGCCACCGCAGCAGGAACGGACCTAGCCTCGAGGATGGCATTCCGCTCGCAGGGAGCCAGACGAGGGGAGTTGACCCGCTGCCGGGGCGGTCAGGCGCACTTTGCTCGCCGGGCTACGTCCCCGGGGCCGGTTCCGGCTCGCCTCGAACATTCCTCAGAAGGAGTGACAACCCGTGTCAGTTTGGTTCATCACCGGTGCGTCGCGTGGCCTCGGTGCCCAGATCGTCCGGGAGGCGCTGGCCGCGGGGCACCAGGTCGTGGCCGGCGCCCGTAATCCGCAGCACGTCGCGGAGCAGTTCGGGCCCTCCGATGCGCTGCTGCCGGTGGCCCTCGACGTGACCGACCCCGGTCAGGTTGCCGCAGCCGTGAAGCGGGCCCGCGAAGGGTTCGAACGCATCGACGTACTCGTGAACAACGCAGGCTTCAGCGTGCTCGGCGCCGTCGAGGAGATCTCGGACGCAGAGGCGCTGGCGATGTTCGAGGTCAACGTCTTCGGGGTCCATCGGGTGACCCGTGCCGTGCTGCCGACCATGCGCGAGCAGCGATCCGGCCGAATCATCAACATCGGCTCGGTGGGCGGCTTCGCCGCAGTGGCATCGTCCGGCCTCTATGGTGCGACGAAGTTCGCCCTGGAGGCGATCAGTGAGGCACTCGACCTGGAAGCCCGGGACCTCGGCATCTACACCACCGTCATCGAGCCCGGGGCGTTCCGCACCGACTTCCTCACCCCGCAGAGCATGCGGCTCGCCGCGACGGTCATCGACGACTATGCGGCGACCGCCGGGGCGGCGCGCACGGCCTTCTCGACGGCGAACGGACAGCAGCCGGGCGACCCCGCCAAGGCGGCCCGGGCGATTCTCACGCTCACCGATCTCGAAGATCCGCCCATCCGGCTCCAACTCGGCTCCGACAGCATCGCCCGCGTGCAGGGCAAGCTCGCCCGGGTGGCCGACGATCTCGCCCGGTGGCGACACCTGGGTGAGGCGACGAACTTCGAAGCATGAAGAAGGAATCATGAAGCACATCTCCCTCGGTACACTCGACGTCGGCCGCGTCGGCCTGGGCGCCATGAGCATGTCGGCCTACTACACCGGGGCCGGCAGCGACGAAGCCGAGTCGATCCGGGCGATCCACCGAGCGCTCGACCTCGGCGTGACCTTCGTGGACACCGCGGAAATCTACGGACCGTTCGTCAACGAGGAACTCGTCGGCCGTGCCATCGCAGGGCGGCGGGACGAAGTGGTTCTCGCGACCAAGTTCGGCCTCTACTCACACGTCGACGAGCCGCGGTACGCCGTCGACTCCAGCCCAACCAACATCCGCCATGCCGTCGACGGGTCGCTCAAACGGCTCGGCACGGATCACATCGACCTGTATTACCAACACCGGGTCGACCCGAACACCCCGATCGAGGAGGTGATGGCGCACTCGCCGATCTCGTGCAGGCCGGGAAGGTGCGACATGTCGGCCTCTCCGAGGCGAGCGCCGCAACGATCCGCCGCGCGCACGCCGTACACCCGGTCGCCGCGCTGCAGACCGAGTACTCACTCTGGACCCGCGACGCCGAGGCGGAAATCCTGCCGACGCTGCGCGAGCTGGGCATCGGCTTCGTCGCCTACTCCCCGCTAGGGCGAGGCTTCCTCACTGGAGCCATTCGCTCGACCGCGGACTTCGCCGCCGACGACTTCCGGAAGAACAATCCGCGGTTCATGGGCGAGAACTTTCAGCGGAACCTCGCCCTGGTCGACGAGATCGAATCCGTGGCGCGGGATGCCGCCGCGACGCCTGCCCAGATCGCGCTCGCGTGGTTGCTGGCACAAGGGGACGACATCGCGGTCATTCCCGGGACGAAGCGCGCCTCTCGGGTTGAGGAGAACGTCGTGGCGGACACGGTGAGGTTGACGGCGGCGCAGCTCGCAAAGCTCGGCTCGCTCGCCCCAGCCATCGGTGACCGATACACGGTGGACGGCCTCGCCGCGATCGACACCTGATCGGCCGACCTGCTGTCAGGCGCTCAATCTACCAACAGTGACATCGCCGGAGCGTCCGCGGCGGCGGCAGCGCCGCGGACGCTCCGGGTCCCCCTCCGGCCCGCCGACGACACGAACTATTACGAAGGAGGCGGTCGTCGCCGGCGACGGTCGGGAGCGACGCGACCAGGCCAGCTACCGCGTGGGATATCTGGTGGAGCGTTCCGATGAGTAATCCCGGCACAACTAGGCGACCACCCATCACCCGCCATCACCGCCGCCCGCGCGACCATCACCGACTGCGACACGAAACTTCAGCGCTACCGAGCGGCCCTCGACGCCGGCGCCGACCCCTCGATCGTCAGCAACTGGATAGCCCAGACACAAGCTGAACGGACCCGAGCCGAAACCGAGCTGCACACGGGGACCTCCGCCGCACCACGCCGAATGACCCAGGCAGAGATCACCGCGCTGGTTCACGCCCTCGGGAACATCGTCACCGTGCTCCGCGACGCGGATCCCGCCGACAAAGCCGAGGTCTACCGCCAGCTCGGCCTGCGGCTGACATACCACCCCGAAGCGCAAACGGTGCACGCTGAAACCGATCTCAGCGCGCACCGCGGGCCTATGGGTCGTGTCCGAGGGGGGACTTGAACCCCCACGCCCTATACGGGCACTAGCACCTCAAGCTAGCGCGTCTGCCATTCCGCCACCCGGACCTACACGTTCAGCCTACCTCGCCGACCAGATGATCTTTCCATCCGATGGTCGGTACGGCGGGCCGCACGGGGAGTTACTGTACACGCCGCCCGTGGATCATGCACATCGCCTTCCGGTGCCCCGGTCTCGGTGCTCGCGCCGCTGGTCAAACCGCCTCGCGGGGCCTCACCGACACAGCACCGACGCGTGTCCGGGTAGCGTCGGCGGCCCTCTGACGGCAGCATTGCCACGTGTCCCCTCCCTCCCCCCTCGCCGCCGTCCAGCATCGGGCCCTCGCCCTGCGCGCCGCGGGCGATCTCAGCGCCGCCCGGCAGCTGCTCGCGGAGGCTGTCGGGTCCCCTCCCCCGCCGTACAGCGACGACCACCCCGAGATGCTGCACACCGCTCATCTGCTGGCGCGGCTGCACCGGGAGGCGGATGATCCGCTCGGCTCCCGCCGGGTGTTGGAGGAGGCGTTCGCGACGGGCGAGCGGCGGTGGGAGCACTCCAACCCGGTCCTCCTCGCGATCGCCTTCGAACTCGCCGAGGTAGCGGAGGAACTGGGTAACCGGCACGAGGCCCGCCGCAACTACACCCGGGTCGCCACCGCCGGGCCCGCGGTGCTCGGGGAACACCACCCAGCGGTACGCGCCGCCCGCGACTACCTCGGCCCATCCGCGCCGACCCCGAGCGGGCAGCACGGCCCACCGCCCACGCCCACCCCGGAGCCGGTCAGTGCGGCACCCGATTCCAGCGCCCGGTCGGCGCTGTCCGGGCCGACGCTGTCCCTGGCGACGCTCGCCGCGATGCGCCCCTCCGCTGGCGGCCCGGCGGCCACCACCTCACCCTGGGCGCCGCCGCAACCGCCGTCCGCACCACGGTCAACCCCTGCGGGGGTACGCGCACCCACCGCACCCGACAACGCCGCCACGGCCCCGGCTTCAGCACCTCCGGTGCGGCCCGTCCCGCCGGCACCTACCTCGACCTCATCGACGCAGCCGGCGCCTCCTCCTACGGTGAGCCGGCCGCCTGGGCCGGCGGTCCAGAGCCGGCAGCCCAGGTCGAGTCCGGAGATCCCGCCGCCCACGCGGACGCCTGGAAGCCAGCCGCGCACGCCGACGCCGACTCCTGGAAGCCAGCCGCCCACGCCGAGGCCGACTCCTGGAAGCCAGCCGCCCACGCCCACACCGACGCCCGGAAGCCAGCCGACCAGACCGACGGCCGGAAGCCCGCTGCCCAGGCCCAGGTCCGAAAGCCAGCCGTTGCAGTCCTCCGAGCAGCAACCCTCACACCGACCACCAAACGGACCCTCCGTGGCGCCGCGTCAGCGGGTCTCCGACCACCCGACCGCCGACGGCGCACACCGCCCGGCGGCCCCGACCGCCCCGATACCGGCGTCCCGCTGGGACGAACCCACGATCCAGGTACGGCAGATCGAACCGCTGCTCGCCGAGGAGGCCGCCCGGACGCAGGCCAGACCAACCGGGCCGGACGCATCGGTCGACGCGCCCGGTGTCGAGGCGACGTCGCCGGGCGGGTCGGTGCCGACCAGGAGTCGCCCGAGGCCGGTGCGGCCGGTCGGCGGAGCGCCGGACCACCCGGTCAGCGCGCCACCCAGTCCCGCGCCACCCACCTCGGCCCCTCCCGTGCCGCCGTGGGGGTTGACCGCGCCTCCGTGGAGCCGCAGCGGCCCACCGCAGCCACTACCGAACGCCGGTGCCGACGGCACTGAGCCGTCCGCGGACGTGGAGGACACCGGCAGCGAGGGTGAATCCGGGCTGGACATCTTCGACGCCGCGGCGGCGGCGCCGCAGCGGGCCCGTGCCGCGGCGTCCGACGAGACCGAGGTGTTCCCGGCCGTCACGCCGAGCAGTGGCCCAGCCGGCGGTTACGCCGGTCCGAGCCAGAACGTCACGGCTCAGCCGACCGCCCAGCCTGAACCGGCCGCCGCGCCGGCGCGCCCCGCGGCGACGCCGGTCGAGTCGACTCCGGCGGCCTGGTCCCCGGACGGCGGTGGCGCAGTGCCGATACCGCCGTCGAGCGTGCCGCGACCTACCCCCGAGCACCACCAGGAGCATCGTCCGGCCGCGGAGCACCACCCGAGCCCGGAGCACCACCCGGGTCAGGCGTTGTACCCGGGGCAGCAGTACCACCCGGCGCACGACCCGTACCGGCCGGCGTACGCCGACGAGGACGGCTCGGCGGGCCGCAACCGTGCGACGCTCATCGGGGCGGTGGTGGCGGCCGGGGTGGCCGTCGTGGCGGTGGCCGGGCTGGGTGCGGTGGTGCTGACCCGCGACGACCCGCCACCGGGCGGGACCGCGCCGACGGCGGTGGCAGCACCGGGGGTGGCGCCGACGGCGGCCGGGCCGCCGCCGGGGGACCTGAAGCTCCGGGACAACTCGACCACGATCACGCTGACCTGGACGGACCCGTCCGGCGGCGCGGTGCCGTTCATGGTCGCGGCCGGACGGGCCGGGCAGGCGCTTGGGGTGATGGCCACCGTGGACCCGGGCCGCACCAGTTACACGGTCAACGGGTTGAACTCCCGAGTGGATCACTGCTTCACCGTGTTGGCGGTCTACTCCACGGACAGCTTCGCGACCTCGGGTCAGGTCTGCACCGCCCGCGAGCGCAGTGCCTCGCCGAGTGGCGAGCCCTCGGGCCGACCGTCGCCAAGCCGACCCGGAACGTGAGCCGGCCTGAGCTGGGCTGAGCCGGGCGTCCACAACGCACACGCTCGGTATCCACAGGGGTGACCGTGCGGGTTCCCCCGCCACCAGCAGCGCCATATGATGGCACCCGGCTCAGGGGAGGGGTTGCCGCGAGGCGCGCCACCTGCCACGACTCAGGGGAGGCAGCCGGCTGTGGCCAGCATCGACGACGCCGTACGGTCCGACGCCCCCCGCTCCCGGTCCCGGCTTCGCGGTGGGCTGGTGACCGTCGGCACGGTGGCCGCTCTGCTGGCCGCGATGGGGTTGACGGTTCTCGGGTTGGGCGCGGCCGACAACGCGGTGGCCAACTACGACGCGAGTTCCTGGCTGTGGAGCACGGCGCGCAGCGAGCTGGCCCGGGTCAACGGGGTGACCGCCCGGGTGGACACCCGCACCGAGATCCCCGGCGCCAACCGTCACCCGATGCAGGTCACCCAGACCGATCGGCTGCTGATCCTGCGCGACCTGCAGACGGGGCAGGTCAGCTCTCTGGACCTGGCGACCCTGCAACTCACCGCGACCACCAAGACGACCCCCGGCCTGGGCGTGAGTGTCGCCCTGCACGAGGATTCGGCGTTCGTGGTCGACGCCGTGCAGGGCATCGTGCGGCAGCTCGACCCGCGGTCGCTGGCCCCGGTCGGCGAGCCTGTCCGCTTTCCCCCGGGCATCGCCGGCGGCACCTTCGACGGTGCGGGTCGGCTGTGGATCGCGGTGCCCAGCGAGGGCACCGTCTCGGCGATCACCGCCGCCAAGCTGCCGTCCGCACCGGCCTCGGCCGCGCCCGACGGCGGTGGGATCAGCCCGGAGCGTGTCGAGTCGTACGACGTGGCCGAGGCGAGCCACGAGCTGGTGGTCTCCACCCTGGACGACGGTGTGGCGGTGCTCGACCGCACGGCCGGCAAGCTGGTGCGTGTGCAGCGCGGCGAGGTGCACCCGACGCCGTTGACACTGTCCGGCCCTGCGGCACTGCCGGCGCGCACCAGTGGGCCTCGGGTTCCGGTCACCGTGCCGGCCGATCGGCGGGTACTGGTGGTGGGTGACGGTGGGGAGGAGAGCGCGTTCACCGTGCCGGGCGAGGGGGATCGGCTCAGCGCGGCGGTGGCCTGGGCGGACCGGTTCTACTGCGCCGACGAGGCCACCGGCACGATCTACGCCTTCGACGGTGGCGGTCAGCTGGTCGAGACCATCGGCGGACGGGCGAACGGGCCGCTGGAGCTGGAGGTCCGGGAGAACCACCTGTTCATCAACGCCCCCGACTCGGCGACGGCCCGGGTGGTGGACGACAAGCACCAGGTGCGCGAGGTCGACAAGTACGCCAACGACGTGCTCGGCGGCGACCCGCCCCCGGTTGCCCCGCCGCCCCCGCCGAAGAAGCCTCGGGTGGGTAAGCCGAGTGCTCCGCGCAGTGTGACCGCCTCGGCCGGCAACGCGCAGGCCCGGGTGAGCTGGCGGCCGGCGGCCGCCAACGGAGCCGAGATCATCAAGTACGTGGTGGAGGGCGCCGGCCAGCGTGTGGAGGTGGGCGCCAACCAGCGTGCGGTGGAGGTCAAGGGTCTGACCAACGGCGAGACGTACCGGTTCGCGGTGCACGCCGTGAACGCCAAGGGTGACGGTCCGCCGCGTAACAGCAACCCGGTGACTCCGACCGCCGCGGTGCCCGACCCGCCGGCGAGCGTCACCGCCCAGGAGCGGCCGGACGGCACGGTGCTGGTGAAGTGGCCGGCCGCGAACGGGCAGGGCAACACCATCGCGAGGTACGCGGTGACGGCCAGTTCGGCGGGGACGAACGCCCCGGCCGGCGAGTCGACGAAGACGGAGCTGGTGGTGCCGGCCGGTGAGCTGGAGTTCGGCACCCAGTACGCGTTCACGGTGGTGGCGGTCAACAGTAAGGGCGCCGGGTCGGCGGCCTCGCCGGTGAGCAACACGGTGGTGCCCTTCGCGGCGCCCGGTCGGCCACTGAACCTGCGGGCCGGCACGGTCGCCAACCAGCCGGGCGCGGTGACGGTGCAGTGGGCGCCGGCCGAGGCGAACGGCCGGCCGGTGACGAAGTACCTGGTGGACGTCGGTGGGCGGGCCAGCGAGGTGACGGACACCCGGACGACTGTCACCGGGCTCGGCAACGGCCAGAACGTCACGGTGAAGGTGAAGGCGGTCAACGAGGCGGGGCCCGGGCCGGAGGCCACCGCCACCGCACGCACGGTCGCCGAGCCCCGGGTCACGGTGACCGGTTCGTCGGCGACCGCCACCGGGGCGACGGTGACGTTCACAGTGGACGCCGGGGGCGGTCAGGCCACCTGTTCGCTGAGCACGACGGGTGAGCCGGCGAAGGCCGGCGCGTGTTCCAGCATCACGATGACGGGCCTGACGCCGGGCACCAACTACACGTTCACGGTGACGGCCACCAACGCCGCCGGTAAGGGCACGGCGACGAGGGCGCAGAAGACGCAACCGCTGTACGGGATCGCGACCTGCAACAACGGGCCGGACGGCGACCAGCGCACCTATTGCAACAAAGAGGTCGACGGCCGCAACGGCAACGAGGTCTTCAAGGTCACCCGGCAGGACAACGACGAACAGGCCGGGTGGGCGAAGCCCGGCACCCGACTGCAGGCCTACTGCAAGAAGTCCGGTGAGGACGTCGACTCCTGGATCTACAACAACCAGAAGCGCAGCACCTGGTGGGTGCAGGTCGAGTTCAACGGGAAGAACTACATTCCTTGGGCCTGGCTCAACCTGGAGGGCGGCGACAACATCAACGTCCTGCCCACCTGCTGAACCACCAGGCGAGGAGCACCACCGACCGTGAACACCCACGAGCCACTCACCCAGCCGGAGGTGCAGGGCTTCGCGGCCCTGGCAGCCCGGTTGGCCGAGAACGTCAACGCGGTGGTGCTCGGCAAGCCGCAGGTGGTCCGGCTGGCCCTGACCGCGCTCTTCGCGCAGGGTCACGTGCTCCTGGAGGACGTGCCCGGGGTCGGTAAGACGACCCTGGCGCGAGCCATCGCCGCCACGGTGAAGGGTGAGTGGCGGCGCATCCAGTTCACCCCCGACCTGCTCCCGTCGGACGTGTCCGGCGTGACGATCTTCAACCAGGCAACCCGGGACTTCGAGTTCCACCCGGGGCCGGTCTTCGCCAACATCGTCATCGCCGACGAGATCAACCGGGCGTCGCCGAAGACCCAGTCGGCGCTGCTGGAGGTGATGGAGGAACGCACGGTGACGGTGGACGGTGTGCGACACCCGGTGCCGTCGCCGTTCCTGGTCGTGGCAACCCAGAACCCGGTGGAGATGGACGGCACCTACCGGCTGCCCGAGGCACAGTTGGACCGGTTCCTGGTGAAGCTGTCCGTCGGCTACCCGGACGAGGCGGTCGAGGTGGAGGTGCTGCGCGGCGCGACGGTGCGTTCCCCCGAGGCGCTCGCCCCGGTCACCGACACCGCCACCGTCGGGGAGATGGTCCGGATGGCCCGCCGGGTGCACATCGCCGAGCCGCTCTACGCGTACGCGGTCCGGCTGGCCGCCGCGACCCGTACCCACCCGCAGGTGCGGGTCGGGGTCAGTCCCCGGGGTGTGATCGCGTTGACCAGGGCGGCGTGCGCGTATGCGCTGATCGACGGGCGGGGTTGGATCATGCCGGAGGACCTGAAGGCGCTCTCCGAGGCGGTGTTCGCGCACCGGCTGCTGCTCACCCCGGACGCGCAGGTGCGTGGGTTGACCGCCGCGGAGGTGCTGCGCCAGGCCATCGCGTCGGTGCCGGTGCCCCTGCCGTCCGGGCAACCCGCTCCGGTGCAGGGCTGACCGGCAGCAGCGGCGTGGGGATCACCGCCCGTGGGGTCGGGCTGCTCGTCGCCGCCGTCGTGCTGCTGGGGGCGGGTTTCCGGTTCGCGTACCCCGAGATGACGCTGCTCGGCGCGGCGGCCGGCGCGGCCGTGGGCTACGCGGCACTGGTCGCGGCCTGGCGGCCCCGGTTGACGGTGACCCGGCACGCCGACCCGGACCGGGTGGCGCGCGGCGAGTCGGCGAGCATGACGGTGACCGTGCGCAACTCGGGCCGGCTGCGGTCGGCGAACCTGCTGGCCGAGGACCGGTGCGGCGAGCACGCCGTGCCGGTTCCGGTGCTGCGCCTGCGGCCGGGACGCGACACCGAGGTCCGCTACGACGTGCCGACGCACCGGCGTGGGGTGGTTGCGGTCGGGCCGCTGCGGGTCACCCGGCGCGACCCGCTGGGTCTGGTGGCGTTGGCCCGCCAGTACGGTGCGGTGGTGCCGGTCTGGGTGTACCCCCGGATCCACCCGCTGACGGCGGTGCCCACCGGCGCGGGGCGCAGCCTCGACGGCCGGGTGGACGGCGTGCCGCACGGGTCGATCACGTTCGACTCGCTGCGGGAGTACGTGGTCGGCGACGAGTTGCGCCGGGTGCACTGGCGGACCAGCGCCCGGGTGGGTGAGCTGATGGTGCGGGAGAACGTGGACACCAGCCTGCCGCGTCTGGTCGTCCTGCTGGACAACCGTGCCGCCGCGCACCCGCAGCGCATCGGTCCGGTGGCGGAGTCGTTCGAGTCGGCCTGCGAGGCGGCGGCGTCGGTCGTCACCGCCGCGCACCGCGCGGACCTGCCGGTGGTGTTGCTGTTCGTGGCCGCCGAACCCGACCACGAGGCGGAGACGGGCCGCGTACTCGGGCCGCTGGACCGGCTCGCCGCCGCCGAACTGTCCGGCGACGACGACGCGGTACGCGCGGCCACGACCCGACTGCGACAGGACCGGCTCGGCGACACGCTGATCTTCCTGACCGGGCCGGGTGGGCGAGACGATCTGGGGCATGTCGGCGCGCTGCGCGGGGCGTACCCGTCGGTGGTGGTCGGTGTGTTCGGCGCGGCCGAGCCGACACCACCGGGCGCGGCCGGCCTGGTGGTGGTCGACGCGGCGGACGGCGCGCAGTTCGCCGCCGAGTGGGACGGGATACGCCGGTGGTGACGCGCGCGGTGCGGGTGCTGCGGGAGGCCGTCGTCCCGGCGGCGTTGATCGGGCTGACCGTGCTCGCCGGGGTGGCGCTGGGCCGGGTGTACGCGGGCGACCTGCTGACCTGGCTGGTGACCGGCGCGGCGGCCGGATCGGTGCTGGTCAGTGTCGCCGCCCGTCGGCTGCCGTCCTGGCTGGTGGCACCGGTGTCGGTGGCCGCGATGGCCGGCTGGACACTGTGGTCGCTGCGGCTGGCCGCCAACCACGCGGAGCTTCCGGGCAGTCTTCTGGAGGTCACCGCGGACGCCGCGCGCAACGGCATACCCCGGCTGCTCACCGCGATGATCCCGGTGGAGCCCGCACCGGACACGGTCCTGGTGCCCGTCGTCGCCGCCTGGCTGGCCGGGCTGGCGGGTGCGGAGGTGGCGCTACGCGCCGGCCGGGTGTTGTTGGGTTACCTGCCGGCGGCAGGGCTCTACGCCGCCGCCCTGTACACGGTCGGCCCCAACGCCGAGCCGGCCGTGGGAACGACCGTGGCGTTCGTCGCGGTCGCGGCGGTCGGCCTGGCGGCGCCCGGCAACGCGGCGCCGGCCGGCGGCGATCCGGCCGCCGACCTGGCACCCCCGGTCCGCGCGGCGGTGCGGCTCCGGCTGGCCGCCAGCGCGGCCCTCGGGGTGGCCCTGGTGGTCGGGCTGGTCGCGCTGCTCGGCCCTCTCGTCGCGGGTCAGGTCGACGGTAGGCCGGTGGACCCACGCCGGTACGTGGAGCCGCCGCAGGTGCAGTCGCTGGACGAGAACCCGTTGATCCGGATCTCCGGTTGGGCGCTGCACCCGGAGCAGAAACTCCTCGACGTGAGTACGGAACGCGACGGTGCCCCGCCCGCACCGCCCGACGCCGCCTCGCCAGCCGCCGCGCCGGAAGGTGAGCCGGGAGCCGGGCCGGCGACGGGCACCGGCGGCGGTGTGCGGATCCGGTTGGCGGTGCTCAGCGACTACGACGGGGTGACCTGGCGGGTCGGGGCGACGTACCGCAACGCGGGCCGGATCCTGCCGGCCTCCACGCCGCCCGCGCACAGCACGGTCGGGACGGTCCGCCAGCAGATCACGGTGGCGGAGTTGAGCGGTCGACTCCTCCCCGCCGTGGCGACGCCCCGGGAGGTCAGTGGCGCACGGGTGGCGTACGACCCGGCGAGCGGGACGCTGATCCGGCCGGAGGGGTTGACGCCGGGGCTGCGGTACGAGGTGACCTCCGCCGAGGAGCACCCGGACTCGAACCTGTTGGGCACCGCCAACGTGCCCGCCGGTGACGAGGTGGCCCGGGTGTTGCGGGTCGCCGACGGGGTGCCTGACCCGATGCGCCGGTTGGCCGCACAGCTCGCCGAGGAGAACGGCGCTCCGTACGCGCGGGCGTTGGCGATCGAGCAGTTCCTTGCCGAGCACTACCGGGTGGCGGCGGACGCGCCGAGCGGGCACGCGTACCCGAATCTGGGTTTCTTCCTCTTCGGACCTCGCGACGGCGGCGGCCAGGAGGGCACCTCCGAGCAGTTCGCGGCGGCGTTCGCGGTGCTCGGCCGGCTGTCCGGCCTGCCGACCCGGGTGGTGGTGGGTTTCCGGGCCGGCGGGCAGGGGCCGGTGCTGGCCGGCGACGCGTACGCCTGGCCGGAGGTGCTCTTCGACGGGTTGGGTTGGGTGCCGTTCGACCCGCTGCCGCGCCCGAACAACGAGCCGAGGCCGGTGGAGGAGGATTTTCGGCCGACGCCGGAGGATCCGCCGCCGTCGGAGGCACCGGCGCCCACCGTGGAGCCGTCCGCGTCGCCGGAGCCGGTGGCCGCCCCGGACGGGCCGCCCGGACGTGGTGGGTTGTCCGCGCCGGTGCTCATCGCCGGGGGCAGCGGCGGCCTGATGCTGCTGGTGGGGGCGCTGCTGCTCACCCTGTTGGCGATGCGCCGCTCGTTGACCCGGAGTCGACTCGTCCAGGGTGATCCCGGCCGGCGTATCGCCGGTGCCTGGCGGGAGGTCACCGACGCGCTGCGCCTGGCCGGCCGGCCGGTCGGCGACGACCTGGCCGCGACCGAGGTGGCCGGGCACGCCCGCCAGGCCCTCGCCGACGCCCGAGCCAGCGTCACCGGCGGCGGCCCGACCAGCGGCGGTCCGACCAGCAGCGGTCCGACCAGCAGCGGTCCGACCGACACCGCGCCGGCCGTCGACGAACTGGCGGCCCTGCTGAACCAGGTGGGCTTCGCCCCCGCTGCCGCGACCCCGGACCAGGCGGCCCGGGCCGCCGAGGTGGCCACCGCCTACGTGACGACGCTGCGTGCCGCCCGCCCGTGGTGGCGCCGTCTGCTCTGGTCCGTCCACCCGTCCCCCCTGACCCGCGCCCGCGCCCGCCGCTCCCCACGGTGATCAAGAGGTTTGCGTCAAGCGAACGCCCGCTGGTGACGCAAACCTCTTGATCAACCCAGACGGTGGCTTGCCGGTGGGCGGCGGGGGCGGGCGGCGCGGCGGGCGTAGTCGGCGGCCACGGCGATGACGAGCGGCCCCCAGGCGACCATCGGCGCGTAGTAGCGCAGCACCTCCCAGGTCGGAGCCGGACGCGCGGGTTCGTCGCGGCCTACCCCGACCCAGCCGCGCTCCACGAAATGGAGCTTGCTGTTGAGGAGGAGATAGACGCAGATGGCGACGAGCACCGAACCGCCGAGCAGCGCGACGAACACGACCGGGCGCGCCGGCACGGGACGGCCGCCGAGCAGTGGCACCCAGTGCGGAAGGCGTTGACCCCACCGGTGCACCAGGCCGAGTGTCGACAGCGCGAGCCCCATCGAGAGGACGGACAGGAAGATCATGTACCACGAGGTGACGGCATCGTCGGTGACCAGCAGGGTCAGTCGCCAGACCGCGGACGGCAGGACGCACAGCGGGACGGCGTAGGCGGCCCAGACGGCCCAACGTGGTGGGTCGGCGGCCCAGGTGCGGTTGGACTCGGTGGTCATGAGCGCTCCAATCGTGGACGGACCGAGCCGGGCAGGGAAGTCGCCGGCTCCGAAGGCCGACGCGGCCGGGTGGCGAGGGCGTAACCGGTGGCCGTGACGCCGAGGGACACTCCCCAGCCGAGGAACACCAGCAGGGTGGCGCTGGTCGCCCACCCCTCCCACACCTCCGACCACGGCAGGTCTCCGGTGCGCAGTTGACCGACGAACACCGCGACGCTCAGCACGCCGTAGGTGACCAACGCGAGCGCCACCACCCCGGCCGGAATCACTGCCAGCAGCCGGGGAACCCGCCGACCGCCCAACCCCGGCACCCAACGCGGGAACTGCTGACCCCACCGCTGCACCAACCCGAGGACGAGCAGGCCGGCGAGCGGCGGGACGAGAGTGATCGCGACGCCGGTCTCCGTGGAGAGATCCAGCTGGATCTCGTCCAGCTTCCGCTCGGAGATGCCGAACGGAACGCCGAGGACCCAGAGCCCGTGCGGCACGGCCCAGCCGAGCACAGGCAGGGCGACCGCGGCGTACGCCCAGCGGCGCGTCCACCTCGGCACCGGCTGGTAGCCGGCAGGCGCGGGGCCGCGCCGAGGACCGGAGGCGTTCGCGAGCCCGGCGAACAGGACGCCACCGGCTACCAGCGCGAGCCGGGCACCGAGGTCACGCCAGTCCGAGGGGCGTCCGGTCAACGCCGCCGGGACCTCGAAGATCAGGTGCAGCGGGAACGCGACGACCAGGAGCAGCGCGCTCGCCGCCCAGCTCGCGGCAGCGACGGTGCGGCCGGGGAATCGGACCGCACACCCGACGATGATCGCGAGAGCGACGCCGACTCCTACCGCTCCCCAGCCCGCCCAGAACGGCAGCGTGTGCACACGATCCGCGCCACATCCGCCCGTCGGGTCGACCAAGGCGGTGCGATCGCAGGCGGTGTAACCCCAGCGACCGCCAGCGAGCCAGTACAGACGCAGCGCCACCTCGCCGAGCACGAAGGCGGCGCACGCCACCGGAACCACCGCGGATCGATGAGCGCGGACGGAACGCTCCGATCTGCCGCGCCGCTGGTTCAGACCCTGAAACCACACACCAGGACTCATCAGCCAATGGTCTGCGGCAATGCCGGGCTGATCGACCCCTGCGGAGGGGAACGTGCTCCCCCTACCGGGGGACGGCCTTCCGAGCGGTAACCCGCTTGCCCTCCCGTCGTACCCCCGATGACGATCAGTGAATGGATCAGCAGGCGAGCGACATCATCGACTACTACACGCAGCGCTACCGGGAGGACCAACGTCTCGCCGGACGACCCCAGGCACGGCTGGAGTGGATCCGGACGATGGAGTGCCTCCGTGATGTGCTGCCCGGTCCGGGTGCCCGCGTCCTGGACATCGGCGGTGGCCCCGGCGAGTACGCGCGGGCGCTGGCCGACGCTGGCTACCAGGTGCGTCTGGTGGACCTGGTACCGGCTCACGTCGCGCAGGCCCGTGCCGGGCAGCCTCCCATCGAGGCGCAGGTCGCCGACGCGCGTTCGTTGCCGGACGCCACCGACACCCACGACGCCGCGCTGCTGCTGGGTCCCCTCTACCACCTGGTGCGGCGCGCCGACCGGGTCAAGGCCCTGCGGGAGGCCGTCCGGGTCACCCGACCCGGTGGTCACGTCGTCGCCGCCGCCATCTCGCGCTTCGCCGGGCCGCTGGACTTCGCCGCCACCGGGCGGCTTGACGAGACGACGCTCGCGGAGGCGAGGATGTTGCTGACCGACGGGACCAACGATCCGACGACGGGTTTCACCCACGCCTACTTCCATCGGGCGGAGGAGATCGCCGACGAGTGTTCGGCCGCCGGGCTGACCGATGTCGTCGTACACGGCGTGGAAGGTCGGGCCTGGACGGCGGCGGAAGCGGCGGCGGGTGGGCCCGCCCAGGACGTCGTCTTCGCCGGCGCGTTGCACCTCGCCCGGCTGTACAGCAGCGAACCGGCGCTGGTCGGATCGAGCGCCCACCTCCTGGCCGCCGGACGCGTTCCGGCGCGGTGACGGCGGTCAGGCGGTCAGGCGGCGGACGAGTTTGCGCATGCCGGCCTGCCAGCCGTCCGGGTCCTCGGCGCGGCGGCGGGCGTAGTCGGCGACCTCCGGGTGCGGCAGGATCAGGAACCGCTCCTCGGCCAACCCGGCGACGGCCGCGTCGGCGACCTGGTCCGGGGTGAGCACCGCGCCGGAGACGGCGATCACCCGGGCACCGAGGTGACCCTCGGCGATCCCGTCGGCGAGCATCGGGGTGTCCACCCCCTGCGGGCAGAGCGCGCTGACCCGGATGCCCCGGTCCCGGTAGGTGATGGCCAACCACTCCGCGAACCCCACCGAGGCGTGCTTCGTCGCGGTGTACGCGGCGTCGCCCACCGCGGTCAACACACCCGCCGCCGAGCAGGTGTGCAGCAGGTGCCCGCCACCCCGGGCGAGCATCCCGGGCAGCACCGCGCGGGCCGAGTAGACGTGGGCGAGCACGTTGACCCGCCAGGCCCGGTCCCAACCGGCGTCGTCGACCTCCACTCCCCCGCCGGTGGCCACCCCCGCGTTGGCGCAGAACAGGTCGATCCGGCCGTAGCGCTCCTCCGTGTCGGCGACCAGCTCGCGTACCTGCTCCTCGTCGGTGACGTCGAGGGCGATGGGATGGGCGACCGGGCCGATGCCCTCGGCCACCGCGTCCGCGGCGTCGGCGTCCAGGTCGGCGACCACCACGGCGGCGGCCCCCTCCGCGGCGAAGCGGCGCGACAGCGCGGCCCCGATGCCGCCGGCGCCGCCGGTGACCACCACGATCCGGTCGGTGAGGTTCACCCGGACGCTCCGATCGGGTCGGTGCCCAACTGGGCGATGAGGGTGGTCAGCGCGGTCGCGCCGCCGGCGGTCACCTCGGGCGTCGGCAGCAGCGCGAAGACCGGCACGTCGACACCGGCGTCGGCGTAGCGGCGCACCTGGGCGCGACACCGCTCGGGTGAGCCATGCAGCACCAGGGCGTCGACCACGTCGTCCGGAACCGCCGCGCTGGCCCCGCGTCGATCACCGGCGGCCCAGGCCTCCCACATCGGGGCGAGCGTCTCGTCCCGGCCGAGCCAGCGATGGAACTCGGCGTACGCCGGGACGGTCAGGTAGCTGGTGATCAGCCGCCGGCCCAACGTCCGGGCGTACGCGGCGTCCTCGGTGGGGCACACGAAGATCCGGGCGGCGACCTCGAAGCCGGGGCGTCGTTCACCCAGCTCGGCGAGGGCACGCGGCACGTCGTCGGCGCTGAGCCAGTTGAGGATGACCCCGTCCGCCTCCGCCCCGGCCAGCCGGAGCATTCCCGGGCGCAGCGCGGCGAGCAGGATCGGTGGCGGCACGGCTGGTGGTCGTTCCAGCGTGAACCGGCGCACGGTGAAGGTGTCGTACACCTCGTCGACGGTCTCACCGCGCAACGCGGCGCGCAGGAAGCGCAGGACGTCACGGGTCCGCCGGAACGGCTCCTCGAACCGGACCGCGTTCCAGTCGCGGACCAGCACCGGCGAGGACGCCCCGATGCCGAGCGAGAACCGACCCGGCGCGGCCTCGGCCAGCGCCGCAGTGCTCATCGCCAGCAGCCCGGGGCCCCGGGTGAAGACCGGCGTGATCGCGGTGCCGAGCCGCAGTCGGGGCTGCCAGGCGGCGGCGAGCGCCAGCGGGGTGAACGCGTCGGTCCCGGCGACCTCGGACGACCAGACGTCGGTGAACCCGGCCCGGTCGAGCGTCGCGTAGACCGCCTCGTGGTCGGCCAGCGGGATGCCGCCCAGCGGCACCGTCATGCCCCATCGATTCGTCACCGATCGATCGTGCCCGTTGACGGGCACCCGAGCAAGATCCCCGTACTGGGCAGAATCGCCGGTTTCCGGCGGTGGGTGCCATCAGGGGGTGCTACGACTGCCAGGTGGACCAGATCGACGGCGTAGGCCGCTGACCATGGGTTCCAGGGCAGCGGGACGCCTGGAGCCGGTCCCTGCGGCGACCACTCCCGGCCGGGCCACCTTCCTCGAACTCTTCTTCGACCTGGTGTACGTCTTCGCGCTCACCCGGATCTCGGCGCGCGCGTTCGACGACCTGACCCAGGATCCGGGCCGGGAGCATGCCTGGGGCACGGTCACCGGCGGCGGCAAGACCCTGCTGTTGCTGCTCGCGCTCTGGGCCGTCTGGCAGGGCACCGCGTGGACGGCCAGCCGGTACGACCCGTACCGGCTGCCGCTGCAGACCGTGGTGATCACCGCGTTGGTGTGCAGCATGGTGATGGGGGTGGCGATTCCCCGGGCGTTCAGCGACACCGCGCTGATGTTCGCGGTGGCGTACGTGGTGGCGCAGGTGACCCGACCGGTCATCCTCTCGATCGCGCTGGGGCCGCACCCGTACCGCCGGTTGAAGGTGCGTATGGCGGTGGTGTTCGCCGTCAGCGGAGTGTTCTGGATCAGCGGCGCGATGTTGAAGACCAACATGCAGGTGGTGTTCTGGACGACCGCGCTGGTGATCGAGTACCTGGCCGCCCGCTGTGGCTGGCCGGTCCCGGGGCTGGGCCGTTCGACGATCTCCAAGTGGGAGATCGCCGGGGAGCACCTGGCCGAGCGGTACCAGCAGTTCTTCCTCGTCGCCCTGGGCGAGACGATCCTGGTGGCCGGTTTCGCGTACAGCAGGGGACCGTACGAGACGGGACACGCCTTGGCGTTCGCGCTCGCGCTGGCCACGTCGATCATGCTGTGGCGGATCTACGTCCAGCGGGCCGGGCGGATCCTGGGCGACGCGGTGACGCAGGCCCGGCACCCCGCCACCATCGGCCGGTCGGCGGCCGACACCCACCTGGTGATGGTGGTCGGGCTCGCCGCCACCGCGATCGGATACGAACTGATCATCGAACATCCACTGGAACGAATCCCGGGGGCGTGGTTGGCCCTGGTGCTCGGCGGTCCGGCGCTGTTCCTGGCCGGTCGGTCCCGCCTCGAGTACGAGGTGTTCGCGCGGGTCTCGCCGTCGCGCTGGATCGCCCTGCTGGCGCTGGCGGTGTCGGCCGTGCCGCTGCTGTTCCTGCCGGGTGTGGTCGCGACCGTGGTCGGGGTGCTGGTGCTGGGCGCGGTCGCGATCGCCGACGCCCGCCGGGCGCGCGGCGCCCCACCGGAGCCGGCCGCACCACCGTTCTGAGACGACGACGTACGGCGATGTCCTGCCGGCGCGACCGGATAATCTCGGCCGGTGACCTTCTCGCTCGTCGGCCGCTCCGCCGACGGCCGCCTGCACGGCGTGGCCGTCGCCAGCAAGTTCCTCGCCGCCGGTGCGCTGGTGCCGGCCGCCGCCGCCGAGGTCGGCGCGCTGGCCACCCAGGCGCACGTCAACCTCGCCTACCGCCCGCAGGGGCTCACCCTGCTGCGCACCGGAGTGGCCGCCGCCGATGTCGTGGCCGGGCTGGTCGCCGCCGATCCCGAGCGGGAGCACCGCCAGCTCGGGGTGGTCGGTGCCAGCGGTCCGGGTGCCAGCTGGACCGGGCCGGCCTGCCTTCCGTGGGCCGGCGGGCGGACCGGCGACGGTTGGGCAGCACAGGGCAACGTGCTCACCGGTCCGGAGGTCGTCGACGCCCTCGGCGAGGCGTGGCTGGCGGGGACGGCGCTGCCGTTCGCCGAGCGGCTGGTTGCCGCGCTGCGGGCCGGCGAGGAGGCCGGTGGCGACCGGCGTGGTCGGCAGAGCGCCGGGCTGCTGGTGGTCGAGCGCGGCGGCGGGTACGGCGGCACCAGCGACGTGCTGGTCGACCTTCGCGTGGACGATCACCCGGACCCGGTCGCCGAGCTGAGCCGGCTGCTCGCCGTGCACACCATGCTGTTCGGTCGCCCGGACCCGGCCACCCTGCTCGACCTGAGCGGCGCGGTCGCCGAGGAGGTGGCCGCGTTGCTCAGGGCACTGGGCCATCCGGTGGCCGGCGACGGGCCGGAGGCAGCGTTGGTCTCCTGGGCGGGGCTGGAGAACCTGGAAGAGCGGTTGGTGCCCGGCCGGATCGACCCGGTCGTCCTGACGCACCTGCGCGGCGTCGCCCCGCACGTCCCCGCACCCCGCTCCGCGAGCTGACCCGCCCGGGGTCAGCGACCGAACGCGAGCCAGCGGAAGCCCGCCGCGTCGATCGCGGCCCGTTCCGGGGCGGTCAGCGCCGCCCGGCCGGTGGTCTTGCGGATCAGGGTCAGCCGGTCCCAGCCCAGACCGGACGGTGCCGCGCGCCCCCCGGTGAGCAGGTCGGCGATCACCTCGGCCGCCGGGGCGGTGAGCCACGGCGGCCGGCCCAGCGCGGCAGCCAGGTCCAGACCGTGTACGCCCACCTCGACGACCCGGGTCCGCAGGAACTCGGTGAGGCGCATCGCGTCGCCGTGTCGGGTCCGCACCACCCGATCGGGCGGGGCGGCGGCCACCGCCGCGTCGGTGGCCCGCCACGCTCGCTCCAGCTCGGTCGCCAGCGCCGGCTGGCCCACCTGGAGGGCGTCGCGCCGCCCGCCGTCGATCCGGTCGGCGTCCACCTGCTCGGTGAACTTCGCCCGGCCGAAGTAACCGGCGGCGTCCACCTCGGCGCGTGGCGGGGCTGGCGCGGCCAGCATGTCGGTCAGCCGGCCGACGCCGGTGCGCACGTGTGCGATCAGTTCCCGGACGGTCCACGGCGGGCAGTCGGTGGGTCCGTCGAGGTCGGCGTCGACCAGACCGGCCAGGACCTCGGTGAGCTGTGCGCACTCGGCCGAGAACGCCGCGCGGGCGGGATCCACGCCGGCTCAGCCCTTGACCCGGGGCACGAGCCGGTGCACGACGGTGAGCACCAGCGCCATGACCACCGCCATCGTGCCGGCGATCCCGGCGGCGCTGCCCGCGTACCCGACGAACAGTGGCCTGCGGGTCAGCTCCTGCGGCCCGGTGCCGCGCAACTCGACCAGCCACGCCAGGGCCAACCCGCAGGCGACCAGGGCGAGCAGACCGCCCAGCCCGAGCACCAGCGCGGCGATCCGGTGCGCGTCGCCGGGGGCCACCTCGGCCTGCTCCCGCTGGGTGATCAGCAGGAGCAGCCCCGCCAACGCCGCCCACACACCCACCACCAGGTACGCGGCGACCGCGTCGCTGGGCCGGTGCCAGCCGGCGGAGAGGGTGGCGACTCCGGCGGCGGCGGCATAGCCGGCACCGATGAAGGCGCCGACCGCCCGCACCTTGCGCGGCAGGACGAGCATCAGCGCGATCGCCACCGACGCGGCCACGGTGGTGTGCCCGCTGGGCAGGCTGTTGCCCACCTCGGCGCGCTCCGGATCGAGGCCGAAGTCGGGGCGGTTCAACCCGTACTTCAGCAGCTGGGTCGAGACGTTCGCTCCGGCGATCAGCAGGGTCGCGGTGACGGCCAGGGCGATCCGTCCCCGGATCAACGCGATGAAGCCGATCATCGCGGTGGCGGCCAGCAGGGAGACCACCGACATCGCGTTGAGGATCCGGTCGACGGGTCCGTCGATGGTGTCCTGGCCGATCCGGTTGCCGGTCAGTGCGACGGTGTCCACCCACTGACCGATCTCGGTGTGCACGGCCACCCGCCACACGGCGAGGAAGGCAGCCGCCTGGACAAGGGCCAGTACGACCAACCAGACCGCGGTCCAACCCCGTGCCGTCGCGCGCATCCGCACACCGTAGCGGCCAGTGCCGGCCAGCCGATCGGTGGCCCACCGCGCGTCGACGGTTAGGTTGTGCCGGAGGCGAGGAGGCGGTGGTGAGCGGAGCACCGGGGCGCGACAGCGACGAGGCCGAGCCCGGGCCGGAGCAGCGGAAGGGCACCGATCCGGGGTCGGCCGGGGCAGGCGCCGACAGCGGCCCGGGAGGGCCGGCGCACGCCGAGTCGCTGACGGATCTGCTGGGTGGGCGACGCGGCGCCGTGGACGCCACCCTGCCACCCCTGGCGTTCGCGGCGGGCTGGTTGCTGGGCGGCGAGTCGCTGTGGGGCGGGGTGGGCGCGGCGCTGGCCGTGGGCGCGGTGGTGGCCGGCGTACGACTGCGTCGGGGTGACCGGCCGCGGTCGGTGCTGATCGGGCTGCTGGCGGTCTGCGTCGCGGCGTTGATCGCGGTGCGCACCGGCCGAGCCGAGAACTTCTTTCTGATCCAGGTGCTGTCCAACGCCGCGAGCGCTCTGGCGTGGATGGTCAGCATCGTGGTGCGCTGGCCACTGCTCGGCGTCCTGGTCGGCGCGGTGCTGGGGCAGCGCGCCCGGTGGCGGCGCGACCCGGCGCTCCTGCGGGGGTACGGCCGGGCCAGTTGGGTGTGGACGGCGACCTACCTGCTGCGGCTGGCCGTGTTCGTGCCGCTCTATCTGGGTGGGCAGGTGCTCGCGCTGGTAGTGGCCCGGGTGGCGTTGACCTGGCCGCTGGTCGCCGCGGCGCTGGCACTGAGTTGGGTGGTGCTGCGGCGCTCGCTGCCGGCCGGGCACCCGGGCCTGCGTCACCCGCTCACCGAAGGCACTGACGAGCCGGCCGGGCGGGCGTCGTGACTCGGCCCGTGGTCGTGGGCAGTCGAGCGATTCGGCACGGCTGGCAACGCTTGCCGGCGACCGTCGTGACGATCACGAGCGGGGCCGGTCAGGGGGGCCAAGAAAGTGGAGAGGCCGCCACGGGGGGAGCGGCCTCTCCGGTGACGTACGTTACTCCGTCGTGGACTTCAGCGTGATCCCGTGAAGGCCCGAATTTCTGGGCTTTTTCGCGACTGGCTCCAGTCCGGGCGGTGGGGTGGGCCAGCCGATCCGCTGCGTCGGCCAGATGGCCGGCCCACCCCGGCCTGACCGTGGGTGTCAGGCCGTCCTCCGGTCAGGGTCCGTCGTTCCCCGGACCCTTACCGAATCCCGGGGTGGGCGGTCCACGCCACCCACCCCGGGTCGTCTCAGCCGTTCGGGAACATGCTGCCGTAGTCGGCGTACGCCATGGCGACGTCAGCCTGTGCCCAGAACCTGTGGTAGTTGAAGGTGGGCTCCGGGCCGCCGTTCAGGTACGCCTGCACCTTGGGCCAGTCCGGGTCGTTCTTGTAGAAGGACCGGATGTCGAGGAAGCTCTTGCCCGCGGCGATGGCGTCGCCGTTCGGCATCGTCCCGGTCCAACCCGACGGGACGTAGAGGCCCTGCCCGGTCGACGCGTTGTAGACGTCGTCGAAGCGCCGGTAGTCGCCCCGCGTCTCGGTGGTGGAGACACCCTTGGCATCGCTGGCGGCCGACAGCGCGTCGAGCAGCCCCTTGGCGGTGTCCTTCGCCGCCACGTTGCCCGACTTGGCCGCGTACGCGATCAGGATCCGGGCGTAGGCGGCGGTGACACCGACGTCCTGGCCCTTGCTGATGACCTCGACGTGCAGGCCGGTGTTGGGCTGCGGGTTGGACGGGTTCCAGGTGGTCGGTTGGCCGGTCCACGCCATGTCCGACGGGATCGACCAGTTGGCACCGAGGGTGGTGTTGGCGATCGCCCAGGGCACCCACTTGTCCAGCAGGGCCTTGGCCTTCGCGTTGCCGGTCTGCTGGTACAGCTCGGCGATGCGCTGCATCGACCAGGCCTGCATGCCGAACCACTGGTTCGACGGCGGGTCGTTGTAGACCGGGTCGACGTCGTAGAACATGCCGTAGAAGGTGCTGGTGCCGGCCGGCGGCTGGGCGTAACTGCCGTCCCAGCTGTTGGTGGCGCCACCGGCGATGCCGCCCTCAGCGGACTGCAACCAGGTGTAGAACTCCAGCTGCCGCTCGAAGCTCTTGGTCCAGTCGGCGACAGCGGTCGCCGACTGCGGCTTGAGCTCCGGGGTGTTGGTCAGCGCCCAGGCCGCGAACGGGTTCTGGTAACCGAAGTGGTTGTGGCTGGAGCCGATCCGCCAGGACCAGTTCTGGCTGGCGTCGTACGCGCCGCCCCAGGCGTAGTACCAGGACAGCAGGTAGTGCGCCGAGTCCTTGCCGCTGCCGGCGGGGCAGGTGCTGGCCCCGACGCAGTTGCCGATCTTCTTGAAGTACTTGTCGAACATCGCGTACCGCAGGTAGTCGCCCATCTTGGCGGCCTTGGTGATGGTGGCCGCGACGTCGGCCTGCTTGTTCTGCGCCTTGGACCAGGTCAGCGCCCAGTACGCGGCCTGCACGGCGCGGGCGTCGGCGTCCGGGGCGTTGGTGTACTTCCACTGCTTGGCGGGAGCGCCGGTGTCCTTGACGAACAGGTCGAGGTAGCCGTACTGACCGCCGTGCTCGAAGGTGTCGCAGGACGGCTGCGGGACGGTCTCCCACACCGACTCCTGGGTGCCCCGCTGGAAGGTGTTGATGTAGGCCGGCTTGGTGGTGCCGTCACCGCAGCGACCGAAGCCGTAGGTGTTGTCGACGTCCAGCAGCCAGTGCATGCCGTAGATGTCGCCGGTGCCGTAGGTGGACTGCAACTCCGAGCGGAGCGGGTCCTGGCCGACCGGGACGTTCGGGTTCAGCGCCGACGGGTACTGGCTGGGCAGGTTGTATTCCGCTGCGTACTGCGGGGTGCCCGCGGAGCCGGAGGTCGGCTGGTCGGCGTGCGTGGGGATGATGTACTTCTCCATCACCGTCCAGGCGTTGTTGAACGGCGCCCAGTTCTGGGTGACCTTGCCGTAGTAGGCCTCCAGCCAGAGCCAGAAGCTGAACGCCTCCGAGGTGGTCTCGTGGCCGTGGTCGGGCGCCTCGACGATCAGCGTCTCCACCGAGTGGTACGGCACGCCCTCGGGGCTGAAGTAGCCCGAATTTTTGATCTTGCCGTACTGCTCGAGGAACTTCGCCGTGTAGGCGTTGTCGCCGCCGGGGGTGTCGTTGTCGATCTCGGTGGCGGTGACCGCCAGCGAGGCGAGGCCGGTGGCGGAGGCGGTGATGGTGGCGGCACCGCCGACGGTGTCGGCGTCCTCCGCCGCGGCGACCGTGACGGTGACCCCGGTGTTCCAGTTGCTCGAGGTCAGCGTGGCGGTGGCCGGCGAGACCGTGATGTCGGAGTCGCCAGTGCGAGTGAGGGTGACCGGCACACTGACCGTCGGCGCGGCACTGAGCTTCAGGTTGAAGGTGGCGGTGCCGCCCTCGGTGACGCTCACCGCGGACGGCGTGGCGACCAGCGTCGGGCCGGTGGCGGCGCCGACGGTGAAGGCCTTCTCGTCGACCCCGATGCCGTTGGCGTTGTCGTACGCCTTGGCCTGCACGGTGTAACTGCCGGCCGGCAGGTCCTCCTGCGTGTAGGCGTACGGGGCGGAGGTGTCGGTGTTGATCAGCAGGCCGTTGCGGTAGAACTCGACCTTGCTGATCGTCCCGTCCGGGTCGCTGGCGGTGGCGGTCAGCGGCACGTCCGCCGGCGCGGTGAACGGCCCGGCCGGCAGGCCGAGCGAGACCGTCGGCGGCTGGTTGGCCGGGGTGCCGTTGCAGGGGGTGCCGTTCAGGGTGAACGACGTGGGCTTCGGGTTGGTCCCCGAATGGGCACCGTTGAAGCCGATGGTGGTGGACGCCCCGGTGCCGAGGTTGCCGTTGTACGACTCGTTGGTCGCGGTGACCTCACTGCCGGACTGGCTGTACCTCGCCGACCAGCCCTGGGTGACCCGCTGACCGCTGTTCGGGAAGGTCCACTTGAGCGTCCAGTTACTGATCGGATCGCCCAGGTTCTTGATGGTGACGTTGGCGGTGAAGCCGGTGTTCCAGTCGTTGGTCGCGTAGACCACGTCGCAGGCGGGGGCGGCCTGTGCGGCACCGGCGGGCAGGGTCACCCCGCCGACGGCGAGCAACGCGGCGGCGGCGATCGCCACACGGCGACGTATTGCCAGTTGTCTCATGTGCGCGGTGTCTCCTCGGGCGAGGCCGGGATGGTCCCGGCGGCGGCGCCGGCCCGCGAGGGTGGTGGTCCGCGGGGAATTAGAGGCGCCGGGAAGGTGGTCTCCCCGGGCCCGGCCGGGGTGGGTCGGTGCGGCCTGCACGGGAGGGGATCCCGCAGGCTGCGATGGGGTGACCGTGACCGGAAGTGGTGCTGCCGGCTGCCCTCGGTGGACCCGCACTCACGCGATGTGGCTCCTGCCGCGTTGAATCGACAGTGTGCCATGGAAGCGCTCCCACAACAAGCCGGATCAGCTCCTTGTTTCGATCTTGTTTTGGGTCTTTCACAAAGGCGTGACGGGCGTTACAGTCGCAACATCGGTCGATGGGAGCGCTTCCATCGACAAGGTTCCAACTAGAAGATCGCCGGCGCCGCCTCTGGGCGGGGCCGGGGAAACCGACCGATGGCCGACGACGGGCCAGCCCGGACGCCGTCGTCAGCCATCGTCCCGCCACATGGAGGGAGGTGGAACCAGAGCCACTCGCGTGGCCCGGCTCCCGCGCGACACGCATGGCAGGACCCAAAATTCCGCTTGCGTGTGTGCAGTTACGGTGGGGACGGGGGTTGCCCTCCCCCGTCCCCACACTAAACCCCCGTACACGATAGGAAAAGAGGCCGACGGGACAGGCGCGGTGCGCCGCCCGGACGGCCTCGTTCGCTGCTCGGGGCCATACCCGCCGCCACCCCGCCAGCCCCGGCCGTCATGACGGGCGGATGACCGGCAGGCCGCGTCTGCCCTATCATGGGAGCGCTCCCGAATCTTCGGCGGTGGCCCCGTATCCATGAGGAGAATCCATGTCGATACCTAATGGGCCCGCCGGCCCGCTGCGCTTTCCGGACGACTTCGGCTGGGGCGCGGCCACCTCCGCGTACCAGATCGAGGGCGCCGCCAAGGAAGACGGGCGCGGCGAGTCGGTCTGGGACACCTTCAGCCGCGTCCCGGGGCGCACCCGCAACGGCGACACCGGCGACGTGGCCATCGACCACTACCACCGATACGCCGAGGACCTCGACCTCATGCGCGACCTCGGGCTGCGCAGCTACCGCTTCTCCATCTCCTGGCCCCGGATCCAGCCCGACGGCACCGGGGCGCCCAACCAACGCGGGCTCGACTTCTACCGCCGCCTCCTCGACGGCCTCCACGAACGCGGCATCGCCCCGATGGCCACCCTGTTCCACTGGGACCTTCCCCAGGCGCTTCAGGACGCCGGCGGCTGGGAGTCCCGCGACACCGCCCACCGCTTCGCCGACTACGCGGACCTGGTCTTCCACGCCCTCGGCGACCGGGTGCCGGCCTGGCTCACCGTCAACGAGCCCAAGACCGTGGTGCAGAACGGCTACCTCACCGGCCACCATGCCCCCGGCCGGCAGGACCCGGACGCCGCCTACCTGGTCGCCCACCACCTGCAGCTCGCGCACGGGCTCGCCGTCGCCGCGCTGCGGGCCAGCGGCAGCGACAGCCGGATCGGTCCCGCGCTCAACCTGCACCCCTGCTACCCCGCCGACGACTCCCCGCAGGCTGCCGCCGCCGCCCACCTCTACGACGGCTACGAGAACCGTCTCTACCTCGACTCCCTGCTCA
Organism: Micromonospora sp. WMMD961; assembly: GCF_029626145.1. Lineage (NCBI taxonomy): Bacteria > Bacillati > Actinomycetota > Actinomycetes > Micromonosporales > Micromonosporaceae > Micromonospora > Micromonospora sp. WMMD961. The sequence continues at coordinate 5,063,872 of NZ_JARUBJ010000002.1, forward strand.
AGGGCAGTTACCCGGAGGACGTGCTGGCCGACCTGGGCCCGCAGAGCCGGATGGTCCGGGGCATCCGCGACGGCGACCTGGCGATCATCTCCGCGCCCATCGACCTGCTCGCCGTGCAGTACTACACGCCGATCTACGTCACCGCCGACGGCGGCACCGAACACCGCTGGGTGACCTCGGAGGCCGCGTGGCAGCAGATCTACCCCGAGGGGTTGTACGACCTGCTGACCCGGATCACCCGCGACTACGGCCCGATCCCGCTCACCATCACCGAGAACGGGCTGCCCACACCGGACACGCTGGCCGCGGACGACACCGTCCAGGACGCCGGTCGGATCAGCTTCCTGCGCGACCACCTCACCGCCGCGCACCGGGCCATCGCCGACGGCGTGCCGCTGGAGAGCTTCCACGTCTGGTCACTGCTGGACAACTTCGAATGGGACGCCGGGTACGACCAGCGCTGGGGCCTGGTCTACGTGGACTACGCGACCCAGCGGCGGGTGCTCAAGAGCAGCGCCACCTGGTACCGCTCGGTCATCGCCGACGGCGGCTTCTGAAGGCGCCGCCCACCCGGACGGCCGGGCCCGGACGGCTCGGCGCGGCTCGGATGAGCTGGCGACCGTCCGGGCCTCGGCCAACGCACGCCTCGGCCAACGCACTCAGCGGGGCAACGCCTGCTGCAACTCCGCCCGCAGGGCCGGCGTGAGCATCTCCCCCGCCTGCTTGGCCAGCCGGGCCATCTCGTAGCCCACCACACCGATGTCCGCGTCACCGGCGGCCAACGTGGCCAGGATCGAACCGTCGCGTACCTGCATCACCAGGAAGTAGCCGCGGCCCATCTCGACCACCGTCTGCTTGACGACGTCGCCGTCGAACATCTGGGCCGCGCCCGCGGTGATGCTCATCAGCCCGGAGGTGACCGCCGCGAGTTTGTCGGCGTTGTCGCGCGGCAGATGGTCGGAGATCGCCACCAACAGCCCGTCGGACGAGACCACCACCGCGTGCGCCACGCCCGGCACCCGCTCCGCGAACGCGCTCACCAGCCAGCTCAGGTCACGCGCCTCCTGGCTCAACGTCGTCACTGTCGTCGTCCCCCTTCGTCGTGCCCCCCGGACGGTGGCACGGGTATCTCGGTGGTGTCCTCGGCCTCGGCGCGCCGCACTCCGCTGTAGAGCCGGGAGAGCATGCCGCCGACCGCCTCCGGGTCCGGGTCGGTGCGGGTCGGTGCCGCCGACGGTTGCGCCGAGCGGGTGACCGCGCTCAACTGTGCCATCGGCACCCGCACCGGCAGCCCTCGCTCGTTCGTACCGGCGGTGACCGGGACCGCCGGTGGCATGCCCGACGCGGGCACGATGGGCGCGGACGCGCCCGGGCCCTGCCGCGACCACCAGCCCCCGCCGTCGTCGCGGGTGCCGGCCGGGGTCAACACGTCCTCGGCACGCACCGGCACCGGACGGGCCTGGCGCGGCACGGCGGCACCCGGTGGCCGACCGGCGACCGGCAGGTCCCGCGCCGCGATGCCCGCCCCGGGGGCGCTGCCCTGGGCGACGGCCCCGGGCTGCCGGACCACGCCCCGAGCGGCGCTCGTCGCCAGCATCCGGGCCGGCGCGGGCAGATCCGTCTGCACCGTTCCCGCCGGCGCGAGCAGCACCGCGGGCAACGCGAGCCGGGCGACCAGACCGCCCTGGTGGTCGTCCAACCGGACCCGTACGCCCAGCCGGGCGGCCAGGTGGCTGACCACGAAGAGGCCCATCCGCTCCACCGTCGCGACGTCCGCAGCCGGAGGGCTGGCCAGCACCGCGTTCGCCTCGGTCAGCGCGGTCGGGCTCATCCCCAGGCCACGGTCGGCGATCTCGACCAGGGCGGTCGCGGCGTCGACCCGCGCGGTCACCACCACCGTCGTGTCCGGACGCGAGAAGGCGGTGGCGTTCTCCAGCAGCTCCGCCAGCATGTGCACCAGCTCGCCGACGGCGTGCCCGACCACGTACACGTCGGCCACCGCCTCGATCCGGACCCGCTGGTACTGCTCGATCTCCGCGGCGGCGGCCAGCAGGACCGCGCCGAGACCGACCGGCCGGTTCCACCGGCGGGTGGAGTCCGTGCCGGCGAGCACCAGCAGGCTCTCGTCGTTACGGCGCATCCGGGCGGCCAGGTGATCGAGCTTGAACAGGTTCTCCAACTGGTCCGGGTCGCTCTCCTCACGCTCCAGATCGTCCAGCAGCTCCAGCTGCCGTTCCACCAGCACCTGGCTGCGGCGGGCCAGGTTGACGAACATGGCGTTGACGTTGCGCCGCATGAGCGCCTGCTCGACGGCGACCGTGACGGCACTGCGGTGCACCGCCACGAACGCCTCGGCCAGCTCACCGATCTCGTCGAGCGAGCGGACCACCGCCGGCGCGACCTCGATGCCCGGCACCCCGCCGGTGACGGTCTTCAGGCGGTCCAGTGCGTCCGGCAGCTCCACCTGCGCGATCCGGAGCGCCTGGCTACGCAGCAACCGCATCGACCGGGCCACCGACCGTCCGACGAGCAACGAGATCAGCAGGGCGACCAGCAGGACCGCGACGACCCCGCCGACCACCAGCAGGGTGGCCCGCAGCTGCTCGCTGCTGGCTTCGTCGGCCTGCCGCACGGCGTCGTCCAGCACACCTGCCTCGAGCTGGCGCAGCAGCTCCTGACGCTGCTGGCTGGCCGACCACCACTGCTCCGAGGGCAGCACCTCCGGCGACGCGTTGCCGGCTGGCAGGCTGCGCTCCTCCAGCTGGGTGGCGACCAGGAACATCGGGCTGACGGAGGTCTCGTCGTAGCGGCGGATCTGGTCGGACGTGGCAGCCACCCGGAACGCGCTGAGCGCGGTCAGCTGCTGGCCGCGCAGATCGCTGAGGATCACCCGGTCCTCGGTGCCGTACCCACCGGCCCGGCCGGCGGCGTAGAGCTGGGCCCGCACCCGGGAGGAGAGTTCCTTGACCCGGGCCAGTTGAACGTAGCGCAGCACCGCGTCGTTCAACGCCGACTGGCCCTGACCAGGGCTCGGCTCGGCAAGCAGGTCGAGCAGCGCGCTGACGGCCCGGTGGTAGTTGCTCAGGATGGTCTCGCTGCCGAGCACCGCCGGCGGGATCGCCGGCCGGATGTCGATCACCTGGTCGTACGCCTCCAGTGCCTCGGAGAACGCGACCCGCCAGGACGCGTCGGCGTCGGCCAGCGGCTCGGCCGCCCGACTCAGGTCCGCGATGGCCCGGTCGGTGGCCGTCTGCAACGGCTTCAGGTTGGACGCCGCGGCCGCCCGATCGCCGCCCCTACGCAGCTCGCCCAACTCGCCCGCCGAGCGGTCGCGCTCCTGCTGGAGCTGGTGCACCGCCGCGGTGATCTGCCGGCCGATGCCGACCTGTCTGGAGAAGTCGTTGAGCGCGGTCGTCCGCCCCACCAGGGCGCTGGTCTGCACGCCGGCGAGCAGCAGGAACGCCATCGACGGCACCACCAGCACGGTGGCGAGCTTCGTGCTCATCCGCCAGTCGCGCAGCCGGAACGGAGACCGCCGCCGATGCGGCACCACTCGGACGTCGAAGCGGCGCCGGCGATGGTTCGACACCGCGCCGTTCGCCGGCTCGGGACCTGCCGCCACCCTGCCTCCTCCGTGCTACCGCGTCCGCCGCGGTCCGGGGAGCGCAGTCCATCCAACCAGGCTTGGTTGGACTGTCAACGGTTTGGGCTGAGCGGTGGTTCAGGAAGGATACTGCGGGTGGGATCGTCCTGCCGTGGTCGGTAGGACCAGCTCGTCCGTCCGGCCGATGTCGGCGAGGCCGATCGCGTCCCCGAACCGGCCGAGTGCCACCAGTGCCGCGCCGGTGGCGCCGATCTCCGGGTTGCGTTGGTGCGACACCGGTCGCGGTGCGAGCGCGGCGGCGAAGGCCTGCCGCCACCACACGGACGCCGCCACCGCACCCCCACCCAGCACCACACCGACCGGTTTGTCGATGGTGGACTCCAGCACCGCGAGATCCTCGGCGACCAGTTCGCACAGCCCCTGCATCAGCCCGGCCAGAATGTCCACCGAGGTGGTGCTGAAGCTGAGGCCGCGCAGCTCACCGGTGCCCGCCGGCGCCAGGCCGGGCGCCCGGTCTCCGCCGAAGCGGGGGTCGGCCGGTCGACCACCGCCGATCGGCACCAGCGCCAGCGCCGCGTCCAGCTCCGCGCCCCGGGGCAACCGCAGCTCCCGGCCCGCCCAGGCGAACAGGTTCCCGCCGCAGGCGTACGCCGCCCCGGTCACCACGTGGTCATGGTCGACCCGGTAACGCCAGAGCCGTTCGGGGAGCCGGGGCATCGGTTCGCCGGCCGGGATCCGCTGCATCAGCCGGACGGCCGCGGAGGTGCCCACGGTGACGGCGACCCGGCTCGGGTCGACGCAGCCCGAACCGACGTTCGACGCACCGCCGTCGCCGACCGGGGGTGACCAGCGGGCCTGGGCCAGCTGCGGCCACCGGGCGGCCAGGTCGGCCCGGAGCTGGCCGTGCCAGTCCAGCGCGCCGAGGGGCGGCAGATCCTGCGGTCGCGCCCCGGCCAGCGTCAGCGCCTCCTCGTCCCACCGCAGGGTGCGCAGGTCCAGCAGACCGGTCCCGGAGGCCTGGGAGATCGACATGGGCGCCGTGTCGAGCAGCTCGCCCAGCAGGTACTCCGGCAGACCGACGAACCGGGCGATCGGGCTGCCCGACTGCTCCCGCAACCAGGGCAGCCGCATCGACCAGTAGGAACGGTGCCACCAGCAGCCGGTGCGCTGGTGGAAGCCGTCCGGGTCGGCCGGGCCGGCCGTACCACCGACCGGCGCGGGTCGGGTGTCCAGCCAGGTGATCACCGGCCCCATCGGCGCGCCGTCGCGGTCCAGCGGGAGCACCGAGTGCCACTGCGCGGAGACCGCCACCAGGTCGACGTCGTGCAGGTGGCCCGCGTCGGCCAACTCGTCCACGCATTCGACGAGCGAGGCGAGATAGTCGGCAGCGGAGAGCGTGCCGGTCCCGTCGTCGCCGATGGCGAGTTCGACCTTGCGCCGGGCCAGCGCGCCGGGCCGCGGTCGGGTGTCCGCGTCCAGCACCAGCCCTCGTACCGAGGAGGTGCCCAGATCGAGCGCGAGAATGTTCATCGCCGGTCAAGTTACCCGGTGCGAACCGGGCAACGGGCGGGTAAGGTGGATCACATGCTCGCGCATCTGACTTGTTGGTGGCCCGCCGACCCGGCGGCCACCTCCCGCGCGTAGCTTCATCCACGCGGCCGCCCTCCAGGCGGCTGCCGGATCTCCCGGCCGGATGACCGCCACAACGGCGGCGCCGAGCCCGACGGAGACCCCGATGACCCACCTGACCGATCTGCTCACCGCCATCGTCAGCGGTGTCGACCCTGGCCCCTTCGCCCTGCTCCGCCGTGACGGCGCGGACGAGCTGGAGCTGTTCACCGGCACTGTCGACACTGTCGAACGGCTCGCGGACATCCCGCTGACGCCGGGTGTGTCCGGGGCGCAGACGCTGGCACTGGTGCCGTACCGGCAGATCTCCGAGCGCGGCTTCGCCTGCGTCGACGACGGTGCCCCACTGGAGTGCCTGCGGATCCGCGACCATCGACGGATCGCCCTGGCCGACGCCCTGGCCATGCTGCCCGACGAGCAGGTCCGCACCACCGACGCGGCGTTCGACATCACCGACGAGGACTACTCACGGACCGTGCACCGGGTGCTGGCCGAGGAGATCGGCCGTGGTGAGGGCGCGAACTTCGTCATCCACCGCACCATGCACGCCACCGTGCAGGGTCCACCGCTGGTGGCGGCGCTGGCCGCGCTGCGCCGGCTGCTGGTCGCCGAGCGCGGCGCGTACTGGACGTTCGTGGTGCACACCGGCACCCGGACGTTGGTCGGCGCGAGCCCGGAGCGGCACGTCAGCGTCGACGACGGGCTGGTGATGATGAACCCGATCAGCGGCACCTTCCGGCGCGCCGGTGACACCCCGGACCGGAAGGCGCTGCTGCGTTTCCTCGCCGACCCGAAGGAGGTCGAGGAGCTGTACATGGTGCTCGACGAGGAGCTGAAGATGATGGCCACGGTCGCCGAGCACGGCGGCCAGGTGATCGGCCCGTACCTGAAGGAGATGTCGCACCTGGCGCACACCGAGTACCTGCTCGCCGGGCAGAGCACCCGTGACGTGCGGGAGGTGCTACGCGAGACGATGTTCGCGCCGACCGTGACGGGCAGCCCGATGGAGAACGCCTGCCGGGTGATCGCCCGCCACGAGCGCCGCGGCCGGGGCTACTACTCCGGCGTGCTGGCGCTGGTCGGCCACGACGACGCCGGCCGGCAGACGCTCGACGCCCCGATCCTGATCCGTACCGCCGAGATCTCCCCCGCCGGCCGGCTGCGGGTGCCGGTGGGCGCCACCCTGGTCCGGCATTCGACGGCGGCCGGCGAGGTGGCCGAGACGCACGCCAAGGCGGCCGGTGTGTTGGCCGCGCTCGGCCTCGGGCCGGCGGCGCCCGACCGCGGGGGCGAGCCGGTCGCGCGGCTGGCCGACGACCCGGAGGTACGCGACGCGCTGGCCAAGCGCAACGCGCCGCTGGCCCGGTTCTGGCTGGACCAGCGGTCACCGGACGCGCCCAAGCTGCCCGGGTTGGTCGGTCGTCGCGCGTTGATCGTGGACGCCGAGGACACCTTCACCGGAATGCTGGCCCACCAGTTGGGCGCGTTGGGTCTTGAGGTGACCACCCGACCGTGGCACGCCGGCGGCTCTGTCGACGGGTACGACCTGGTGGTGGCCGGCCCCGGGCCCGGTGACCCGGGCAGCCCGGACGAGCCGAAGATGGTGGCGATGCGGAAGCTGCTGGGCGGGCTGTTGGCGACCGGCCGCCCCACCCTCGCGGTGTGCCTCGGCCACCAGGTGCTGGCCGGGCTGCTCGGGCTGCCGCCGCACCGCCGGGACGCGCCTTATCAGGGGTTGCAGCGGGAGGTGTCGCTGTTCGGCAGGACCCGGCGGGTCGGGTTCTACTCGACGTTCACCGCCCGTTCGGAGGCCGACCGGCTGGACACCGCGTACGGGCCGGTGGAGTTGGCCCGGGACTCCGGTGACGGCGCCGTGCACGCCCTTCGGGGGCGTGGCTTCGCCGGGGTGCAGTTCCACCCCGAGTCGGTGCTCAGCCCGGACGGGCTGGCTGTGCTGACCGAGCTGTTGAGTGACCTGCTGCCGGCGCCGCGCACGGACGAACTGTCCGCGACGGGCGGACGCGCATAGTCGTTCCGCCTCGGGGTAGGGCTGGATCGACCGGTGGCGTGGACGGGCCGAGAGCCCCCGCCCGCGCCACCGGTCGCTTCCGCCGTCAGCCGCCCATGCCCGCCTTCAGCGCGGTGCCGATCTGCACCGCCCGCCGGGCGGTGAGCGCGCAGGCTTCGAGCGCCACGGAGTCCGGGGCGATCTCCCCGTTGTTGCTCGTGTGCGAGGCGCCGTAGGGGTTGCCGGCGATGAACTGGCTGGTGTCGGTGTATCCGGGGGTCACCACGATGCCGCCCCAGTGGTAGAAGACGTTGAAGAGCGACGTCAGGGTGGTTTCCTGGCCCCCGTGCAGAGTGCCCGTGGAGGTGAAGCCCGAGTAGACCTTGTTGGCCAACGCGCCCTGCGCCCAGAGCGGGCCGGAGGTGTCGATGAACTGCTTCAGTTGGGCGGCGATGATGCCGTACCGGGTCGGCGCGCCGAAGATCACGACGTCGGCCCAGGCCAGGTCGTCGAGCATCGCCTCGGGCACGTCCTGGGTCTCCAGGCGGTGCGCCTCCCAGCCGGAGTTGGAGCGGATCGCCTCGTCCGGTGCCAGCTCGCGCACCTTGCGCAGCCGCACGTCGGCACCGGCGTCTCCGGCGGCCTCGCACACGGCCTGCGCCATCTGGTAGGTGGTGCCGGTGGCGCTGTAGTAGATCACCGCCACCTTCGTCTGGGCAGCCATCAGATGTTTCCCCTAACTCGTCTCGGGTCAGCTCCCGCGACTACCCGTGACGCGCGGTCTCTAACGACAGCGCGCGAGCGATCCCACCTGTCGGTCCGCCGGGCTCAATTTTTCCGCAACTTCCGGTCGGTTGCGGCCGTGCGCCCCACGCGGGCAGCGATCCTGATGCCATCGGTGCCGGCGGGTACGAGCCGCCGCCCCGCACCGAGCACCTGAACGGGGGATCGCGCTCCGCCACCGACGACGCTGGCGTAGCGCGATCAGGGGCCTACCCCGTGTCGTACGCGCTCAGTGGACCAGGGCCGCCGTCAGCCGCTCCAGCTCCGCCGCCGGGTCGGCGGTGAGCCCGGTGTGCACCGGCCCCGCCTGGATCATCGTGCTGCGCGGGGCCACCAGCCAGTGGAACCGCTCGCCGAGTCGCATCCGGGTCGCCGGCCCGTCACCGGAGCAGGTCCGGTCCCAGGAGCCGAGTGCCGCGGCGACCGCCGGAAGGTCGACGTCGGGTGCCAGTGCGCGGACGCGTTCGGCGTCCAGGTGGGTGCGGGCCGCCAGGAAGTCACGCTGCTGGCAGTAGAGCAGCACCCCGACGTTGATCTGCTCGCCGCGCTCGATGCGGGGCACCAGCCGGATCAGCGCGTACTCGAAGGGGTGCCTCATGCCGCACCTCCCTGCGGCAGCCAGTCGGCGGTGCGCGCGACGCGGGCGGACAGGTGGCTGCGGTAAGCAGCCCGCGCCTCGTCGGCCGTCTCGAAGTCGGCAGCCGTCAGCCACTCGTCGGGCACCAGGGCCAGCACCTCGCTGAGCAGGTCCGGGGTGACCCGTGGGGCCAGGTCGGCGTCGGCCTCGGCGAGCCCGTCGGCGTACGGGGCGAGCACGTGGTCCTCGACTCCCCGGTAGGCGCGGTGCACGGCGGCCTCGGCGCGCGGCCAGTTGTGGTGGAAGTACAGCGAGGCGCCGTGGTCGATGAGCCACAGCTCCCGATGCCACACCAGCAGGTTCGGGTTGCGCCAGCTCCGGTCGACGTTCTCCACGTACGCGTCGAACCAGAGCACCCGGGAGGCCAGCGCCGCGTCGACCGGGTGCGCCACCGGGTCGAAGCCCAGCGCCCCGGGCAGGAAGTCCATCCCCAGGTTGGCGCCGCCGCTGTTGCGCAGCAGCTCCTGCACCTCCTGGTCGGGTTCGGCGCGCCCGATCACCGGGTCGACGTCGAGCACCACCAGCGGCGGCACCCGCAGTTCCAGACGACGGGCCAGCTCACCGCAGATCACCTCGGCGATCAGCGCCTTGGGCCCCTGCCCGGCGCCCCGGAACTTCGCCACGTACGTGCCCAGGTCGTCGGCCTCCACCACGCCCGGCAATGAGCCACCCTCGCGCAGCGGGGTGACGTAGCGGATCGCGGTGACCTGGCGGAGCACGTCGCCCACCCTACTGTGACCGGGTGTGACCGGTGGCGGGCGTGCCCGTACCCGTGAGCGCGACGAGGCACCACGCTCACGGGTACGCGTCGACGATGCGGGGCGCGACGGTCAGTCGAGCTTGTCGCGTAGGTCGTCGACCTGCTGTTGGAGGCGGTTCACCGCGCTGTCGTTGTTGACGAAGGTGGTGATGCCCGCGGCGAGGCCCAGGCCGATCAGCACGGCCAGGATGCTCAACACCAGGCCGCCGATGGCCACGCCCCGGCCGGTCACCCCTGGCCGGCGGGCCATCTTCAGCCCGACGATGCCGAGGATGACGCCGATGATGCCGAGCACCAGGCCGATCCAGGCGAGGATGGCGGTCAGCACGCTGAGCAGACCGGCCACCCCGAAGACCAGGGCAAAGGTGGCGGCCGCGCTGGTCTTGGCGTTGGTGGACGCCCGATGGGTCCTCGACCCGGCCGATTCGCTTGCGGCAGTCATGGGGCTCCCTTCCGTACGCGCGGCGCGCGCACTTCCGGGTGACCGCCTTCCCACCGCGTGACTCGTTATGCCACCGACTTCGAGCCGGCGACGCTGCCGGGATACGCACGTGGGTGAGCGGGCCCTGAGGCCCGCCCACCCACTCGTTCGTCAGAGTCTCAGGAGGTGAAGGGGTAACGCAGTTCGAGGACGGTGGCCTCACCGCGGGCCTGCCCGACGCCGACCGGCTGCCACTCCTTCGGGATGACCTCTTCGACCTCGACCACCGTCGGGTCGTCCTTGACCTCGACCTTCGCCGCGACCGTGCGCGTGTCGTCACCTCGGACGAAATAGACCTTGGGGATCTCCATGGTGAGCAGACCCGAGGCCCCGGTCGCCTTGAAGCAGAAGTTGACGCCACCCGGCAGGGTGAAGTCGTTGCTCTGCACCAGGATCAGATCCGCAGCCGGATTGTTCGGGTTGGATCCGCAGTCGACCAGGGTGATGTGCCCGTCACCCTTGATCAGCTTGACTCCCCGCTCCGCCAGCACCTGCGCGGCGCCCGGGTAGGAGTAGTCCTCCACGAGCGAGGGCGGCGTCTCCTCCGCCAGCGATGGGAGTTGGCTGACGATCACGGCTGCGGCGCTGGCCAGCACGGCAGCGGCGCCACCGGCGATGGCCCTTTTCCAGGAAGAAGTCTGCACTGATCATTCACCCCGTGTGAAGTCACCCGAAACGGGCCGTCCGCACGATGGCGTGCGGATCGACGCGGCGGTGCCGCTGCGGCACCAGATGGTGACAGCCGAGATAGTGCCACATCTACGTCTCACCATGGGGGTATCGATGTCGGGCGGGTGTCCTACCCTGGCGCCACGGCCCGGGAAGGGAGCCCGATGAGCAGGGAACTCACGGCAGCGCAGGCGCTCGATCTGCGGATGACGAGCCTGCTGCTGCGCCCGCACCCGGGCATCCGACCGGGCGGTGTCGCCGACGTGGTGCAGTGGTTCGGCGCGATGCAGGCGCAGGATCTGGCGAGCGGTCTGTGGTCACTGGGCGCCCGGTTGCCCGGGCAGAGCGTCGCCGATGTGCAGGCGGCGTTGGAGCGGCGCGAGGCGCTGCGCACCTGGCCGATGCGGGGCACGGTGCATCTCGTCCCGCCCGCCGACGTCCGCTGGATGCTGGAGTTGACCGGCGTACGCTCGCTCTCCGCCTCGGCGACCCGACGGGCGCAGCTCGGTCTCACCGAGGCCGACGAGGGTCGCGCGTTGGACGTTCTCGGCGAGGCGCTGGCTGGCGGCGGCCGGCTCACCCGCGCCCAGTGCCTCGCCGCGCTGCGCGAGGCCGGCATCGGCACCGACGGGCAGCGCGGTTACCACCTGCTGTGGTACGCGAGCGTCCGCGGGGTGACCTGCGTGGCGCCGAACGTCGGCACCGAACAGACCTTCGCCCTGCTCGACGAGTGGGCGCCCGAGTCACGCTCGCTGGAACGGGACGAGGCGCTGGCTCTGCTCGCCCACCGTTACGTCCGTGGGCACGGGCCGGTCACCGCCCGGGAGTTCGCCGGCTGGAGCGGCCTTACGCTGACCGACGCGCGGCGCGGCCTCGCCGCTGCCGAGGGCGTGCTGGGCACGGTACGGGTCGACGGCGAGCCGATGCACGTCGACGCGGTGCTCGCCGACATGCCGCGTGTTCCGCTGGACGACATGCTCGTGCTGCCCGGCTTCGACGAGTACCTGCTCGGCTACCGGGACCGCCGGCTGATGCTCGACCCCGCTGACCAGCAGGCCGTCGTGCCGGGCAACAACGGCATCTTCCAGGCCACCGTGGTCCGCGCCGGGCGGGTCGTCGGGGTGTGGAAGCGCAAGGTCGGCCGCACCGCGGTCACCGTGACGATCCAACCGCTCACGACCCTCGACGCCGCGGCGCGGGCCCGGGTGGAGCAGGCGCTGGCACGCTACGCGGACTTCCTCGGGCTTCCGCCCCGCTTCGACTGGCTGACCTGACCGCGGGTCGTCACTCCTCGGTCGGCGCGGGGTTGGTCCGCCGTGGCCGGGCAGCGCCGAGCAGGTCGACGATCCGGGCCACCCGGGGGTCCGAGCGGATCTCCGCGACGGTCGCCGGCAGCGGCAGCCGCCAGTTCGGGTACTCGTCCACAGTGCCCGGCATGTTGGGTTGGCGCACCTCGCCCAGCACGTCGTAGAGGGACAGGCCGAGTAGCCGGGTGGGGCTGGCCGCGAGGGCGGCGTGCATCGCCACCACCACGTCGCCGTCGTCCGGTGTCGCAGCCGGGTCGGGTGTCGCGGTCGGCTCGGGCAGCAGACTCTCCGCGCGCAACATGTCCAACAGCCGCTTCCGGTCCGTGGCGGCCCGGGCCCGCTCGACCGCGACGTCCGTGCCGAGCAGCTTCAACTCGTCGCGCACCCGAACGTGCTCCCCGCTCAGGAAACCCGGCGCGGTCGGCAGGTCGTGCGTCGAGATCGTGGCCAGCGCGTTGCGCGGCCAACGGGCCGGCGGGACGAACGCGCCGTCGTCGTCGCGGGCGAACCACAACACGGTCGAGCCGAGCATGTTGCGCCCGCGCAGCCCCCGGGTCACCACCGGTTGCACGGTGCCGAGGTCCTCGCCGACCACCACCGCGCCGGCCCGGTGCGCCTCCAGCGCGAGGATGCCGAGCATCGCGTCGGCGTCGTACCGCACGTAGGTGCCCTCCGCCGCCCCGGCGCCCGGCGGCACCCACCACAGCCGCCACAGGCCGGCGACGTGGTCCACCCGCAGGCCACCCGCGTGCCGTAGGGTCCGGCGCAGCATGTCCCGGTAGGCGGCGTAACCGGTGGCGGCGAGCCGGTCCGGGCGCCACGCCGCGAGCCCCCAGTCCTGGCCGAGCTGGTTGAAATCGTCCGGCGGCGCGCCGACCCGCACACCCTGGGCCAGCACGTCGGCGAGCTGCCAACCGTCGGCACCGCCGGGGTCGATGCCGACGGCCAGGTCGTGCACCACCCCGACCGGCATTCCGGCGGCCCGGGCCGCCGCCGTCACGGCGTCGAGCTGCTCGTCGCACAGGTGCTGCAACCAGGCGTGGAAGGCGACCCGGTCGGCGAGCTGCCGACGCTGCTCGGCGACCGCCGGGGAGTCCGGATGGTGCAGTTCCTCCGGCCAGGCACGCCAGTCGTTGCCGTGCCGCTCGGCGAGCGCACACCAGGTGGCGAAGCTGGCCAGCGCCGGGTCGGCGGCGAGGTCCACCGACTGGGCGTACGGGTGCAGCAACTCCAGGGCGTGCCGCTTGGCCGCCCACACCTGGTCGTAGTCGATCAGCTCGCCGCGGTCGGGGCGCAGGGCGTCGACGACCGCACGGGTCGCCGGGTCGGCCGCACGGTACGCGGCGGTGTCGCCGACCCGCAGGTAGAGCGGGTTGACGAAGCGTCGACTCGCTGGCGAGTAGGGCGAGGTGGCGACCGGGTGCGCGGGCCCGACGGCGTGCAGCGGGTTGAGCAACACCAGCCCCGCCCCGGTGTCACCGGCCCAGCCGGTGAAGTCGGCGAGGTCGCCGAGGTCACCCATGCCCCAGGAGCGTTCCGAGGTGAGCGCGTAGAGCTGGAGCATCCAGCCCCAGGTGCGCGGCGGCACCGGCAGCCGACGGGGCACCACCACCAGCGTCGCCTCCCGGTCGGCGCAGGCCAGCCGGTGCCAGCCCAGCGGCAGGTCTCCCGGCAGCTCGCCGTCGACCACGCGACGGCCGCCGTCCTCCAGGGTCACCACACCTGCGCCGGGCAGCGCCCGGGTCGTGCCCTGGGTGAGCACCACCGTCGGGGGCAGCGCGGCCCGGTCCACCGCGCGGGCGGCGGCGAGTGCGTCCGCGACGGCCGCCGGGCTGGTGGCGTCCACGCCGAGCAGGCCGAGCACACCCACCACGGTCTCCGGTGCGACCTCGACGCGGCGGTGCTGCCAGTCCTCGTACCAGGTGGACACGCCGTGCGCCTTGGCCAGCGCGGCCAGTCGTCGGTTCATCCCGCCCCCCGCCTCACGACGCGATCTCCGACCACCTTGCCACGACCGGGCCCGCGGCGCAGGACACGGCGAGGGCCGGCAGGTGAACCCGCCGGCCCTCGCCAAGATCGCGCAACATCCTGGTTCAAGTGGCATCCCGCTCGCTCCGACACCACTACGACAACGATCGAGCACGATCTTCGCGCCGAGCGCCGAACGCTGAACGCTGAACGCTGAGCGCCGAACGCCGAGCGCCGAACGCCGAGCGCTGAGCGCGTGGTCAGTCGCCGAGCGCGCCGGCCGCCCGGCCCTCGTGCAGGGTCAGGTTCCGCCCGGTGGCCGGGTCGAACAGGTGGATCTTCTCCAGGTTGAACCAGACCCGCCGTGACTGTCCCTCGGCGACCGCGGACTCCGCGGACAGCCGGGTCACCAGGTTGCCACCGGCACCGGCGAAGTCGGCGGCACCGGCGTCGGCGGCCAACTCCTCCAACTCGGCGGCGCTGGCCTTCTCACCCTCGACGGTGAGGTAGACGTACTTGTCCGAGCCCATCGATTCGACGATGTCCACCGGTGCCTCGAACTCCATGCCCCGCCGCCGGGTGTCCTCGTCGACCAGTTCGGCGTCCTCGAAGTGCTCGGGCCGGATGCCGAGGATCAATTCGCGCGGGGCGTCGGCGGCCTCCAACTCCCGGCGGACCCGGTCACCGAGCGGCACGTCACCCAGTGCGGTGTGCAGGCTGCCATTCTGCACGGCGGCGTGCAGGAAGTTCATCGACGGTGAGCCGATGAAACCGGCCACGAAGAGGTTGCGCGGGTGGTCGTACAGCTCCTGTGGCGGCCCGACCTGCTGCACCGCGCCACCCCGCATGATCACCACGCGGTCGCCGAGGGTCATCGCCTCGGTCTGGTCGTGCGTGACGTAGACGGTGGTGGTGCCGAGCTGCTTCTGCAGCCGGGACACCACAGTGCGCATCTGCACGCGCAACTTGGCGTCGAGGTTGGACAGCGGCTCGTCCATGAGGAAGGCCTTGGGCTGACGGACGATCGCCCGGCCCATGGCGACCCGCTGGCGTTGGCCACCGGAGAGGTTTGCCGGCTTGCGGTCCAGCAGGGCGGTCAGCTCCAGCACCTTGGCCGCTTCGTCGACCTTCTGGTTGATGGTCTCCTTGTCCAGCTTGGCCAGCCGCAGCGGGAACGCCATGTTCTCCCGCACTGTCATGTTCGGGTACAGCGCGTACGACTGGAACACCATGGCGATGTCCCGGTCCCGGGGCGCCTTGTCGTTGACCCGCTGCCCGGCGATGCGCAGCTCACCGGAGCTGATGTCCTCCAACCCGGCGATCATGTTGAGGGTGGTGGACTTGCCGCAGCCCGAGGGGCCGACCAGGATCACGAACTCGCCGTCGGCGATCTCCAGGTCGACGTCCTGCACGGCGACGGTCCCGTCCGGGAAACTCTTGCTCACCTTGTCCAGCACGATGTCAGCCATGACTACTCACCTATCCCTTGACTGCGCCGGAGGTCAGACCGGACACGATGCGGCGCTGGAAGAAGAGGACGAACAGGATGATCGGTACGGTGATCACCACGGCGGCCGCGCAGATCGCCCCGGTGGGGTCCTCGAACTGCGACGCGCCGGTGAAGAACGACAGCGCGGCCGGCACCGTGCGGGACCGCTCGGTGGAGGTCAGCGAGATGGCGAACAGGAAGTCGTTCCAACAGAAGATGAACACCAGGATCGCCGTGGTGAAGACACCGGGCGCGGCCAGTGGCGCGATCACCCGCCGGAACGCCTGGGCCTGGGTGGCACCGTCCATCTTCGCGGCCTTCTCCAGGTCCCACGGAATCTGCTTGAAGAACGCCGACAGCGTGTAGATCGCCAGCGGCAGCGCGAAGGTGATGTACGGAAGGATCAGCCCGGGCCAGGTGTCGAAGATCTTGAGTTGACGCTCGATCTCGAACAGCGGCGACACCAGTGACACCTGCGGGAACATCGCGATCAGCAGGGAGATCCCGACCAGCAGCTTCTTGCCCGGGAAGTCCAGCCGGCTGATGGCGTACGCGGCCATCGCTCCGAGCACCACCGCGATCAGCGTGGCGATCAGCGCGATGCCGATGGAGTTGACCAGCGCCCGAACGAACTCGTCCGTGTCGAAGATCGTCCGGTAGTTGTCCAGCGTCCACTCCCGGGGGATGAAGTTCCCGTCGGTGAGGGTCGCCGGTGTCTTGAACGACAGCGACGCGATCCACAGCACCGGAATGAGCGCGAAGACGACCACGAGGACGTCGAGCAGACCCCAGCGCAGTTTTGCCCTGGTAGTGGTATCGACAGCCATGTCAGCGCCTCTCCCCGTCGTCGCTGCCGGGGGCAGCGGTGCCGAACAGCTTCACGAAGACGAACGCGATGATCGCCACAGTGACGAAGATCAGCACCGACATCGTCGAGCCGATACCGAGGTTGAGACCCCGGAGCAGGTTGTTGTAGGCGAGCATCGACACCGACGACGTCTCGTTGCCTCCGGCGGTGAGCACGTAGATGTTGTCGAAGACCCGGAACGCGTCCAGGGTGCGGAAGAGCAACGCGACCAGGATCGCCGGCTTCATCACCGGCAGCATCACCTTGGTGAACTTCTGCCAGGCGGTCGCGCCGTCGGTGGAGGCGGCCTTGAGCAGGTCCTCCGGCACCAGCGCCAGCCCGGCCATCAGCAGCAACGCCATGAACGGGGTGGTCTTCCAGATCTCCGCGAGCATGATGATCGCCAGGGAGCTGGCGCGCTCGGTGAGTGGTGCGCCGTCGCTGAACAGGTCGGCGAGGTAGCCGGTGCCGGGCGTCCAGGCGTACCGCCAGGAGAAGGCCGCGACGACGGTGACGATTCCGTACGGGATGAGCGCCGAGGTCCGGACCAGGCCGCGCCCGACCAGGGTGCGGTGCATGATGATCGCCAGACCCATGCCGAGCACCAGTTCGACGGCCACGGTGACCACCGTGATCAGCGTGGTCACCCCGAACGCGGTCCACCAGAACTCGTTGCTGAGCACTGTGACGTAGTTCTGCAGGCCGATGAACTCACGCTCGTCAGGGAAGCGCAGGTCGTAGCGCTGCAAGGACAGCCAGACCGAGTAGATGATCGGGTACGCGGTCACCAGGACCATGACCAGCGCGGCGGGCGCGCAGAGCAACCAGCCGAGCTTGCGTTCGGCCTTCTTGTTCGCGCTCAGCGGCGCCTTGCGGCGGCCTCCGCGTTGGGTCGGCACGGTGGCACGCTGGCCGTCGGTCTTTTCCGGCGTTTCCGTGGTGGCGGGCCGGGTCACGGGAGCACCCCCTTCGACTGGAGTGCGTCGGCGATGGCGCCACGCAGCTCGTCGGCAGTCTGTTGTGGACGGATTGCCGACGGCGGGGACAGGATCGCCGACATGACGGTGGAGATGCTCTGGTAGGCGGGGGTCAGCGGCCGGGTTGCCGGGTCCTTCAGCTCCTCCAGGATGGTGTCCTTCATCGGGTACGCCTCGGTCATCTCCGGGTCGTCGTAGACGGCCTCGATGGTGGGCGGCACCCCGTCGTTGATGGCGGAGAACTTCTGGTGCTCGGCGCTGCGGATGCACCGGGCCGCTTCGAAGGACAGCTCCGGATGCTCGGAGTAGGAGCTGACGGCCAGGTTGACACCGCCGATGGTGACCTTGCTCGGGGTGCCCTCGTCGATGCCGGGGATCCGCGCCCAGCCGACCTGCTTGGCAAGCTCCGGGTCCGCCTCCTGGAGGGCCGGGTAGACGAACGGCCAGTTCACCTGGAACGCGCCCGCGCCGGACTGGAACTCCAGCCGGACCGGGTCCTCGGTGGCGTTGCTGAACGACGGCGAGGTCACGCCCGACGTGGCGAAACGCTTCAACTGCTCCAACGCCCGGACCGCTCCCTCGTCCATCACGGCCTGGGTGCCGTCGTCGTTGAGGATCTTCCCGCCGGCGCTCTCGGCGAGGGTGTTGTAGAGGACGACCAGGCCTTCGTACTGGGCGCCCATGGTGAGCACCTGGTACGGCTTGCCCTGCTCCTTGAGCTGCTGGGCCGCGCTGATCATCTGGTCCCAGGTGGTCGGCGGCTGCGGCACCAGGTCTTTCCGGTACCAGAGCAGTTGGACGTTGGTGTTCTTCGGGGCCGCGTACAGCTTGCCCTCGTAGCGGGCTGTCTCCAGCGGGCCGGCGAGGGTGCCCTGCTCGGCCTCGGCCTTGTCCTGACCGGTCCACTCACGGATCCACTTGGCGCTGGCGAACTCCTGGGTCCAGGTCACGTCCAGGCCGAGCACGTCCATGCCGGTGTCCTCGGCGGCCAGCCGGCGCACCATCTGCACCCGCTGGTCGTCGGCCTGCCGAGGCAGCCCCCGGTAAACGATCGTGTACCGCCCCTGGGCCTGCGCGTTGCAGTCGTCGACGACCTTCTGCAGGTTCTGCTCGGGCGGGTAGTACAGGTTGATGGTCGGCGTGCCGCCACCACCGTCGTCGCTGCCGCACGCGGCCAGCGGTGCGACGAGCGCCAGCGCGGCGGCCGCCGCCGCGAGCCGCACCATCGGCCGGCGTCGGTGTCGAGCCGCTTCGGGGTCCGTCATCGCCCTCCCCCTCTCTTCGGCGAAACCGGGGAGGGGCATCCGTGCCCCGGCGCACGGCGAGCCATCCCAAGCCCCGTGAACTGCGGAAACACGACGGCTCAGATGCTCCGTGGGGCTACACTGCCCCGCTCACGAGTGCGCGAAACATGGCCGTCACACCGAGCGTGCGGGCGGTGACGAGCTGCCTGCGGGGCTGCGCGGACGCCACCAGCAAGATCGACTCAGCTTTCAACGAATTCCCGGCGCAGGACACTAGAACGCCGACGTAGAACGGCGACGTTTCAGCCGCTGGGCCGCGCATCGACGTGGCCCAGCGGCAAATCCGCAACTATGATGAAACATGCCATGCGTATACAAAGGTTCGTTCTAGTCGCGGCCAGTGTCCTGGCGGCGAGCGCAGGGTGCGCTGGACAAGCCGCCGACGATGCAGGGCAGCCGGCGTTTCCGGTCCCAACCGTCACCCAGTCCCGGGAGCTCGCCACTGGCCCTGCCGCCGCTCCTGGTGATTCACTGCGAGAGTTGCTGATCCGCGACGCCGAACGCGCCTATCCCGCCAACTCGTACGCCGGTCTGACAGCCGACGGCGCTACCTTTGTCGTCCACCGCGTACCCGTGTCGCAGGTGGACAAGCTCGGCGCCGCCCTGCGCGGCCGACACCCCGGACTCCAACTCGCCTTCGCCGACGCGCGGCACCCACGCATCGTCCTCAACCAGGTCACAGAGGACATTAAGAAGGACATCCCGTACTGGCGAGCCGAAGGAGTGGCCGTCGCGGCAGTGGCGCCACACGCTGACGGATCCGGGGTCACTGTCATGGTCCGTCAGGTCACCGCCGAGCTGGCCGCAGCCATGCGGGAACGATACGAATTCCCGAACCTGCAACTCAAGCAAGGCGAGATCACCCCGGCCTGACGCAACCCCCATGCTCCGCAGGTCAACTCACCTGCCCATGTTGCCGGCCCCCTGATGCGTGCCTACGCCACCAACTGAGCATGGGTGGTACCTGCGTACGCCGCCGCGGCCCCGAGTCCACGGCAGGCCGAAGATCCCTGTCCCGGCGCTTGCGCCACTATCGCAGAAAGCTGATGGTTTTCTGCGATGGATTGTCCCGGCTGGGCCTGCCACCACGGGGCCGCCACCCGGCCGGCGGGGACGACAGGGATAGCTTTTCTGCGATAGCTGGTGAGGGGGTGCCGCGGATGGGGACCGTGAGCCGGATCCGCCCGGCCGCTGGGGTGAGCGTCGCCGCGGCGGTCGACGCTTTCCTGTCCACACTGGACCATCCGGAGACCGTCGGCACCCGCCGCGTGTACGCCTCCACCCTGCGGCAACTGCGCGAGCACCTGGGCCCGGCCAGCACGCTGGCCGACCTCGAAGCGCCGAAGGCCGCGGCCGCGCTGTTTGCCTGGTTCACCGGCCGGTGGGGCACGCGGGCGCCGGCCACGTTCAACCGCAACCTGGACACTTTGCGCTCGGCGATCGGCTACTGGCGCGATCAGGACTGGCTGGCCGGCGACCCGAGCAGGGCGCTGCGCCGCCGCGGCAGCGGCAGCGGCAGCGGCAGCGGCAGCGGCAGCGGCCAAGATCGTCACTAGCGCCGTTTCGTGGATCTTGTTAGTTACGGGCCGGGTTGTGCGAGGAGTTTGTCACCCACCACAACTCCATGATCGACGAGGCGTCGAGCGGCACTGACTCCGCAACGCGCGTCGCTTGCCCCACGGTGCGCCCCGGACCAGGCATGCTGGGGTCATGATCGCGCGCTTCAAGGACCTCTGCTTGGACGCCGCCGAACCGCTCGCCCTGGGCGGCTTCTGGGCCCGCATGCTGGACGCCGACGTGGCCGACGCCGGTGACGGCGACACCCGGTTGGACCCCCGCTCGGCCCGCTCGGACGCCGAGTCGATCTGGGTGAACCGGGTGCCCGAGCCGAGGGTCGGCCGGACCCGCGTACACCTGGATCTGCGGTTGGCCGACGCGGACCCGGCGGCGCTGCTCGCGGACGGCGCCCGGCTGGTCAGCGAACCGGGCGGCGGCGCCGACCGGTGGGTGCTGGCCGACCCGGAGGGCAACGAGTTCTGCGCGTTCCCCGCCGGCGAGGGCACCAGGCCCGGCCCGGTCCGCCTGGTGGTGGACACGATCGACCCGACCGCACAGGCGACCTGGTGGGCCGGCGTGCTCGGCGGCACCGTCGAGTACGGGCCGGCCGAGGCGTCGCTGCTCGGGGCCGCCGGCCTCCCCTGGGAGAGCTGGGTCTTCGACGGGGTCACCGAGCCCAAGACGATGAAGAACCGCATGCACTGGGACGTCGAACTGGTCGACCCGCAACCCGACGCGCTGGTCCGCGCCGGTGCGACGGTGCTGGCCGAGCCGACCGAGCGCAGCCGCTGGTGGGTGCTGGCCGACCCGGAGGGCAACGAGTTCTGCGCATTCGCACCGCGACCAACCGGGTGAACGACCGACTACCCAGCGCGGGCGGCGTCGACTAGCGTTTTCCTAGCGCCGCAGCCAGCGCGTTCGCCGCCGCCGTCGACACGCCTCGGCCGACCCCAACCTGCCCGATCGGTTGGTAATCGCGGGAACGTCCCACCGCCGCTGCCCCGGTTCGGCAGGATCGTCCCAACGAGGAGGTGCCGTCGTGCAGGACACCCGCGCTCTCGCCCTGACATTCGAGGTGAGCGGCCTGCCACCGGTCAAGACCGAAGCGTTGTCCATCTTCGCCGCCGGGCATCGGCAGGCGACGAGGGTCCGCACCCTGCTTCAGGCCGCTCTCACGGCGGCCCAGCGCACCGGCTGGACGCCGTTGCCCGGGCCGGTCGAGGTCGACCTGGTCCTGCGCTGCCCGCCCGGGCACCGGACGGCCGACGCCAGCACCCTGCTCGGCGGCGTCTGCGCGGTGTTGCAGGACAAGAAGCGGGTGTCGTCCATCGGCCTCAGCCACCTTGGCGTGCTGGTGGACGTCGCCCTCTACGACGACGACCGGCAGATCCGCCGGCTGTCATACCACGAGGAACCGGCGGAGGAATTCTCATACCAGGTACGGGTCGCCGCCGTACCGAACGGGGTTTGACCGGCGTCCGCGGTGGGGTACCGCGGACGTCGACGAAGGGAGCACCGATGTCGGAGCCACATGTCACGCTCGACCCGCGTGGGCTCGACCCTGTGCAGCAGAAGCTGCGCGGCCCACTGGAGGAGCAGCTGACCTCGGCGCTTCAGGCCGCCACCGACCGGGTTCGTGCCGATTACGCCGGCGAGCCGGTCGAGCAGGTCTGCCAACGCCTGTTGGAGGAGACCCGCTCCGGGTTGCACCCCGACATCGCGGCCGGGTTCAACCCGGACATGGACGAGTTCTGTCGGGTGGCGGTGGCGATCGTCCGACGGGAGGCGTCCTGAGCCGGCGACAGTTCGTGGTGGTCAGGGCCGGGTCCGCAACTACCCGGCCCTGACCGTGGCGTCCGACTGCGGTCACTCAGCTCCACGGTGCCCACCCTCCGGACGCCTGGCGCGTCCCCGGCAAAACCCCAGAGCCGAGAGGCGCCGGCCCAGGCTAGGAGCTCGCGACGGGCCGGACAAGCCAGAGCGGGCCACCACCGGCATGACTGATCCCACGCTGAAAAAGCGGCATGTCACCGTAACGGGATCTTGATCGTCGACGCTGTTCGGGTCACCGCGCCGGGTGGGGTCGTCAGAAGTGCCGCAGCAGGTCACGGAACGCGGCGAGCCGCAGCACCCCGCCGTCGGTCGGGTCCAGGTCGTCGTCCTCCAGCACCCACGTGTTCGCGTTCGGAATGAACACCGCGTTCAGCCCGGCCGCCCGCGCCGGCAGGATGTCGGACTTCGGGGAGTTGCCGATCATCCACGCGCCGGCCGGCGCGAACCCGTGCTCCCGAGTGAGCCACCGGTACGTGTCGACGTTCTTCTCGGCGACGATGTGTGCGGCCCCGAAGTGGTGCAGCAGGCCGCAGGCGTCCAGCTTGCGCTGCTGCTCCTGCTGGTCGCCCTTGGTCAGCAGCAGCAGCTCGTGCCGGCCGGCCAGTTCGTCGAGCGCGTCGGCCACCCCGGGCATCAGCTCCACCTGATGCTCGACGAGGGCCACCGCCAGCCTGTCGATCTCCTGGCGTTCGGAGTCGGTGGCCGGCCGCTCGCGCAGCCGCTCCAGGCACTCTCCCAGGCTGCGCAGGAAAACCTTGCTGCCGTACCCGTGCGCCACCGCGTTGGCCCGCTCGATGTCGTCGAGGACAGCCCGCAGCTCGGCGCGATCCAGGGTGGGGTGGTCCAGCCAGCCCAGGAAGTCGTCGATCACCCGCTCGAAGACGACGTTGTTCTCCCACAGGGTGTCGTCCGCATCGAAGATCAACACCTGTGCCTGCCGCCGCGCCGCCACGCCGACCGTCATACCATCCCCTTCCCCGTGCCACCGCCCGAAAGACCGACGGACAGGATAGGCGGGAGGCGAGTTTCAGATCTTTCGGATTTCCGTGAACCGCTCCGCCTTGGCCGTCGTGGTCACGGCCACCGCAGCAACCGTTGCGCGATCAACGCCTCGCGCTCCTCCTGCCCCTCGGGTCGCAGTCGCCCACCGCGGGTGAGCATCACCACGCCGTGCAGCAGGCTCCAACCCACCTCGGCGAGAGTGTCCGGGTCCCGGCCCTCGGCCAGCGGGGTCAGAGCCGCCCGCAGCTCCGCGAACACCGCCCGCGGCGCGGCCGGCACACCATCCGCGCCGAGGGCCAGGTCGGGGGTCAGCGCGAGCATCGCGTCGTAGACCCCCGGATTCGTGTACGCGAAGTCGAGGTACGCGGACGCGACCGCCGGCCAGACCCCCTCGGGGCCGCCGACCGTCTCCGCGTGCGCCTCGGCGAGATCGGCGGCCAGATCGGCGAAGGCGCACACCGCGACGGCGGCGATCAACGCCTCCAGATCGGCGAAGTGCCGGTAGATGTCGCCCATATCGATCCCGGTCCGTTCGGCGAGCCGTCGGGTGGTCACACCCGCCCAGCCCTCCGTCTCGGCCAACTCTCGCGCGACCGTGACGATGAGGTCACGCCGGTCCTGTTCAGTGGCCTTCTCGGCAGGTCCGGGCACGCCCACGAGCGTAAGGGCGCACACCTGCCGTGGCGGCCGGGTGACGGATTGGTGACTGTAGTGGTAGGTCGGCCCCGGCTCGCCACGTGCCACCACCACCCCCTGGCTCGTTAGCCGAGGGGATCACCGCGACGGGAGGGCACCGTGGTCGTTTGGCGGCACCGGCGCGTGGTGGGCCGATGAGGAACCCCAGTGGCGGACGGCTGCTTCGCGACGAAGCCACCCGGCAGCGGGCGACCTTCCTGGAACTCTTCCTCGACCTGGTCTTCGTCTTCGCCCTCACCCGGATCTCCGCGCGGCTGATCGTCGACTTCACCGACGGCCAGCGCGGCGTGTACGCGGGCCTCGGCCAGGCACTGCTGCTGTTCCTGGCGCTGTGGGCGGTCTGGTCGCTGACGGTCTGGTCGACCAGTTGGCTGGACCCGGACGCCCCGATCGTGCAGACCGTCATCATCATGACGTTGGTCGGATCGATGACGATGGCGGTAGCCGTGCCGCACGGCTTCGACGCACGGGCCGCGCTCTTCGCCATCACCCTGGTGACCCTCGAGATCGGTCGGGTGGTCTTCTTCTACCTCGCCGGGCACGGCCGGCCGGACCCGCACCAGTCCATCCGAATCCTGTTCTGGTTCGGCTTGAGCGCACCACTGTGGGTCGTCGGCGGGTTGGTCGACGACGGCAGGGTTCGCGGGGCGCTCTGGACCCTCGCCGTGCTGATCGACTACACCGGGCTGTTCCTCGGCTGGCCGACCCCCCGACTCGGCGCGCAGCGGCTCGGCATCCAGATGATCGCGGCCGAGCATCTGGCCGAGAGGTACCAACAGTTCCTCCTCATCGCTCTCGGCGAGGCGATCTTCGTCATCGGGCTCGCCTTCAGCGGCAGCGAGTTCCACACCGACCAGACGGCCGGGTTCGTCCTGGCCCTGGCGAGCACCGTCGTGCTCTGGCGGATCTACTTCCACGTGGCGGGAGGCATGCTGGGCACGGCCGTCGACAGGTCCCGCGACGCGGCCCGGCTCGCGACCGACATGTCCTTCGCCCACCTCGTCATGATCGCCGGGATCGTGCTGACCGGCGTCGGCTTCGAACTGTTCATCACCGAGCCGCTCGGGCACCTTCCGGCTCACTGGCTCATCGCCATCTTCGGCGGCCCGGCACTCTTCCTCGCCGGACGGTCGGCCCTCGAATACCAGGTCTTCGGCCGGGTCTCCCGCTCCCGGCTGGCCGGCCTGCTGACCCTCGGCCTGCTGACCCCGGTGGCACTGCACCTCCGGCCGCTCACCGCCGGCGCCCTCGCCGCCGTGGTGCTGCTCGGCGTCGCCGCAGCGGACGCGCGACGCTCACGTCGACAAGCACCCGAGATACCCGCGCCCCCGTACTAGCTCGGATCGGGTTCTCCGACACCGCCCTATCCTGCCGGCCCTGACCGGTCCTCGGCCGTGATCCTCGGGGACGCCGCTCAGGCAGACGGCCCGCAGCCGCCGACGTGCGCGGAACAAACCAGCCTCAGCGGGCGGCGCGGGCGTCAACGGCGCAGGGTGGTCTCGCGCCGCATGTGTGACAGTTTCTCGGGGTTACGCACGGCGTAGACCCCGCTGATGAGACCGTCGTCGATACGCAGCGCGAGGACCGCGTCGACCGCGCCGTCGAGCCGCAGGACCAGCGCCGGGTGACCGTTGACCTGGGCGGGGTGCAGCGACATGGTCGCGGTCCTGGCGTGTGTGCTGCACAGCAGGCGGGCCACCTTGTCGGCCCCGGCGACCGGCCGCAGCAGGGCCTGCTTGATCCCGCCGCCATCGCCGAGGAGCACGACATCCGGCGCGAGGACGTCGAGCAGGCCCTGCACGTCGCCGGTCTCGACCGCCAGCCGGAACGCCGTGAGCGCACGTCGGGTTTCGGCCGGCGACACCATCCCACGCGGCCGCCGAGCGGCGACACGCGTCCGCGCCCGGTGGGCGATCTGACGGACCGCCGCCGAACTCTTGTCCACCGCCTCGGCGATCTCGTCGTATTCCAGGCCGAAGACCTCACGCAGGACGAACACCGCCCGCTCGGTCGGCGCGAGGGTCTCCAGCACCAGCAGCATCGCCATCGAGACGTTCTCGGCGAGTTCGACGTCCTCGGCAACGTCGGGTGTGGTCAGCAGAGGCTCCGGCAACCACGCGCCGACGTAGGACTCCCGGCGTCGGCCGACCGCCCGGAGCCGGTTGAGTGACAGCCGGGTGGTGATCCGGACCAGGTAGGCGCGCTGGTCCCGCACCGCCGCCAGCTCCGCGTCCGCCCACCGCAGCCAGGTCTCCTGGAGTACGTCCTCCGCGTCGGCGGCCGAGCCGAGCATCTCGTAGGCGACGGTGAAGAGCAGGTTCCGGTGGGTGACGAACGCGTCGACGGCGGGCTGCCCACGGCCGTCCGCACTCATGATTGCGCCCCAGCATCCATGCCTGCTCCATTCTCGTCGATCTCGGCCGCGTCGCCCACCAGACACCGGCCGCCCGCCTGCTGTGACACCGGGCGTCGGTGCTCCTCGTCACTCGACGAGCCGTCACAGCGCCCCCGGCCGACGGTGTCTCCTGTGCGACCCGATACGAAGGGAGTCTCATGAACCTGGCTCTGTGGATCGCCGCCGGACTGCTGGCCGCAGTCGCCCTGACCGGCGGCGTCACCAAGACGTTCGTACCCAAGGAGAAGTTGGCCGCGACCAACGGCGGGGGGTGGACCGACGATGCCAGCGTGGGCTTCGTCAGGGCCCTCGGGATCCTCGAGATCCTGGCCGCGATCGGCCTGATCCTGCCTGCCGTGCTGGACATCGCACCGGTGCTGGTGCCGGTGACCGCCGTCTGCTGGGTGCTGCTGATGGTCGGCGCGATGATCACCCACCTGCGCCACGGCGAGGCGAAGTTCATCGTGCTGAACCTGCTCTACCTCGCGGTGGCCGCCTTCGTGGCCTGGGGCCGCCTCGGACCCGAGCCCTTCACCGGCTGACCTGGGGCCACCGCTCCCCCCGACTGGTCGACAGTGCCCCGCTATCCTCGCGCGATGACGTCGCGGACCGCGCTGCGGAGACGCAGCAAGCGCACTCTCGTGGCCGTGTCCGTCACGCTGGGTCTGCTGTCGTGCCTGTGGGTCCTGTCGTTCCTGTGGTTGCAGGTGTTCAAGACCGAGGGATCGTTGCCGCCGAGGTCACGGATGCCGGCGGTGCCGTCCGGGGCGACGGTCGCCGACGAGGGCATGGAATGCGCCTCCGGTGGATGCTGGCGAACGATCACCCTGGTGCCGGCGGCGGGGCAGTCTCCGGAGGACCTGGCACGCGAGATGGGTCTCTCCGATGAGCTGCGCCTGCCGCCGACCCTGTTCGACCCTGCGACCGTCTACGTGGGGGCCCGGCCGAAGGAGGGCGAGTTGATCGTCCGCGTCGGTTATCTGTGAACCCCTTCCGCGCACCGATCACCCGCTGGATCCAAGGTCAGCCGCCGGGTTGGTGGGGCCGCTCGACCGGGCAAACCGCTGAACGATGCCCTGCGTCACATCGTTTGACTTGAAGCGCTTGAAGTTGGGGACGCTTCAGTCATGGCAGCGACGACGGCAGACCGGAAGCGGACAGAACCGCCCCTGACCATCCAGGAAATGGCCCAACGGTCGGGCTTCAGTGAGCCGACGCTGCGCTACTACGAGAAGGTCGGCCTGCTCGGCGCGGTGCCCCGCGACGACAGCAGCGGCCACCGCCGCTACGACACTCCGCTCGCCGAGCGGATCGACGCCCTGGCCTGCCTGCGGTCGTCCGGGATGAGCGTCGCGGAGATGCGTCGGTACCTGACGCTGCTCGACGACGGCGACCCGACGGCCGCCGCCCAACAGCGCGACCTCCTCGCCCGGCACGCCGACCGGCTGTCCGCCGAGATCGAGCGCCTACGGGTACGCCAGGCGTACATGCGCAGCAAGGCCGACATGTGGGACGCGCGGCACCGGGGTGACGTCGTTGCCGAGGCCCGCGCGGTCGAACGGGTCGAACGCGTTCTTCAGGAGTTCTGACACAAGATGGGACATATCGTGCAGAAAGACATGCAGCTTCGCAGCAGCGAGGACACCCTTGTGCTGGTGACCGGCGCCACCGGACATCTCGGCGGATACTCCGTCGCCCGGCTGCTCGACGAGGGCTACCGGGTGCGGGTCAGCGTCCGCGAGGCAGGCCAGCGCGACGAGGTGCTCGACCGGGTCCGCCAGGCGGGCACGAACCCGGACGGCCGGGTCGAGTTCCGCACCGCGGCCCTCTCCGCCGACGAGGGCTGGGCCGAGGCGGTCACCGGGGCGCGCTACGTGCTGCACCACGCGTCGCCGTTCCCGTTCACCCCGCCCGAGGACGACGACGAGGTGATCCGGCCGGCCCGCGACGGAGCGCTGCGCGTCCTGCGCGCCGCCCGCGAGGCCGGGGTACAGCGGGTGGTGCTGACCTCGTCGTACGCAGCGGTGGGCTACACCGTGAAGCCCGACGGCCGGTACACCGAGGCGGACTGGACGAACGTGGACGACGACATCCCGGCGTACCACCGGTCGAAGACCCTCGCCGAACGCGCGGCCTGGGACTACGTCCGGGACAACGCTGGGGTCGAGCTGAGCGTGGTCAACCCGACCGGCATCTTCGGGCCGCTGCTGGGGCCACGGGTCTCCGCGTCGACCGGCCTGGTGCAGGCGTTCCTTACCGGAGCGATGCCGGTCGTACCCCGGATGTACTTCGGAGTGGTCGACGTGCGGGACGTGGTCGACCTGCACCTGCGCGCGATGCTGCACCCGGACGCTGCCGGTGAGCGGTTCATCGGTGTCGGCGGCCCGTCGATCAGCTTCCTCGACCTGGCGAAGATGCTCGCGCGGCACCTGCCGAGCCTGGCCGATCGGGTGCCGGCCCGGGAGTTGAGCGACGACGAGGTCCGGGAGGCCGCGAAGACCGAGCCCGCGCTGCGTGAGGCCGCCGCCCTGCGGGGGCAGATCCCGGTGATCAGCAACGACAGGGCCCGCACTGTCCTCGGCTGGCGGCCCCGCCCGGTGGAGACGACCATCACCGACACCGCCGACAGCCTCATCAAGCTCGGCCTCGTCACCGCCTGACGCACCCACTCCCGCGCGGCCTGCCGCCCGCACGCCCGCAGGCCCGCACGCCGCAGGCCCGCACGCCGCACGCCGCACGCCGCACGCCGCACGCCGCACGCCGCACGATCGTGCTCGATCCAGGATCGAGTGGCCTCCGCACGGCAGCGACACCACTACAACATGGATCGAGTGCGATCATGCAGGGCGCGGGCGCGCAGCGGCGGCGCGCGGTCGCGCGGCGGCGCGGGGGTTCAGCGGCGGAGGGTGAGGATCAGGTCCGCCACCAGGGCCGTCCAGCCGGTCTGGTGCCAGGCGCCCAGGCCGGCCCCGTTGTCTCCGTGGAAGTACTCGGGGAAGGCGACCAGGTCCCGCCAGTCCGGGTGGGTCTGGAAGAGCTGGCACGCGCCGTAGATCGGCCGGCGACCCCAGTCGTCCTGGGTGAACAGCGAGATCAGCCGGGCGGAGAGGTCGTCAGCGATCTCGTCCAGGGTGCGCTTCACGCCGGAGCGGGTCGGGTACTCCACCTGCAGGTCGTCGCCGAAGAACGCGGCGTAGTCGCGCAGCGCGCTGATCAGCAGGAAGTTCGTCGGCATCCAGATCGGTCCGCGCCAGTTCGAGTTGCCGCCGAACAGGCCGCTGGTCGACTCGGCCGGCTCGTAGCCGACGGAGAACTCCTGCCCACCGAGGGTGACCGAGAACGGCTTGTCCAGGTGCGCGCGGGACAGCGTACGCAGGCCGAAGTCGGAGAGGAACTCGTCGGGGTCGAGCATCCGGGCGAGGAGCCGGACCACCTGCTCCGGGCCGACCATGGACAGCAGCCGCTGCTGCCGACCGTCCGGCCCCAGCCGCCGGGTGCCGATCACCTGGGAGTACTCCGGGCGGTTGGTCAGGAACCAGCGCAGGCGTGCGCCCAACTCCGGCAGATGGTGCAGGGTTCTCGCGGTGAGCCGGGTGGTGGCGGCCAACGGCAGCAGCCCGACGACGGAGCGGACCTTCAGCGGCACCTTCGTGCCGTCGGCGAGGCGCAGCACGTCGTAGAAGAACGCGTCCTCGTCGTCCCACAGACCCTGCTCGTACGCCGCGGCGGCGATGTACGCGAAGTGCTCGAAGAACTTGGTGGCCGTGTCCACCCAGGTCCGGTCGTGTTCGGCGAGCACGATCGCCATGTCCAGCAGGTTGAGCGCGTACATGCCCATCCAGCCGGTGCCGTCGGACTGCTCCAGCACACCGGCCACCGGCAGCGCCGCCGAACGGTCGAACGGCCCGACGTTGTCCAGCCCGAGGAAGCCGCCCTCGAAGACGTTGTTGCCGCCGGTGTCCTTGCGGTTGACCCACCAGGTGAAGTTGAGCAGCAGCTTGTGCATCACCCGAGCCAGGAACTCGTAGTCCCGCCCGCCGTCGATCTCGAACACCTTCAGGGCCGCCCACGCGTGCACCGGCGGGTTCACGTCTCCGAACGCCCACTCGTACGCCGGGATCTGCCCGTTGGGGTGCAGGTACCACTCGCGGAGCAGGAGCAGGATCTGCTCCTTGGCGAAGGTCGGGTCGACCCGGGCGATGCTCACGCAGTGGAAGGCCAGGTCCCAGGCCGCGTACCAGGGGTATTCCCAGGGGTCGGGCATGGAGATGACGTCGAAGCTGGTCATGTGCCACCAGGCGCTGTTGCGCCCGTGCCGGCGCCCGGCCGGCGGCGGCGTCGAGCCGGGGTCGCCTTCGAGCCAACGTTTGACATCGAAGTGGTAGAACTGCTTGCCCCACATCAGCCCGGCGATGGCCTGCCGTGCCACTAGCGCCTCGTCGGGGGTGGCGGCCGGCGGGATCACCCCGGCGAAGAACCTGTTCGCCTCGGCCCGCCGCGCCCACACCACCGCCTCGAAGCCGGCGCTGAGGTCGGCCGGGGGCGGCGGTACGGCGGCCGGGGGCGACGCGGTGCGGGTGAGCCGCAGCCGGATCTGACGCTGCCCACCGGCCGGTACGTCGAGCACGTAGTGCAGCGCGCCCTTGGTGCCCTCCCGGTCGGGGTTGACAGTGGCCGCGCCGTTGACGACGTGGTCGTTGATGCCGTCCTTCGGGTACGGGGAGCGGCCGGGCAGGCCCCAGAGCCGTTCGGCGTTGGTGTCGTTGTCGCAGAGCAGCGGCACCGGGCCGCCGTCGCCCTCCAGTAGCAGTTGGCCGAGCACCCGGTGTTCGCCGACGAGCCGGGTGCCGTGGCCGGTGATCCGGGGGATCCGGTCGCCGCCGGGCAGGCCCCAGGACCAGGTGTTACGGAACCACAGGGTCGGCAGGACGTGCAGGGTCGCCGCCTGGTCGCCCCGGTTGGCGACCGTCACCACCATGCAGAGGTCGGTCGGGGACGCCTTGGCGTAGTCGACGGTCACCGCCCAGTACCGGTCTTCGTCGAAGATCCCGGTGTCGACCAGCTCGTACTCGGTGTCGTCGCGGCCGCGCAACGCGTTCACCGCGACGAGTTCGTCGTACGGGAAGGCAGCCTGGGGGTAGTGGTAGCGCCAGCGCATCCAGGAGTGGGTGGGCGTGGAGTCCTCGTACCACCAGTACTCCTTGACGTCCTCGCCGTGGTTGCCGCCGTCGCCGCCGAGGCCGAACATCCGCTCCTTGAGGATCGGGTCCTTGCCGTTCCAGAGCGCGAGGGCGAAGGCGAAGGTCTGTCGTTCGTCACAGACGCCGGCCATTCCGTCTTCATTCCACCGGTAGGCTCTGGACCGCGCGTGGTCATGCGGGAAGTAGTCCCAGGCCGTACCGTGCTCGCTGTAGTCCTCCCGCACCGTCCCCCACGCCCGTTCGGACAGATAGGGACCCCATGCACGCCAGTCCTGCTCCCCCGAGTCGGCTTGGGCGAGCCGGAGCCGCTCAGCGTCGGGTGGCGAGGCGTCGGAGGACGATCGGTCAGTGATCACGTGCACATCTTTGACGTCGCCGCGGTACTTGACCACAGCAGCCATTGTCGTCGTGGCGTGTTACACCCCGTCGCAGGTGGAGGAAAGTTGATCGACATGCGCTTCGGCCCCCAGGTCTGTGGCGATCTGACCAGCGCCGCGAGCCGGGAGTGGCTGGTCCCCGACGGCCTCGGCGGATACGCGATGGGCACCGTCGGCGGGCTCCGGACGCGCCGTTACCACGGTCTGCTGGTGGTCCCCGGCGAAACTCCGGCTTCCCGTCAGGTGGGACTGGTCAGCCTGGACCCGGCGGTCACTGTGCCGTCCGGCGCGCGGGTGCGGCTCGGCGCGCACGAATGGTCCTCCGGTGACGTGGACCCGCGCGGCTTCGAGCTGCTGGAGCGCTTCGACCTGACCGATGGGCTGCCCCGGTGGCGGTGGCGGATCGGGTCGGTGGTGATCGAGCGGGAGGTGGCCATGCTGCCGGGCCGCTCGTGCGTGGCGGTGGTGCACCGGCTGGTCGCCGGCGGGCCGGTCCGGTTGGAGTTGTCGGCCGCCTGCACCTGGCGCGACGCGCACGGCGAACGGCGGGCCGACGGCCCGATCCCGCAGGTCGAGCCGGTGGCCGACGGCGCGGTGGTCGAGGGCGCGTACCGGCTGGCCGGGCCGGGCTGGGCGCCCGAGGGGCAGTGGTGGCTGGGCGTGCACCACCGCGAGGAGGCCAATCGGGGCCTGCACCCGGACGAGGATCTCTGGTACGCGGGGCGGTTCGCCGGCGAGCTGGAACGCCCCGGCGACACGGTGTCGGTGCGGGCCTGGGCCGGTCGACTGGACGAGGTGCCGCCGCCGGCCACCGAGATCGTGGAGACGGCCCGACGGCGCAACCGGCGGGTGGTGGCGGCGGCGAAGCCGGTGGACCCGGTCGAGGCGACGCTCACGCTGGCCGCGGACGCGTTCGTGGTGCGTGCCGGCGGGCGGGCCGTCGACGTGGTGGCCGGCTACCCGTGGTTCGGGGCCTGGTCGCGGGACACGATGATCTCCTATGAGGGGCTGTTCCTCTGCACGGGTCGCGCCGACGAGGGCCGGGAACTGCTGCGGGCGTACGCGGCGACGCTGTCCGAGGGGATGCTCGCCAACACGGCCGACACCGGTCGGGTGGAGTACAACACCGTCGACGGCACGCTGTGGTTCCTGCACGCGGTGAGTCGGCACGTCACCGTCACCGGTGACACCGACCTGGGTGACGAGTTGCTGCCCGCGTTGGGTGGGGTGGTCGACGCCCACGTGACCGGCACCCGGTACGGGATCGCCGTCGACCCGGCCGACGGGCTGCTCACCCAGGGTGCCGCCGGCACCGCGCTGACCTGGATGGACGCCCGGGTGTACGGGGTGCCGGTCACCCCGCGTACCGGCAAGCCGGTCGAGGTCAACGCGTTGTGGATCAACGGGCTGGCCGGGCTCGCGGAGCTGACCGAGCTGGCCGGGCGGGACGCGGACGAGCTGTGGCGACGGCACGGGCAGGCCACCGCCTCGTTCCGGGAGCGTTTTCCGTCGCCGACCGGCTGGCTGCACGACGTGCTGGACGCTCCCGCGCCGGCGTATCCGCTGGGCGGTGCGGCCCTGCACGACGACGACGCGTTGCGCCCCAACCAGCTGCTGGCCTGGTCGCTGCCGTACGCGCCGATGGACCCGGACGAGACCACGCTACGGCGCATCGGCGACGGGTTGCTCACTCCGCTCGGGCCACGAAGCCTCGCCGTCGATTCGGCGGAGTTCGTGGGCCGGCACCGGGGTGGTCCCGCCGAGCGCGACGGCGGCTACCACCAGGGCACGGTCTGGCCGTGGCTGCTCGGGCCGTACGTGGACGCCTGCCGCCGGGGCAAGATGTCGGTCGATGACGTGTTCGTTGGTATCGAGGCACATCTGACCGAATATGGGCTAGGCTCGGTGAGCGAGACGGCCGACGGCCTCGCGCCGCACGCCGCTACCGGTTGCCCGTTCCAGGCGTGGTCGGTGGCCGAGCTGCTGCGGGTGCGCCGAAAGAGCCAGTAGCGCTTTACACGACCGCAACGGTGGTGTCTCCGCTGGTTATCTCGATCCCGGCAGGATTGGCCCCGATCCAGACGCGACGGCGACACCGGCTCCGGTGTCGGTCGGCGCGCGCCCGGGGACAATTCAAAGGGGGCCGCATGTCACCCGACGCCCACGTGATCGACATCCACCCCGCCCGGCGACTGCGGGTGCTGATGCTGTCCTGGGAGTACCCGCCGGTGCTCGTCGGCGGCCTCGGCCGACACGTGCACGCCCTGTCGGTGGCCCTCGCCGCCGCCGGCCACGAGGTCACCGTCGTCACCCGACACAGCGACGGCGCACCCCTGGAGGAGTACGCCGACGGCGTACGCATCCTGCGCGCCCCCGAAGACCCGGTCACCTTCCCCCTCGCCACCAGCAGCCTCCTGGCCTGGACCATGGCCTTCAACCACACCCTCACCCGCACCGCCCTGCGCGCCACCGAAGCCGGCAGCTACGACGTCATCCACGCCCACGACTGGCTCGTCGCCCACACCGCCGTCACCCTGGCCGAGCACCTCGATCTGCCGCTGGTCACCACCATCCACGCCACCGAGGCCGGCCGGCACCAGGGCTGGCTGCCGGAGGAGATGAACCGCACCATCCACGGCGTCGAACACTGGCTCAGCGGCTCCTCCATCCGGGTCATCACCTGCTCGGGCTACATGCGCGACCAGGTGACCACGCTCTTCGACGTACCGGCGACGCAGGTCGACGTGGTGCCCAACGGGGTCGACGACCGGGCCTGGCGGGCCCGACCGCGGGCGGTCGCGTCGGCTCGCGCACGGTTCGCCGGGGACGGCCCCCTGGTCGGGTACGCCGGGCGACTGGTCTACGAGAAGGGTGTCCAGCACCTGGTGCACGCGGTGCCCCGGCTCCGCGAGCGGCACCCCGGGCTGCGCGTGGTGATCGCCGGGGACGGCCCGTACCGCGCCGAGTTGGAGGCCCAGGCCCGGCGGCTGGCGCTCAGCTCGACGGTACGGTTCACCGGTTTCCTCGACACCACCCAGCTACCAGCGATGCTCGGGGCCACCGACGCGACGGTGGTGCCCAGCCTCTACGAGCCGTTCGGCATGGTGGCGTTGGAGGCGGCCGCCGCCGGTGCACCCCTCGCGGTGGCCCGCACCGGCGGGCTCGCCGAGATCGTCGAGTCCGGCGTCACCGGTGTGACGTTCCCGCACAGCGACCCGGACGCGCTCGCCGGCGCGGTCGGTCAACTGCTCGGTGACGAGGTCTTCGCCCGCCGGGTGGCCCGCAAGGCCCGCACCATGGTCGGCCAGCGCTACGGCTGGGCCAGCATCGCCGCCCGAACGGCCGCGAGTTACACCGCCGCCCGACGCGAACACGGCCCGCTACAGGCCCGCCGGGCCGCCGCCCGACTGGCGGGCGGAAGCTCGCGGATCGCCATCCCGGACGGCAATCTGCTCGCCCGACTCGACCCCGCCGCGTGCTGAGATACGTCGAATGAGCTATAGGTGCCTTCCGATCCGCTGGTTAGGGTGTAGCCCGGACAGCGGCTGAGGAGGAGCGTGCGCAGGTGCTGATCGCTGGTCGGTACCGGCTGCTCGACCTGGTCGGTCGCGGGGGCATGGGTCGGGTGTGGCGCGCCCACGACGAGATGCTGCACCGTGAGGTCGCGGTCAAGGAGATCGTCCCCCCGAGTTGGCTGGCCGACCACGAACGGGACGAGCTGCGCTCGCGCACCCTGCGGGAGGCACGCGCCGCCGCCCGGCTCAACCACCCCGCCGTGGTCCGGCTCTACGACGTCGTCCCGGTCGAGGGCAGCCCGTGGATCGTGATGGAGTACGTCCCGTCCCGCACGTTGCAGGACGTACTCGACGCCGAGGGGCCGTTGGAGCCGGCCCGCGCGGCACGGATCGGCCTGGCGGTGCTCGACGCGCTGCACGCCGCGCACACCGCCGGGGTGCTGCACCGCGACATCAAACCGCAGAACGTGCTCGTGGCACACGACGGGCGGGTGATGCTCACCGACTTCGGGTTGGCCACGTTCGACGGCGGCGACGGCGTGCTGACCCGCCCCGGCATGGTCTTCGGCTCACCGCAGTACGTCGCCCCCGAGCGAGCCGCCGAGGGGGTGTCAACGGTCGCCACCGACCTGTGGTCACTCGGCGCGACCCTGCACGCCGCGGTGGAGGGCCGCTCCCCGTACGCGCGCAGCACGGCGATGGCGACCCTGAGCGCACTGGCCGCCGGGCCACCCGACCCGGCCCCGCACGCCGGGCAGCTCGCGCCGGTGCTCGACGGGTTGCTGCGCCGTGACCCGGGCGACCGCCTCGACCACCACGCGGTCCGCCGGCTGCTCACCGCCGCGGCGACCGGCCGACCCGAACCGCCGCCGGTGTCCGACCCACCGCCGGCGCCGGACCGGCCGACCCCCACACCGGGCCTGGTGGGGCTGCCCACCGTCGCCCAGGGCGACGACGACCAGAACCCCACCATTCCGCTGCCGGACCGGTCCGCCGATCCGAGCCATCACCCCGGCCACCTGGCAGTCGCCGGCACGACCACCACTGCTCTCACCACGGAGCGGGCGGGTGAAGGGCGTACCACCCGTCGGCTGGCGTTGGTCGCCGTAGCGCTGCTGGTGGCCGCCGCGGCCGGCGTCGGCACCACGCTGGCCCTCACCGACGACGAGCCCGGCGACCCCGCGGGCTGGTCCTCCCAGCAGCCGCAGAACGGTCCGCCCGCTGGTGGCGGCTCGGGCGGTCCCGGCCCCGACCGGCCCGGCCCGCCGCCCGGTGGCCGGAACGTCCCCCCTCCCCCGTTCGCGTGTGTCCGTCCGCATGTCGTCGGTGCCCCGGTGCAGGACGCCACGCCGACCTCGGGCGAACGGTTCCGGCCGCCGCCCGGCTGGGTCTGGCACGCCGACACCAGCGGCTTCCGGGTCTCCGTGCCGGCTACCTGGTACCACTCCCGCGACGGCGGGGCGACCTGCTTCCAGGACCCGGCGACCGGTCGGGCCTTCAGCGTCTCCGGGGGCAACAGCGCCGACCCGCTGGTCCGGTTGCGCGCGGCCCGCGACGCGGCGTTCTCGGCCGGGGCACTGCCGCAGTACGACGAGATCCGGCTCGTCGCGAAGGACGACGGGGCGGAGTGGGAGTGCCGCTGGCAGGCCCCCTTCGGCGGCCTGTGGCTGCACGCTCGGCAGCAGGTCGTCGGGGGTAGCCGCTGGACCCTCGGCTGGATCACCCACGACGAGGACTGGGCCGGGGCCGCAGCCGACTGGGAGCAGGTCCGAAATAGTTTCCGACCACCCCCCTGACCTGCGCCGTATGGTCATGATCCGGACTACCGTCCGGCGTGGATCGAGGCCGCTCAGCGGATGAGAAATGGCGCCACGGTGGCTATCGTGTAACTCGGGGTGACCGAGGGGGAGCGACCGTGCAGCAGTTGCTGATCGCGGGTCGGTACCGGCTGCTCGACCTGGTCGGCACCGGCGGAATGGGCCGGGTGTGGCTTGCTCGCGACGAGATGCTGCATCGCGACGTGGCGGTGAAGGAGGTCGTGCCACCGTCCTGGCTGGCCGAGTCCGAACGCGAGGAGTTACGGCTACGGACCCTGCGCGAGGCCCGTACCGCCGCTCGACTCAACCACCCCAACGTGGTCCGCATCTACGACGTCGTGCACGACCGGGAAAGCCCCTGGATCGTGATGGAGTACGTGTCGTCCCGGTCGGTGCAGCAGATCATCAGCGCCGAGGGTCCACTGAGTCCGCAGCGCACCGCGCGGATCGGGCTGGCGGTGCTCGCCGCCCTACGGGCCGCACACAGCGCCGGGGTGCTGCACCGCGACGTGAAACCACACAACGTGCTGGTGGCCGACGACGGTCGGGTGGTGCTCACCGACTTCGGGCTGGCCACCTTCGACGGCGGCGAGGGGGCGATGACCGGGCCGGGCACGGTTCTCGGCTCACCGCAGTTCGTCGCCCCCGAGCGGGCCCGTGAAGGGGTGTCGGACCAGCGCACCGACCTGTGGTCGCTGGGCGCGACGCTCTACGCGACGGTCGAGGGGCAGTCACCGTACGCCCGGTCGAGCGCGATGGCGACGCTCAGCGCGCTGGCCACCGAGCCGCCGGACCCGATGCGGCGGGCCGGGCCGCTGCGTCCCGTCATCATCGGCCTGTTGCAGCGCGACCCGTGGCGGCGGCTGACCGCCGCGGAAGCGGAGTCCCTGCTGGAGCGCGCGGCGGCGCAGCACGACGAGCCGTCGGCGCCGCCACCGCGGTCCTCGGCGGTGGCGGCGGTGCGCAGCGCGGGTCGTGCCCAGGCGTCCGCCCCGATGGATCCGGCCGGCTACCTCGACCCTCCGCTGACGTCGACGACCCGGCCGACGAGCCGCCCCCGCCGGTCGCGGCGGCGCCTGCTCGCCCTGGGCGGCGCGGCCACCGCGCTACTCGTCGCCGGCGGTGTCGCCGTGGTCCTGGTCAACCGCCACGACGAACAGACGTCCCTGTCCGGCTCCGGCGGGGGCGTGTCGACCCCTCGACCGGCCGCCTTCGCCTGCGCCACCCCACCGCCACCGCCGCCCACCTCGACTCCGGTGGCGTCGGTCGCGCCACCCGCGGGGGCGCGGTACCGGCTACGCGAAGGCTGGACCTGGCACGACGACCCGACCGGGTTCCGGATCGCCGCACCGGTCGGCTGGGCGCGCTGGACCGAGGGGCCGGTGACCTGCTTCCGGGAACCCGGCGGGGCTCGGGTGCTCAGTGTCGAGTCGGGGCCGGCGCGGACCGACCCGGTGGCGCACTGGGAGGCCGAGGAGACGCGACTCACCACCGGCGACGGGCTGCTGCCGGCCTACCGCAAGGTGGACATCTCCGCGATGGACATCTTCGAGGGTGGCGCCGTGTGGGAGTGCCGCTGGGAGAACGCCGCTGGCGAGCAGGTGCACAGCTTCCGGTTGCTGGCCAACACCTCGGCCGAACGTTCCTACACCGTCTCGTGGTTGACAAAAGAGTTCGACTGGCAGGTCAACGCGGCATACTTGCCGATGATCCGGCAGAGCTTCACCCCCGCCCTCTGACAACGTCCGATGTGGACCTTCCGGGTGATGCCCCTGCGACTCCGACGCTGACTACAGTGGCGTAGTTTTGGGCGCTCAAGATCCCTGGGGAGGGTGAGCCGAGATGATGGGTCCGCAGCACGCGCTGTCCGGCGCGGCGGCGTGGTTGGCCGGGTCCTGGGCACTGGACCAGTTCGCCGACTACCACCAGTCGCCGCTCGCGTTGGCGGTGGGCACCGCGGTGTGCGCCGGTGGTGCGCTCTTTCCCGACCTCGACATGTCGGGCAAGGTGACCAAGAACCAGGGTGGGGCCACCGTGGCCCGCACTTTCGGTGTTTTCTCGCTCTTCGCCGCCGAGGTGATGGAGAAGATCTCGCTCGGGGTCTACTACGCCACCAAGCTCAGCAAGGACCCACGCCGCAACAACGGGCACCGGACGCTCACCCACACGCTGCCGTTCACCGTGCTGGTCGGCTGGGGCACCACAGCGCTCTGCGCC
Source organism: Micromonospora sp. WMMD961 (assembly GCF_029626145.1). Taxonomy (NCBI): domain Bacteria; kingdom Bacillati; phylum Actinomycetota; class Actinomycetes; order Micromonosporales; family Micromonosporaceae; genus Micromonospora; species Micromonospora sp. WMMD961. The sequence goes on from NZ_JARUBJ010000002.1 coordinate 5,102,945, forward strand.
GCGTACGGCAAGTGGGCGGTCATCACCATCCTGTTCTTCATGTTCGGCCTGGCGCTGCGCGGGCTGTTCGACGAGTGGGCGGAGCGCGCCGGCTGGGTCATCATCACCCTCGCGTCGGCCGGGGCGGCCTGGTTCACCTACGCCAACCTCCCGGGCGGACGCGGATATCCGTTGATCGGCACGGCCCTGGGCGTCGGCTGCTTCGTGCACATCCTGGGCGACATGATCACCAGGGCGGGCGTGCCGATCCTCTGGCCGATCCCGATCAAACGGCGGATGTGGATGATGATCGGCCTGCCGAACCGCATCGCGCTGCGGGTGGGCAGCAAGGCCGAGGTGGTCGGGATGCGCATCGCACTGACCGTCATCTCGGCACTCGCGACCCTCGGCCTGATCGCGCCGTCGGTGCTGAGCAGGTTCGACATCGACATCTGACCGCGTCCGACCGCTTCCGGGCCCCGCAACACGGACCCCGACCCGGCGCTGGAGCTGCCGCACCGGGTCCTCGACCTCACCCGGCCCCCGCCGAGGCCAAGATCGTGCTCGATCCATGAAGTAGTGGCCTCCCCGAAGCCCCGAGGGGACTACATCCAGGATCGAGCACGATCTTCAATGTGCAGCCCGACGGGGCGAGTGCGGAATGCGCGGAATGCACCCAGCGAGGAGCTCGGGGCTCGCGGGGCGCGGTGCGCGCGCCGGGCACGAGGCGCACGGGGCGCGGTGCGCGCGCCGGGCACGAGGCGCACGAGGCGCGCGGGGCGCACGGGGAGCACGGGGCACACGGGGCACACGGGGCGCGCACGGGGCGCGCCAGGCGGGGCCGCGCACCCTGCTGAATTCTTTTCGACATCGGCTATTGACGTCTCCGTAACAGGTGGCCTAGCGTCTGTCGAACCGCTTAGTCGAAACGCTTCGACGCTGCCGCGGGAGCGATCCCACGCCTGGCCAAAGGAGGTGCGCGGGTGGCCACCATGCACGACGTCGCCCGACTCGCCCAGGTCTCGGTCAGCACCGTCTCGTACGTGCTCACCGGCACCCGGCCGATCTCGCAGGCCACCCGCAACAAGGTGCTCGCCGCGATGGCGGAGCTCGACTACCAGCCCAACGCGATGGCCCGCGGCCTGGCCAGCCGGCGTAGCCGCATCCTGGGCCTGCTGATGCCGATGGACGAGCGCGGGCTCGGCGCCACCGAGACCGCGTTCGTCACCGGCGCCGCCGCTGCGGCCAGCTCTGCCGGCTACCACCTGGTGCTCTCGCCGGTCGGCGGCGGCGATCTCGACGACCTGCGACGGCTGGCCAGTCAGCGGATGCTCGACGGCGTCGTGCTGATGGAGGTCCAACTGGCCGACGAGCGGGTCACCGTGCTCCAGGAGACCGGTGTGCCGCTGGTGTTGATCGGCCGCACCGCCGACACCAGCACCCTCTCGTACGTCGACATCGACTTCGACCAGACCGTGCGGGAGGCAGTCGCACACCTGGTCGGCCTGGGGCACCGGCGGATCGTCTACGTCAACCACTCGGCAGCCACGCTGGCCAGTGGTTACGGGCCCGCACTGCGTACCCGGGATGCCTTCGTCGCGGCGATGACCGCGCACGGCCTCGACCCGGTGATGATCGCGGCCGAGGACAGCGCGGCGGGCGGGCGGGCCGCCCTGGCCGACGCGTTCGCGCAGGCACCGGAGCTGACCGCCGTGCTGGCCATGAACGAGACCGCGATCTTCGGCATCCTCGGTGAGCTGGCCAACCGTGGGTTGTCGGTGCCCGGCGACGTCTCGGTCGTGTCGATGGTCACCTCGCCGCAGGTCGCCGAACTGGCCACCCCGGCGCTGACGGCGATGACGTCGCCGGGGTCGACGCTCGGGCGGATCGCGATCGAGGCGCTGGTGCGCCACCTGGACGGGCCCGCCGTCGAGCGTCATCCGGACGGCTCCGCCGTCGAGCACCACCAGCAACTACTGCCGTGCGCCTTGGAGGTGCGGGGGTCGACCGCCGTGCCGCGAAGCCGCCGGCCAGTGGGGGCTGATCAGTAAATGGCCCGTCGCCGCGCTGCAACGCGACGACGGGCCCCGTGAAGTACCGGCTAGATACTCAACGAGGAGGATGGTAATGCAGCGATTCCATCGGCTCGTCGCCGCGATCGCCCTGGCGGCGACCGCGACGACCACCATCGCCGCCTGCGGTGGTGGTGACAACGCGGACGACAGTGACGCAAAGGTCCTCAAGCTCTGGCACTACGAGAGCGAGAACAGCGCGATGGGGATCGGCTGGGACCGGGCGATCGAGATCTTCAAGTCCGAGCATCCGGGTGTCGAGGTGCGCTTCGAGCGCAAGGCGTTCGAGCAGATCCAGCAGAACGCGGGCATGATCATCAACTCGTCCGAAGGCCCGGACATCATGGAGTACAACAAGGGCAACGCGACGGCTGGTCTGCTCTCCTCCCAGGGCCTGCTGGCCGATCTGAGCAGCGAGGCCGACAAGCGTGGCTGGGCCGGCAAGCTCAGCCCCAGCCTGCAGACCACCGCCCGCTACAGCGACAAGGGTGTGATGGGCTCCGGCAAGTGGTTCGGTGTGCCGAACTACGGCGAGTACGTCACGGTCTACTACAACAAGGACCTGTTCCAGCAGAACGGCGTGAAGGTCCCGACCAGCATGGCCGAGATGACCGCCGCGATGGACACGTTCGTCGGCAAGGGCGTCACCCCGCTGGGCATGGCCGGTGCCGAGTACCCGGCCGGGCAGCTCTTCTACCAGCTCGCCCTCTCCAAGGCTGACCGGCAGTTCGTCGACAACTACCAGCTCTACAAGAACCCGGTCGACTTCAAGGCCGACCCGCTCAAGTACGGCGCGGACACCTTCGCCGAGTGGGTGAAGAAGGGTTACGTCGCCAAGGACTCGGCCAGCCTCAAGGCCGAGGACATGGGCACCGCCTTCATCGCCGGCAAGGTTCCGATGATCGTCTCGGGCAGCTGGTGGTACGGCCGGTTCAAGACCGAGATGAAGGCCAACTGGGACACCTTCCTCTTCCCCGGCAACACCCTGCAGGCCGGCTCCTCCGGCAACCTCTGGGTCGTCCCGGAGAACAGCAAGGCCAAGAGCCTGGCGTACGACTTCATCGACATCACCCTGCGTCCGGAGATCCAGGACCTGATCGGCAACAACGGTGGTGTCCCGGTCGCCGCTGACGCGTCGAAGATCACCGACCCGAAGGACCGCAAGCTGATCGAGGACTTCAACACGGTCAGCAAGTCCGACGGGCTCGCCTTCTACCCGGACTGGCCGGTCCCCGGCTACTACGACGTGCTGGTCTCCGGCTTCCAGGGCCTGATCAACGGCTCGAAGTCACCCGACCAGGTTCTCGACGCGATCGCCAAGCCGTACGCCGATGGCGTCAAGGAGATCACCGGCAAGTGACACGGCGAGCGGCGGGCGTGCCGGCACGACCGGCACGTCCGCCCGCCCCGCCGGGAAGGATCTTCCATGGCAGTCTCCGAGACCGTCGCCGCCACACCACCGCCCGCGACGCCCACCCCGCCCGCGCCCAGCCGCAGACGACGCGGCCGCAACGCGGCGTACTGGCTCTACCTGCTCCCCGGAGCGGTCCTCTTCCTCCTGGTCATCGGTGCACCGCTGGTCGGCACCCTCTACCTGTCACTGACCAAGTGGTCCGGCGTCGGCGACCCCCGCTGGGTCGGCCTGGACAACTACCAGCGACTGCTGCAGGACGACGTGTTCTGGGCGTCGTTCCGCAACACCGTCTGGATGATCGTCGCGATGGTGGTGGTGCCCACGCTGCTCGGGCTGCTGCTCGCGGCGGTGCTCTTCGACGTCATCGGCCGCCGGTTCAAGCCCCGCACCGCCGCCGCGCTGCGGGCCGCGTTCTACCTGCCGCAGGTGCTGCCCGTCGTGGTGGCCGGCATCGTCTGGGGTTGGATCCTGCGCCCGGACGGCGCGTTCAACAGCCTGCTCGACGCGGTGGGTCTCGGCGCGTTACGCCACGACTGGCTGGGTGACCCCGGCACCGCCCTACCAGCCGTGATGGCGGTGATGATCTGGGTGCAGATCGGCTACCCGGTGGTCGTGTTCATGGCGGCGCTGCAACGGGTCGACCCCGAGTTGTACGAGGCGGCCGAGGTCGACGGCGCGAACTGGCTGCACCGGTTCCGGGCGATCACCCTCCCACAGATCCGGCCGGAAACCTTCGTGGTGGCACTGACCTGCACCATCGCCGCGTTGAAGGTGTTCGGGCCGATCTTCGCCCTGACCCGGGGTGGCCCGGAGAACGCCACGAACGTTCCGTCCTACTTCGCGTACTACACGTTCTTCAAGAAGCTCCAGGTCGGCTACGGCTCGGCGATCTCCACGGTCCTGACGCTGATCATCATCGTGGTGGCCGTGGTCTTCATCTGGATGCAGGCGCGCAGCGAGCGCCGGGACCGGGGGTTCTGACATGGCCGTCACGCTGACACCGATTCCCACGCGGGTGAAGCAGGCCCGGCCGGTACGCGACCGGCACCACCGCGGCGCGAGTCGCTGGGTGGTGCTCGCCCTGGTCACGCTCGGCGCGCTCGTCATGCTGGTGCCGTTCGCGTTCATGCTGCTCAACGCGTTCAAGTCGCCCGGTGACTACTCGTCGGGCGGGCCGCTGAGCTGGCCGAGCGAGTTCTACACCGAGGGTCTGCGGACGTACTGGACCGCTGTCAACTTCCCGCTCAAGCTCTGGAACTCGGCGCTCATCGCCAGCTCCGTGGCGGTGCTCGGCGTCGCCGTGTCACTGCTCAACGCGTACGCCCTGGGCATCGGCCGGGTCCGTGGCCGGCTCTGGATCGTCGGTCTCTTCCTGCTGGCCAACATGCTGCCGCAGGAGGCGCTGATCTACCCGCTGTACTACGTGGCCAAGGAGGTCGGGCTCTACAACACCCGACTCGCGGTGATCATCATCTTCACCGTGATCCAGAGCGCGTTCGGCACCTACCTGCTCGCCTCGGTCATGGGCACGTTCCCGCGCTCGCTGCTGGAGGCCGCCGCGCTGGACGGCGCCGGCAAGTGGACAGTGCTGTGGCGGGTGGTCTTCCCCAACCTGCGGCCCACCCTCGCGGTGCTGCTCATCTTCTTCTTCATCTGGACCTGGAACGAGTTCCTCATCCCACTGGTCATGCTCATCGACAACCAGACGCAGACCATTCCGGTCGCGCTCGCGTCACTACAGGGTGACCGGCTGATGGACGCTCCGACCACCAACGCCGGCGCGCTGATCAGCCTCGTGCCGGCCATCCTCTTCTTCCTCATCTTCCAGCGCACTCTGGCGCGCGGTATCACGGCAGGAGCCGAGAAGTGAAGTTCACCGACGGGTACTGGCAACTGCGCCCCGGTGTCAGTGTCCTGCGCCCCGGCACCGTGGAGTCGGTCGAGCCGGACGAGCGCGGTTTCACCGTCTTCGCACCGACCGGTCAGATCAATGGACGCGGCGACACCCTCAACCGGCCCCTGATCACCGTCCGGTTCTTCTCCCCCGCCCCTGGCGTCATCGGGGTGACCATCGCGCACCACACCGGCGGGCTGCCCCGGGAGCCGCACTTCGGGCTGAGCACCGGCGACACGCACCCGGTCAGCGTCGACGTCACCGGGCTCAGCGCGACGCTGACCACCGGTGAGCTGACCGCGCGGGTCGCGCTCGTCGACGGCTGGCGGGTCGACTTCCTGCACGGCGACCGGGTGATCACCGGGTCCACCGGGCGCAGCATCGGCGTCGTCACCGACGCCGAGGGCCGGCCGCACGTGCACGAGCGGCTCGCGTTGGGTGTCGGCGAGACGGTGTACGGGTTGGGCGAGCGCTTCGGCCCGTTCGTGAAGAACGGGCAGGCGGTCGACATCTGGAACGCCGACGGCGGCACCGCCAGCGAGCAGGCGTACAAGAACGTGCCGTTCTACCTCAGCAGCGCCGGCTACGGCGTGTTCGTGGACCACCCGGAGCACGTGTCGTTCGAGGTCGGCTCCGAGGTCGTCACGCAGACCCAGTTCAGCGTCGAGGGACAGTCGCTCACCTACTACGTCATCGACGGGCCCAATCCGAAGGACGTGCTGCGCAGATACACGTCGCTCACCGGCCGCCCGGCCCGCATCCCCGCCTGGTCGTACGGGTTGTGGCTGTCCACCTCGTTCACCACCTCGTACGACGAGAAGACGGTGACCGAGTTCGTCGACGGGATGGCCGAGCGCGGGCTGCCGTTGTCGGTGTTCCACTTCGACTGCTTCTGGATGCGCCAGTTCCACTGGGTCGACTTCGTGTGGGACCCGGCGACCTTCCCCGACCCCGAGGGGATGTTGCGCCGGCTGCGCGAACGCGACCTGAAGGTGTGCGTCTGGATCAACCCGTACATCGCCCAGCGCTCGTACCTCTTCGAAGAGGGCCGCGAAGCTGGCTACCTGGTGTGCAGGCCCGACGGTTCGGTCTGGCAGTGGGACAAGTGGCAGGCCGGCATGGCGCTGGTCGACTTCACCAACCCGGACGCGGTCCGCTGGTTCACCGGCAAGCTCAAGGTGCTGCTCGACATGGGCGTGGACTGCTTCAAGACCGACTTCGGCGAGCGCATCCCGACCGACGTGGTGTGGCACGACGGTTCGGACCCGCAGCGGATGCACAACTACTACTCCTACCTCTACAACAAGGCGGTCTTCGAGCTGCTGGAGGCGGAGCGCGGCAAGGGCGAGGCGGTGCTGTTCGCGCGCTCGGCCACGGCCGGCGGGCAGCAGTTCCCGGTGCACTGGGGCGGCGACTGCGAGTCGACGTTCTCCGCCATGGCCGAGTCGCTGCGCGGAGGGCTGTCCCTGGCATCGTCCGGCTTCGGCTACTGGAGCCACGACATCGGCGGTTTCGAGGGCACCCCCGACCCGGTGGTGTTCAAGCGGTGGGTCGCCTTCGGGTTGCTCTCGTCGCACTCGCGGCTGCACGGCTCGGGGTCGTACCGGGTCCCGTGGGCGTTCGACGACGAGGCCGTCGACGTGCTGCGGCACTTCACCCAGCTCAAACTCCGCCTGATGCCGTACCTCGCGGCCGCCGCCCAGGAGGCGCACCGCGACGGTACGCCGATGATGCGCCCGATGTTCGTGGAGTTCCCGGACGACCCGGCCACGGCGTACCTGGACCGGCAGTACATGCTCGGCCCGGACGTGCTGGTCGCCCCGGTGTTCAGCGCCGACGGCGACGTCACCTACTACGTACCCGCCGGCACCTGGACGCACCTGGTCAGCGGGGCGCAGGTCACCGGCCCGGCGTGGGTCACCGAGAAGCACGCGTTCGACAGCCTGCCGGTGCTGGCCCGGCCCGGCGCGGTCATCCCGTTCGGCGCGCGCGACGACCGACCGGACTACGAGTGGGCCGACGACGTGCGGCTGCGGCTGTACGCACCGGGCGAGGGGCAGCGGACCCGGGTACGGGTACCGTCACCCGGGGACGGGCCGGGCGCCGAGTTCGACGTGCGCTACGAGGACGGGACGGCCAGTGCCGCACTGGTCGCCGGTACCTCGAAGGGCTACATCTGCGAGATCCAGGGGACTGAACGATGACGCAACACCACTTCCCGGAGAGCTTCGTCTGGGGCTCGGCGACGGCGGCGTACCAGATCGAGGGCGCGGCAAACGAAGACGGGCGCGGGCCGTCGATCTGGGACACCTACAGCCACACACCGGGTCGGACGCTGAACGGCGACACCGGCGACGTCGCCGCCGACCACTACCACCGCTGGGCCGACGACCTCGGGCACATCGCCGACCTCGGGCTCGACGCGTACCGGTTCTCCATCGCCTGGCCGCGGGTGCAGCCCGGCGGCTCCGGCCGGTTCAACCAGGCCGGGATCGACTTCTACTCCCGGCTGGTGGACGGGCTGCTGGAGCGGGGCGTCCGCCCGGTGGCGACGATGTACCACTGGGACCTGCCGCAGGAGCTGGAGGACGCCGGCGGGTGGGCGGCTCGGGAGACCGCGCTGCGCTTCCAGGAGTACGCCGCGGGCATCGTCGGCGCGCTCGGCGACCGGGTGCACACCTGGACGACGCTCAACGAACCGTGGTGCTCGGCGTACCTGGGCTACGCCTCCGGCGTGCACGCGCCCGGTCGGACCGAGCCGGCCGCGGCGCTGGCCGCGGTGCACCACCTCAACCTCGCGCACGGCCTGGCCGGCCGGGTGGTCCGAGAGCTGGCCCCGGCCGCCGAGCTGTCGGTGACGCTGAACCTGCACGTCGTCCGGGGTGCCTCCGAGTCGGCCGCCGACCAGGACGCGGTCCGCCGGATCGACGCGTTGGCCAACCGGGCGTTCCTCGGCCCGATGCTCGACGGGGCGTACCCGGCCGACCTGCTGGCCGACACCGCCGCCGTGACCGACTGGTCGTTCGTCCGTGACGGTGACGAGAAGCTGATCGCGGTGCCGCTGGACGTGCTCGGTGTCAACTACTACTCCAGCACCCTGGTTCGCGCCTGGGACGGGGTGTCGGCCCGCTCCGACGCCGACGGTCACGGCGCCTCGACGTCGACGCCGTGGGTCGCCGCGGACAACGTCGACTTCCTGCCGCAGCCCGGCCCGTACACGGCGATGGGGTGGAACATCGATCCGGCGGCCCTGACCGAGCTGCTGCTGCGCCTGCACCGCGAGTACCCGAACCAGCCGATGATGATCACCGAGAACGGCGCGGCGTTCGACGACGTCGTGTCGGCCGACGGCCGCATCCACGACGACCGGCGGATCGACTACCTGCGCCGGCACATCGGCGCGATGGGTGACGCCCGCGCGCAGGGCGCGGACGTCCGCGGCTACTTCGTCTGGTCGCTGCTGGACAACTTCGAGTGGGGCTACGGCTACGACCGCCGGTTCGGCATCATCCGGGTCGACTACGACACCCAGGTCCGCACCTGGAAGGACAGCGCCCACTGGTACCAGCGCCTCGCCGCCACCGGGCAGTTGGACTCGGCGCAGGACTGAGGTATCCCGACCACGCCCGCTCCGATCCGCATCAAGCGGGCGGCCATGTCCTGACGAGCGTGATGCCGGTGAGTCATCCCTGATGACTCACCGGCATCAGGCATTCCGGGAAGTGCGACGCAGCGCCTCCCGGAGCCGCGCTGACATTTGCCCATTAGGGACGAAGGATGAGCACGGCGACCGCCCCACAGCGTCCAGCGCCGTGTCACTTTCCGTGGGTGCGGCGTCATTGCGCCATGTTGGCTCGGCCGGCAGGCTCAGGGCATGGTTGAGCGCGTCACCGTCGTCGCCTTTGCGGGCATGCAATCCCTCGACGTCACCGGGCCGTGGGAGGTCCTGGCAGGGGCGAACCGCTACCGGGCGGCACGTGGTGAGCGCCCCGCGTACGACCTGAGGCTGGCGGGCGCGGAGGTCGAGGTGGTTTCCGAGAGCGGCCTGGTCATGATGGCCACCGCGCTCGGAGAGCCGGTCAGGGCCGGCACCCTCGTCGTCCCCGGCGGCCGTGCGGCGGCGGCCATGGATGGGCACACCGACCTCGTCGACTGGCTGCGGGAGTGCCGTCCCACCCGGTTGTTGTCGGTCTGTTCCGGAGCGTTCCTCTGCGCACGCGCTGGGTTGCTCAGCGGTCGCCGGGTTGCCACCCACTGGTCCGTGTCCAAGGACCTCGGTCGGCGATTCTCCGATCTCACCGTCGACCACGACGCTCTCTACGTGCACGACGGCCCGGTCTGGACGTCGGGTGGTGTCACCGCAGGAATCGACCTGGCACTGGCCGTCGTGGCGGCCGACCACGGACCACGGGTCGCCCAGGAGATCGCCCGCTGGCTGGTGATGTTTCTGCATCGGCCCGGCCAGCAGGCCCAGTTCTCCGGCCCCGTGTGGTTGGAACGTGCCACCGAGAAGCGGGTAGCCGCCGTTCAGCGTGCCATCGAGGCCGACCCGACGGCGACACACCGCGTCGATGACCTCGCCGCGCAGTTCGCCATGTCGCCTCGACACTTCCAGCGCCTCTTCGCGCGTGAGACGGGACTCACCGTCGGGCGCTACCGCACCGAACTTCGCCTGGAGACCGCCAAACGCCTTCTGGTGCAGTCCGACCTCGCCCTCGATGTGGTGGCGACCAGGTCGGGATTCGGGTCCGCCGAGTCGCTTCGACGTGTCTTCAGTGAACGACTCGGCACGACCCCGGGCGCGTTCCGCGCACGCTTCTCGATGCTCTGACCGCCTTCGACGGCCCAGTGCTGTCAACCGAAAGGACCTCTGGTGACCCACGTCGTCATACCTCTGTACGACCGTTTCACCGCTCTGGACGTCATCGGCGTCTACCAGCCACTGGCCCTCACCCCGGGCATCGACGTGGTCCTCGTCGCCGAACGCACCGGTCCCGTTCGGGACGACTGTCAGATGGTCTCCCTGGTGGCGGAGATCGCGCTCCAAGACGTGGAAGCGACCGACGTTCTCGTCGTCCCGGGAGGACCAGGGACCATTCAGGCTCTCACCGGGCCGCTGCCGGGCTGGATCAGACGAATCCACGACACGACGACGTTCACGACCTCCGTGTGCTCCGGCTCGATCCTCCTGGGGGCCGCCGGACTGCTTCGGGGACGACGAGGCACCAGCCACTACCGCGCCGCGCAGGAGTTGGTCCGCTTCGGCGCCGAGCCGACGGACCAGCGAGTCGTCGAAGAGCCGGACGCCCGCATCATCACGGCGGCCGGTGTGTCGAGCGGCATCGACATGGGACTGAGACTCGTCGAACTCCTCACCGACCGGACGACCGCGGAGACCATCCAACTGTGGATGGAGTACGACCCACAACCGCCGTTTGACAGCGGCCACCCGTCCCGCGCGACCCCCGAGGTGCTCGCCCGAGCGGCGGCGTACGACAGCGCGGCCAGGGTGGCGCACTGACCTGACATTTGTCCAAGACGGAGGAGCGTCGGCCCAGCCACCATCGTGGGTATGAGCGAGTACGACATGGTGCGGTCGCAGGGAATGCACGTGATCCGGGTCGACCTTCCGGGCTGCGGAGTCTCCGGCCTCACCGTCCCACGACGTGCCCGACCAGGCGGACCGGGTGGCGAGGGTGCTCGACGGCCTCGGCTTCCGGTCCCAACTGGGCATCACACCCAAACGGGCCGCCCGACTGGTGCGGTTCGACCATGCCGTCCACCTTCTCGCCGCAGGTCATGCCGCCGCCGCGGTTGCCACCGAGAGCGGCTACGTCGACCAGTCACACCTGCACCGCGACGTGTTGGCGTTCGCCGGGCAGACGCCTACGGCCGTGGCCGCCGCGCCGTGGCTGGCGATCGACGAGATTGCGTGGCCCGCCTCGTCGCCCACCCGCCGCTGGTGCCTCAAACCCCCACCCGTTGCGGCGGGACGGTGAGCCCGTAGAGCTCCATCAGCTCCGGCGTGTCCACCCGGCTGCCGTCGGCCACCGAGTCGCAGGCGATGTCGACGATCTGGTCCTTGTGCGCCAGCAGGTAGGGCCGCGCGCCGACGTCGGCGCTGGCCAGCGTGGCGATGCCGGGCCAGTGCCGGCGGCCGAAGAGCATCGGGTACCCGCGCAACCCGTCGTAGGTGGCGCAGACCAACACGTCCGGGTACGGCAACGCGGCCACCCGGCTGACCGCCGTGGCGGTCAGACCCGGCATGTCGACCGGGACCACCACCACCGCCTCGATCCCCTCGTCACCCATGGCGGCCAGGCCGGCCCGGATGGACGAGCCGACCCCGGTGCCCCACGCCTTGTTGATCACAACGGTGGCCTTGTCCAGGTCGGCGGCCTCCTGGACCTGCTCCGCGGCGGCGCCCAGCACGACCACGATCTGCTCGCAGCCCGCCTCGGTCATCGTGTCGATCATCTGATTGACCAGGGGCTTGTCCCCCTGGCGCAGCAGCGCCTCGGGACCACCGATCCGCCGTCCCCCACCCGCTGCGATGATCATTCCTGCGATCCGGTTCAGCTGCGCCCCCTCTGGCACGGGACGACCGCTACCGATCCGCCCCTTCCTACGGACACTGCAACGAGGACGGCCAGTCGAGAGTGTCGGGGCGAATGGGAGAAATAGCGCAACCGTTACACGCCCGGCATTGCCCGGGACGGACACGCCGTCGGTCAGGCCGCGTCGGCGTAGCAGTCGACGACGGACAGATCGAGTGGAAACCGTACCGGCGTCGCACCGAAGAGCAGCGCGGACGCCCGCTCGCCGGACCGGGTGACCGCGTCGGCGACCGCATCCGCCTGATCGGCGGGAGCGTGCACGACCACCTCGTCGTGCTGGAAGAAGACCAGCTCGGCATCGGTGCCGGTCAACTCCGTCCGCAGCGTGGCCAGCAACGTGGAGGCCCACTCGGCGGCCGTGGCCTGGATGACGAAGTTGCGGGTGAAACGACCCCGGGATCGCGCCGCACGGGCCCGCGGACTCTGTGGATCGGCCGCCCCTTCCGGATCGGCTGACGCGTCGTCGAGATCGCCGAACCCGGCCGAGCCGGGCGGGCACGTCCGCCCCAGCCACGACCGCACCAGCCCACCCGTCTCACCGGTACGGGCCGCCGCCTCGACGTAACCGAACGCCGTCGGGTAACTGCGTTTCAGCACCGCCAACGCGGGCACCGCGGCACCGCCGGTCTGCCCGTACATCGCGCCCAGCAGCGCCACCTTGGCCTTGGCCCGGTCGCCGCCGAACGAGTCCCGGGCAAGGGCCGCGTAGAGATCGCCGGCGCCGCCCGCCGCCGCCAACCGGGCGTCGCCGGACACCGCGGCGAGCACCCGAGGCTCCAACTGGCCGGCGTCAGCGACCACCAACCGCCAGCCCGGATCGGCCACCACCGCCCGGCGGATCACCTTCGGGATCTGCAACGCGCCACCACCCCGGGTGGCCCACCGGCCGGAGACGACACCACCCGGCACGTACTCCGGTTGGAACCGGCCGCCCCGCACCCACTGCTCACGCCAGGCCCAGCCGTGCGCCGTCCAGATCCGGTAGAGCTCCTTGTATTCCAACACCAGAGGCACCGCCGGATGGTCCACCCCGCGCAACACCCAGGCCCGGGTGTTGGGCAGCTCCACCCCGACCCGGGCGAACGCCTTCAGCAGCTCCGCCGGGGAGTCGGCGTGCAGGTGGCGAACGCCGAGCGCCTCGGCGATCCGGGCGGCCAGCTCGGCGAGTCGGCGTGGCGGCCCACCGACCGGGGACGCCTCACCGAGCAGCTCGTGCAGGATCTCGTTGTGCACGTCGGCACGCCAGGGCAGCCCGGCGACGCCCATCTCCACCGCGATCAACGCGCCGGCCGACTCGGCGGCCACCAGCAACCGGAACCGGCCGGGGTGCTCGGTCCTCGTGATGCGGGCGAGCTGGTCGGCGTACACCTGGGTCAGTGCCTCGATGCCCGGGCCCGGCGGACCGGGCAGGGTGTCGAAGAGCGCACCCTGGCCGTGCCCGGGTGGCGCGGCGGCACGTGGCGGCGGGTCGGGTGGCACCGCCGCGCCGGTCAGCCGGGCCCACGCGGCGGCCAGGGAGCGGGGCTCGCCCCAGCGGCCCGCGTGCCCCAGCAGCAACGCCTCGGTCAACTCCACGTCGTGGCACCTGTCGACCCGGACGCCGGCGCGCAGCAAGGCCGGGTAGACCGAGGCGGAGCCGGACCAGACCCAGCGGGGGTGCCCGGCGGCCTCCCGCGCGGCGACGGCGGCGGCCAGATCAGTGACGACCTCGGTCGGGCCGGCCGGGCGACCGGCGGAGTCGAGCGGGCAGAGCACTCCCCCACCCCGCTCGTCGGAGACCACCGCCACCAGCACGAACATGATTCTGCCTCTCCCCTCCGACAGGAACGGAGGCGCACCTCACCCGTTTCGGGACGGTGGGGTGTCGGTGGCGCTCGGTAGCGTGAGCTGGTGCCTCCGCAGATCCCGCATCCCGATCCAGGCACTCCCGACACCCGCGGCCCGATGCGATACCTGTGGTGGCTCACCCGCCGCCAACCCGGGCGGGTGCTACGCGGCAGCCTGCTCGGCACGGCCTGGATGGTCGGTCTCGCGGCCCGGCCCTACCTGATCGCCCGCGCCGTCGACGACGGTCTACGCGCCCACGACACCCGGGCGCTGGCGTTCTGGGTCGCGGCGATCATCGTCGCGGGAATGGCTCTGTCGTTCCTCGGCACCATGCGGCACCGCACCATGACCTTCATCCGGGAGGACGCCAAGGCCCGCTCCGCCGAGGTCCTGCTGCGCCACCTGTCCCGGATCGGCGCGGTGCTCCCCCGCCGGGTCGCCTCCGGCGAGGTGTCCACCATCGGCGGCTCCGACATCGACTGGACGGCGCAGGTGCTGACGCTGACCGGGCCGGGCGTCGGAGCGGTGGTCGCCTACGGGGTGATCGCGGTCGTGCTCTGGTCGATCTCCCCGATGCTCGCGCTCTGCGTGCTGGTCGGGGTGCCGGCGGTCGGGCTGGTCGTCGGGCCGCTGCTGCGCCGCCTGGAGCGGGCCGAGTCGGTCTACCGCAAACAGCAGGGCGCGCTCACCGCCCGCTCCGGGGACATCGTGGCCGGGCTGCGGGTGCTCGCCGGGGTGGGCGGTCGGGGCCTGTTCGCCAGCCGGTACGCGGCCAGGTCACAGGAGCTACGCGTCGAGGGCTACCGGGTGGGCGCGGTCATCAGCTGGATCGACGCGGCGACGGTGGCCATCCCCGGGCTGTTCCTGGCGGCGGTGGTGTGGCTGACGGCCCGGATGGCGGTGACGGGTGACGTCTCGATCGGTGAGCTGGTCGCCGTCTACGGCTACGTGGCGACCCTGATCGTGCCGGTCTGGTTCCTGCTGGAGGGCAGTCACCAGCTGATCCGGGGGCGGGTCGCCGCCCGACGGATCACCGACCTGCTCACCGTGACCTCGGACGACGTCGGCGGCCCCGGCCGTCGGTGGTCTGGTCCGGTGCCCGAGGCACGGCAACCGGCTGCCTCGGCCGCGCCGGCCGGCCCGGCCGACCTGCACGACCCGGTGACCGGGCTGACCGTGCGAGCCGGCAGGCTGACCGGGGTGGCTGCCGACGACCCGGCGGCGGCGCTGGCTCTCGCCGACCGGCTCGGCCGGTACGTCGTCAGCGACACCACCTGGGGCGGGGCGCCGCTGGCCGGGGTCGCCCTGGACGAGGTCCGGGCCCGGATCCTCGTCGCCGACCACGACTCGTACCTCTTCGCCGGAACGCTGCGCGACGTCCTGCGAGCCGGGGCCGACGACGATGACGACCGGGTGGACGCGGCCCTGCGGACGGCCTCGGCCGAGGACGTCGTCGACGCCCTGCCGGCCGGGCTGGACACCCCGGTCGACTCCCGGGCCCGGACCCTCTCCGGCGGCCAGCGCCAACGGGTCCGCCTGGCGCGGGCGCTCCTCGCCGAGCCGGAGGTGCTGCTCCTGGTCGACCCGACGTCGGCGGTGGACGCGCACACCGAGGCGCGGATCGCCGAGCGGTTGCGGGTCGCGCGGGCCGGGCGGACGACGGTGCTGATCGCCACGTCACCGCTGCTGCTCGGCCGGGCCGACCTGGTGGCGCACCTCAGCGGGGGCCGGATCACCGCCACCGGCAGCCACGCCGACCTGCTCGAATCCGACGCCGACTACCGGCAACTGGTGGCCCGGGGCAGCGACGATCCGGACCAGGCACCCGCCGACACCGAGGAGGCGTACCGGTGAGCCGGCTGCCGGTGGCCGACCGTGGCACCGTACGCCGGGCGTTGCGCGACATGATCAGCCGGCACCGGCGCGCGGTCGGGGTCGTGCTGGGGCTGCACAGCGCCGCCGCGGTCGCCGGGCTCGCCCCACCGTGGCTGCTGGGCACCATCGTCGACCGGGTCACCGCGGGCGCCGGTGTGGCCACAGTGGACCGGCTGGCGCTGGCCATCGCCGGCTGCGTCGTGGTCAGCGCGCTGCTCTCCCGCTACGCGCAGTACGCCGGCCACCGTTTCGGTGAGCGCGCCGTCGCGGAGCTACGCGAGGAGTTCGTCTCCCGAACCCTCGGGCTGCCGGTCTCGGTGGTCGAGCGCGCCGGCTCCGGGGACCTGGCCACCCGCAGTTCGGTCGACGTGGCGACGGTCGGGACGACGGTCCGGGACGTGGTGCCCACCATCGTCATCGCCTCGGTGCAGTTGATGCTGCTGTTCGGCGCGGTCTTCCTGTTGCACCCGCTGCTCGGGCTGGCGGCGCTGGCCGGGCTCCCGTCGATCGTGGCGGTCACCCGCTGGTACCTACGCCGGGCCAGTTCCGCGTACCTCACCGAGGGCGCGGCGGCAGCCGAGTTGACCGAGACGCTCACCACCACCGCCGAGGGCGCCCGCACGGTCGAGGCGCTGCGGCTGACCGACGACCGCGTCCGGCACGGCACCGATCGGATCACCCGGGTATGGCGGGCCCGACGGGCGACCCTCGCGCTGCGTACGGTGTTCTTCTCGGTCGTCGAGGCCAGCTATCCGCTGCCGGTCGCCCTGGTGCTGCTCGTCGGGGGTTACCTGCTCTCCCGGGACATGGTCTCGCTCGGCGCGGTGGTCGCCGCCGCGCTCTACCTGCAGCAGGCGATCGAGCCGTTGGACCGGTTGTTGCAGTGGACGGAGCAGGCGCAGCGGGGCTTCGCGTCGTACGCCCGGGTGCTCGGCGTCGGCCTGGTCCCGGGGGAGCCGCCGGGCCGCACGGCCACGTCACGGGGAGAACGGCTCGTCGTCCGCGGCGCGCGGTTCTCCTACGCGGACGGGCCGGACGTGCTGCACGGCATCGACCTGGAGGTGCAGCCCGGTGAGCGGTTGGCAGTGGTGGGTCCGTCGGGGGCCGGCAAGTCCACCCTGGCCCGGCTGCTGGCCGGGATCGACGCGCCCCGGCAGGGCGTCGTCAGCATCGGTGGCTGCCCGGTGACCGACCTCGACCCGGCCGAACGTCGCCGCCGGATCGCCCTGGTCACCCAGGAGCACCACGTCTTCATCGGCTCGGTACGGGACAATTTGTCGTTCGCCGCACCGGACGCCTCCGACGAGCAGATGCGGGCCGCGCTCGGCACCGTGGGCGCCGACTGGTTCGCGCAGATGCCGGAAGGGCTGGACGCCACCCTCGGCGACGGCGCCCGGCAGCTCGGCGCGGCGGAGGCTCAGCAACTCGCCCTGGCTCGGCTGGTGCTCGCCGACCCGCACACGCTGATCCTCGACGAGGCGACCGCAGCGCTCGATCCGACCACGGCCCGTCGTACCGAACGGGCACTGGCCGCCGTGCTGGTCGGGCGGACCGTCATCGCGATCGCGCACCGGCTCAACACCGCGCACGACGCCGACCGGGTGGCAGTGCTGGCGGACGGCCGGATCACCGAGATCGGCAGCCACGACGACCTGGTCGCGGCCGGCGGGGCGTACGCCGACCTGTGGCGCTCCTGGCACACACCGTCCGACGAGCACCGGAGATGACGAAAGGGCCCCTCGCAGGCGAGGGGCCCTTTCTCGTCCGGGTGGCTACTTGCCGACCCCCGCGGCGAGGCCGGACTGCACCTGCCGCTGGAAGATGATGTAGACCACGAGCACCGGGAGCATCGCCATGGTCACCCCGGCGAACAGACCCGACCAGTCGGACTTGTAGCCCTGGTTGACCGAGAGTTCGATCAGGCCCTGGGCGATCACCTGGTTCTTCGGTTCCCCGGCGACCGACTGCATGAGCAGGGTCGGCAGGTACCACTGGTTCCACTGACCCAGCACGTTGAAGATGCCGATGCTGATCAGACCGGGCTTGGACATCGGCAGCATCACGCTGAAGAAGAGCCGGCTGTGCGACGCGCCGTCCACCATGGCCGCCTCGGCGATGGAGTTGGGCAGCGTCCGGAAGAACGAGTGCATGAAGAAGACGGTGAACGACAGCGACCAGGCCACGTACACCAGGATCAGCATGAGGTGCTTGTTCGGGCCCAGCAGCGGCAGGTGGACGCTCGTGTTGTAGACGCCCTTGAACAGCGGCACCGCGGCCAGGTAGATCGGCAGGGTCAGGCCAGAAAGGAACACGTAGTAGATCAGCCGGTTGCCCCGGAACTCGTAGCGGGCCAACGCGTACGCGGCCATCGAGCCCAGCAGCATGGTCAGGGTGACGCTGCCGGCCAACACCAGCACGGTGTTGAGGAAGAACGACCCGAGGTGCCCCGCGCCCCAGGCTCGGCCGAAGTTGTCCCAGTTGAGCTTGGCGGGAATCAGGGACAGGGGCTGGCGGATGACCTCCGAGTCGGTCTTCAGCGCCGACATCACCACCCACAGCAGCGGGTAGATCACCATCACGGCCCACACCAGCAGGAAGAGGTGGGAGAAGCCGTTGAAGAACTTGCCGCCGAGCCCGTCCGAGGCGGACTTGCCGCCCTTTCCACCCTCGGGTGCGGTGTCCGGGTTCTGGTTGGGCCGGGTCAGACCATCGTGAGTCGCCGTGCTCATCGTCCAGCCTCCTCAGTACTCGATACGGTCGCGACGGGTGATCCTGAGCTGCGCCGCGGCGAGCAGGATCGTGAAGATCGCCAGGGCGACACCCATCGCGCAGGCGTAACCGAACTGGCCCTTCTGGAACGCGGTGAAGTTGAGCACCGACGCGAAGATCTCACTGGCGTGGTTCGGGCCACCCGCGCTGGGCGTCATGACGAAGACCAAGGCGTACATGTCCAGTGCGATGAAGCCCAGGTAGACCCAGGCCACCGAGACGGTGTCACGCAGCAGGGGCAGCGTGATCTTGAAGAAGGTGTGGAACCGGCTGGCCCCGTCCAGGAGGGCCGCCTCGTAGATGTCCTTCGGGATAGACTGCATCGCCGCCGAGAAGAGCACCATGTAGAAGCCGGCCCCGCTCCAGACCGCGATCAGCAACAGCCACCAGAGCACCGCCGGCACGCCGAGGAAGGGCTCCGGGTCGGCGGTGAAGGCGATCGGGTTGTCCGCGTCGACCAGACCAATCTTGATCAACAGGCCGTTGATCAGGCCCTGGCCGTCGCTGCGGTAGATCTGCTGCCACATGACGGCGATGACCACCAGCGACAGCACCTGCGGGAAGAAGAAAATAATCTTGTAGATCCCGGAGCCGAACACCCCGCGGATGCCGGCCCTGTCCTCGCGTCCGCCCACGTTGAGCAGGAACGCGAGGAACAGGGCCAGCGCGATGGTGAACAGCGGCACGGTGATCAGGAAGAAGACGTTGTGCCAGAAGGCCTTCCTGATCAACTCATCCGACAGCAGCCGGACGTAGTTGTCCAGACCGACGAAGTTCTGGGTGTCCGAGTAACCACCCCAGTCGGTCAACGAGTATCCCGCCGCCTGCACGAAGGGCCACACCACGTAGAAGAGGTACAGCGCAAGCGGCAAGGCCAGGAAACCCGTGACGAAACGCGCAACACCGTGCCGCATGGTCACTCACTTCTCTAGCTGATCAGGGCCTGTCAGGCGGTACGGGTCTGCTTCTTGACGGAGGAGTCCTTCGCGACCTTGTCCGCGGCCGCCTGCATCTTGTCGACGAACTGCTGCGCGGTGAGGCGCCCCGCCATCAGCTCCTCCGACAGGTTCTGGCTCTCCTTGTCCAGGTCGGCGTAGAAGTCCGGGAACTTGACCGAGATCAGGTCCGTGCTGCCGCTCTTCATGAGCGTGTTGGCGGAAGCCAGCGCGGTGTCCTGGACGTTGTCGCCGGAGCCCTTGGTCGAGGCGAGCGACTTGGTCAGCTCCGCGAACTTCGCCGAAC
Organism: Micromonospora sp. WMMD961; assembly: GCF_029626145.1. NCBI lineage: Bacteria > Bacillati > Actinomycetota > Actinomycetes > Micromonosporales > Micromonosporaceae > Micromonospora > Micromonospora sp. WMMD961. The sequence continues at coordinate 5,122,634 of NZ_JARUBJ010000002.1, forward strand.
CGGCCTTGGAGAGGATGGCCCGCAGGAATTCCTTCGCGGCCGCCTTGTTGGGCGCCTTGCTCGGCACCACGAAGCCCTCGCCGGAAGAGGCGTAGACGTCCTTGGCGGCCTTGTCGCCCGGCTTGGTCCAGTAGTCCGACAGGGTCATCTCGAAGCCCGGCGGGATGGTCGCGGACATCTCGTTCTTCAGCCAGGTGCCGACCTGGATGAAGGCGGCCTTGCCGTCGAGCCAGGCCTGCTGCGACTGGGTGTGGTCGAGCTTGCCCGGCAGCAGCAGCTTGTCCTTGACCAGCTTCTCCCACGGCTCCAGCGCCGCGACGATGCCGTCGGCCTTCCAGGCGTTGTCCTTCAGGTTGTCGATGTCGATGATCGGCTGCTTGCCGACGGCCTTCCAAATGCTGGCGAAGAGCGCCCAGCGCGGGTAGTAGCCGTGCACGGCGTCGTGCACGTACGGCGCCATGCCCTTGGCCTTGATCTTCGGCGCGAGAGCGAAGAAGTCGTCCCAGGTGGTCGGCGCCTGCCAGCCCTCACGCTTGAACAGGGCCGCGTTGTACCAGTTGCCCCAGACCGTGTAGGCCACGTTCACGACGTAGAACTTGCCGTTCTGGGTGCCGTCGGTGACCGTGCCCGGCAGCAGCGAGTCGGCAACAGTGCCCTCGCTGTCCCACGCGGGGGCGGTGAGCAGGTCGTCCAGCGGCTCGATCGCACCCTCGTTGATCAGCGTGCTGCGGTCCATGATGTCCGCGCCCGAGTTCATCACCAGGTCGCTCGGCTGGGTCGCCATCTTCGGCTGTTCTTCGGTCTTGATCTTCTGGGTGGAGCTCATGTTGACGGTGATGTTCGGGTGCTTGGCGTTGAAGAGGACCTTGTCCTCCTTGGCCCACTGGTCGCCCAGACCGCCGTTGAAGACGACCACCTTGACGGCGCTGCCGTCCTTGACGCCGAACGGGTTGTCCTTGCTCTTCGCGGCACCGCTGTCCTCGGACTTGGACGGCTCGCTGCCGGCACAGGCACTCAACATGCCCGCCGCCGGAACGGCGAGCAGACCAGCCGCCGCGGCGCGCTGCAGCAGGGTCCGACGGCTCAGGTCACCGATGTTCTCGGGGGAATCCGACATCTTCGACTCTCCTTGTGGTGTCGGGTCAGGCGGTTCGCCGGAGGCGCCCGGCGTACCGCGACTCGAGGGCGAGGTTGTGCTCGTCCCCGCCGGGGACGTTGGCGGAGAGGTAGATAGGGGGTACCTCCCCGGCCTGGTGGAACCGTCGTACGACCTCCGCGGTCAACAGCTGCGCCAGCAGCGCCGTGGTGACCGAGGAGACCGCACAGACCGCGCCGCCGCCCTCGAGCGGCAGCAGTGCATCGCCGTACGGCGCGCCGTTGTCCAGCACGACGTCGGCGAGGTCGGCGAGCCGATGCCCGGACGGGTGCCGTGGGGCGACCCGCGCGGTGTGCTCGACCGAGGTGACCGCGATCAACGGGTGACCGCGCTCGGTGACCAGCGCCGCCAGCTCGACCACCGAGCCGTTGATGCCGGATTGGGACGCCACCACGAACACGTCCCGCGGTTGGGGCGCCGCGAGCGCGTAGATCTGGTGGGCGATGGAGGGGTCGCGTTCCAGCTTGGGATCGGCGAGCACGTCACGCGGGGCGTCACCGTGCATCACCAGGTCCCGTACCGACAGCCGGTTGGTGGGGACCAACCCACCGGCCCGGGCCACCAACTCGGCGGCGAACGCCTCGGAGTGCCCGGCCCCGAACGCCTGGAGCACGCCACCGTCGCGCAGGCTGTCGGCGATCAGGTCGGCGGCCCGGGTGATCCCGTCGGCCTCCGAGTCGAGCAGCCGGTCGAGCACCGGGCGGACGGCGTCCGCGTACCCCTGGGCGCTGATCATGACACGCTTCCCTTCGCTGCCTTGTGCCCGTCGACGGCCTGCGCGGTACGCCGGAAGGCCGCGTGCGCGCGGTCGTGCGTCCGCTGGGCGACGGCGATGTAGAGCAGGTCGAGCACGACGAGCTGCGGGTGCCGGGCGGAGAGCGCGTCCGGTCGGAACGTCGTCGCCTGGCTGGCGGTGAGCAGCACGATGTCGGCCAGCTCGGCCAGCGGTGAGCGGGGGAAGCCGGTGAGCGCGAGCGTGGTGGCGCCCCGGCTGCCCGCCTCGGCGAGCATCTCGATCGTCTCCCGGGTCTGCCCGGTGTGCGAGATGCCGAGCGCCACGTCGCCGGTCCGCAACAGGGCGGCGCTGGCCAACCCTTCGTGCACGTCGTTCCAGGCCCACGCGGCCACGCCGATGCGGTGCAGGCTGAACTGCATCTCCTCGCCGACCAACGCGCTGCCGCTGGCACCGAAGATGTTCACCCGGTTGGCGCCCGCGATGGCCACCGCGGCCCGCTCCACCTCGGCGAGGTCGAGCAGGGTGGCGGTGTCGTGCATGGCCCGGGTGTCGGCGGCCATGATCTGGTCGAGCACCCGGGCGAGCGGGTCGCTCGGCTGGATCTCACGTCCGATGTCGACGGTCCAGCCGGCCGAGCGGGCCCGACCGGTCTCGGAGGCGATGCCCAACCGCAGGTCGGCGTACCCTTCGAAGCCCATCGCCCGGCAGAATCGGGTGATGGTCGCCGGTGAGGTGCCGCTGCGCTCGGCCAGCTCCACGATGGTGGATCGGGCGGCGGCCTCCGGGTCGCTGAGCACGTGCTCGGCGACCCGGCGGAGCGCGCCGGTCAGCTCGCCGAGTCCGTTGCGGACGCGGGCCAGCACCCCGTCGGAGGCGGAACTCCTGCGGTCGACCACGTCAGCGTCGACCACCGCGGTCCCCGCGGCGGTGTCCACCTCGTGATCAACCATGGGTCGCCTCACCTTTCCGAAAAGACTGTTAACTGTTAGTGGTAAAAGTTCTTACTGAACGCCCCTCCGTGTCAAGACTGTGGGCGAAGTTTTCAAACTGTTACCTGGGGCACAGCCTGCGGCGCCCGCCAGATCTTGCCCTGCACGACGCTTCCGACCAGCATGAACAGTCCCGATCGCCGTCCAGCGCAAGGAGACCCGTGCCGATGTCCGACACCGTCGTGGTCGGCCTCGACATCGGCGGTACGTCCACCCGGGCGACCGCCCTGACCCTCACCGGACGACGCGTGGGCACCGGCCGCGCCGGCGGCGGCAACCCGACCAGTCACGGCGCACAACGCGCCGCCGTCGAACTGCTGACCGCGCTCCGCGCGGCGCTCGCCGACCTCGACCCGGCCCGGGTGGTCGCCGGCACCATCGGGCTGGCCGGCGCAGCCCGACTACTCGCCGATCCCGCCGGGCGGGCCGCCTTCGACCGGGCCTGGCACGACGCCGGCCTGCGCTGCCCGTACGCGGTGCACGGCGACGCCCTCGTCGCGTACGCCTCCGGCACCGCCGCGCTGGACGGAACCGTCCTCGTCGCCGGCACCGGAGCGATCACCGCGCAGGTCCACGAGCTACGACTCGACCGGATCGCCGACGGTCACGGCTGGCTCCTCGGCGACGCCGGCTCGGGCTTCTGGCTCGGCCGAGAGGCGGTCCGCCGACTCCTCGCTGATCTGGACGCCGGCCGTGCGCCTGGCGCGCTGGCCACGACCGTGCTCACCGAACTGCTGGGCAGCGCGGACATCGCCGCCCACCCCCGGGACACCGTCGACGCCACCATCCAGGTAGTCACCCGCCGACCCCCCATCGAGCTGGCCCGGCTCGCGCCGCTGGTCGTCGACGCCGCCACCGACGGCGACCCGGTCGCCACCGCGCTGATCAGCGAGGCCGCCGCACACCTGGCCGACAGCGTGAGCCGCATCCGCCCGGCCGACGCGGTGACACCCGTCGTACTCGGCGGCGGACTCCTCACCGCGAACACCCCACTCGCTGCCGCCGTCCGGGCCGAGATCGCCCGACAGTGGCCGGACACGCCCCTGTGCACCGCCGGTGACGGAGCGGTCGCCGCAGCCTGGCTGGCCGCCCGCGAACTCCCCGAGGTCACCGACCCGGCCGCCCTACACGCCCGCCTCTTCGCCACGACCTGAGGCACCCCGACCGCCGCCGGACGGCCAAGATCCGCGCACTATCGGTGAAACTGCTGCCTCGGCGGCGCCATCAGGCAGCAGTTTCGCCGAAGTTGCGCGGATCTTGGGAGCGGGAGCGCAGGGCGGGAGCGGGGTTACTTGAGCTGCCCTGCGGTGAGGCCCGCCTGCACCTGGCGCTGGAACGCCACGTAGACGGCCAGCACCGGCAGCACCGCGATGCTCAGCCCGGCGAAGAGCCGGGCGTAGTCGCCGGCGTAGCCCTGGCTCACCGACAGCGCGAAGAGCCCCTGCGCCAGCATCCACTTGGAGTCGTCACCCTGCATCAGCACCTGCGGCAGCAGGAACTGGTTCCAGTGACTGAGGAAGTTGAAGATCGCAACGCTGATCAATCCCGGACGCGCCATCGGCAGCATCACCCGGAAGAAGAGCCGGAAGTGCCCGCAGCCGTCGACCATGGCCGCCTCGGCCACGGCGGTCGGCAGGGTCCGGAAGAACGCGGTCAGGAAGAACACCGTGAACGGCAGCGAGTACGCCGCGTACACCAGGATGAGCCCTTTCCAGGTGCCGAAGAGGCCGACGTCGCGGACCACGAAGAAGAGCGGCACCAGGGCGAGGAACACCGGGAACATCAGGCCGCCGACGAACAGGTAGTAGACGACCTGACGGCCGCGGAACTCGTAGCGGGCGAAGACGTACGCGGCGGTCGCGCCCATCAGCATGGTCAGTGCGACCGAGCCGGTCACCACGACCAGGCTGTTGAGGAAGTACCGGCCGATGTGCGCGCCCGTCCAGGCCCGCGCCCAGTTGTCCCAGTGCAGCGCCCCGGGGAGCCCCCAGGGGTCGGCCAGGATCTCACCGTTCGTCTTGAACGAGCTGACGAACATCCACAGCAGCGGGAGTACGGTGAGCAGCCCCCAGATCAGCAGGAAGCCGTGCGAGAGGGTGTTTCCGAAGCCGAGTTCCCGGCGCACCGGGCGGTCCCGGCCGGTGGTCGGCGTCGGCGCGGGGGCGGGGGCGGTGGACTGATCCAGAGTGGTCACGAGTACTCGATCCGATCGCGCCGGCCGACCCGCAGCGACAGCACTGCCACAGTGAGGGTCAGGAAGAACATCACCACGCCGATCGCCGAGGCGTAGCCGAACTTGGTCTCGCTGCCGAAGGCGGTGTCGTACATCCGTACGCCGATCACGTCGGTGGAGAAGTTCGGGCCTCCGTTGGTCATCAGCTGCACGAGGATGAACCCGTCCAGGGCGAAGATCGCCAGGTAGACCCAGGCGACCTGGATGGTGTCCCAGAGCAGCGGCAGCGTGACCCGGCGCAGCGTGGTGAACCGGGACGCCCCGTCGAGCAGCACCGCCTCGTAGATCTCCTTCGGCACGGCCGACATGGCGGCACCGAACAGCACCACGTAGAAGCCAACGTTGCTCCAGACCATCACCGCCAGCACGCACCAGAACGCGGTCGCCGGGTCGCCGAGCCAGGTCGGCGCGGGTAGCCCGACAGCGCGTACGACTACGCTGAGCAGACCCTGGTTGGGGTGGTACACCTCTTTCCAGAGCAGCGCGATGATCACCACGGAGAGCACCTGCGGGAAGAAGTACACGGTGCGGTAGAGCGCGCCGCCGCGTACCCCGGTCACGCCGGCGCGGCCCCTGCGCCCACCGAGGGCGAGCATGCTGGCGAAGAAGAGCCCGAGCACGATGGTCAGGACCGGCACCAGGCCCAGCAGGATCGCGTTGTTCTTCAGCGCGTTCCACACGTACTCGTCGTGCCACAGCGTCTTGAAGTTCGCCAGACCGACCGGGTTGGCGTCGGCGGAGTAGCCGAGCCAGTCGGTGGTGGAGATCTGGAACGCCTGCAGGTACGGCGAGACGACGAAGAACACGTACAGCAGCACCGGCGGCACCAGGAACACGACGATCAGCGGCCACTTGCCATGTCTCACGAGGAGGACCTCTTCCGTTGGGGTACGGCCGGTGGGGTGGACCTCTCCCCCACCGGCCGGCCGGGCTGTCAGGCCGCTCGCTTGTACTTCTTGATCGAGCTGTCCTGGGCGATCGAGTCGGCGCCCTTCTGGCACTGGTCGAGGAATTCCGCAGGGCTCGTCCGGCCGCTGAAGAACTCGCCGCACGCGGCGTCGACGAGGTTGCGCTCCAACTTGCGGTAGTAGTTGTTGTAGACCCAGTTGAAGCCGTTGGCACCGGACGCGTCGAGGGCCTTGACCACGCTGCTCAGCCCGTACGGCAACTCGACGCCCTCGGTGGAGCCGGCGACCACGGTGAGGCTGGCGACCTTCTTCGTGAAGTCCTGCGCGCCCTTCTTGGAGAGCATGGTCCGGAAGTACTCCAGGCCGCCGGCGAGGTTGCGCGCCTTGGCGGGCACCATGAACGGCTCACCGGCGGTGCCCCGGATCGCCTCGAACGGCAGCTTGTCACCGCTGCCCAGGCTCGGCGTCGGCGCGATGGTCATGTTGAACCCGGCCGGCGTGACGTCCTTCTGCTCGCTCTCCAACCAGGAGCCGCAGGAGATGAAGGCGGCCTTGCCCTGGCACCAGGCGGTCTGCGACTGCTTGTGATCCAGACCGGACGAGCCGTCCAGGATGTACCGGTCCCTGACGATCTGGTACCAGGCGTCGGCGGCGGTCCGCATCGAGTCGGACTTCCAGGCGTTCGGCTCCAGGTTGTCGATGGCGGTCGCCACCGACGGGCCGCCGAGCTTGATCGCGGTGGCGATCACCGGCCAGCTCATGTAGCGCGGGTGCAGACCGGCGTACGTCCACGGGGCGATGCCGGCGGCCTTGATCTCCTTGCAGAGCGCGATGTGCTGGTCCCAGGTCTTCGCGTACTCCCAGGAGCGGTCGGTGAACAGCTTGCTGGAGTGCCAGATGCCGTAGGCGGTGTACGTGTAGTTGAGCACCAGGAACCTGCCGTCGTACGAGCCGACCTCGACCGCGCCGGGCAACAGGGTGTCCCGGACCGTCTTGCCGGGGACGTCGAGGCTCGGCGCGGCGAGCAGCTCACCGAGGTCGGCGACCGCGTTCTGGCTGACCAGGCCGTTGAAGTCGATCTGGCCCGCCCCGGAGTTGTTGACCACGTCCGGCGGCGTGCCGTCGACGAAGCGCGGCTGGAGGGTCTTGCTGATCTCCTGCGTGACGGAGTGCTTGACCGTCGCCTTCGGGTACTTCTCGGTGTACATGGCCTCGTGGGCCTTGGCGTAGTCCTCACCGAACCCGCCGCCGAAGATGACCACCTCGAGTGGGGCGTCCTCCTTCACGCCGAGCGGGTTCTCGGCACTCTTGGTGCCCTGGTAGGTGGCGGCGTCGTTCTTGTCACCGCCGCCGCCGGTGACGCAGCCGGCCAGCAGACCGGCGGCGGGGGTGGCCAGCACGCCGGCGGCAGCGGTACGCCGCAGGATGTCGCGCCTGTTCATCGGGTCTCCTCGGGTCGGGTCGGGCGGGCCGCCGATGTCAGGGGGTAGGCGACCGCCGCGCGAGGCTCGTTGATTCTCTTCAGTTCATGCTCTGTTGCTGAAGAATTTCTACGACAGCCGGGCCCGGACTTCAAGTCCTGACGGTCGAACCGTTATCGCCACCAGCGCCCGTCGGGTCGCCTAGCCTGGGGCGATGCGCCGTCTGCGCCAGCTAGCCGAGCGCACCCCGGCCGGGCGGGAGCGGTACGTCGACCTGCTCCGCGCGCTCGCCATCACGATGGTCATTATCGGACACTGGGTCGTCACGGTCATCGAGCGCGACCCCGACGGACGGGCCACCGGGCACTCCGCGCTCGGTGATCTGCGCTGGGCGTACCCGCTGACCTGGCTGGCGCAGGTGATGCCCGTCTTCTTCCTGGTCGGGGGCTATGCCAATGCGGCGTCGCTGACCCGGCTGCGGGCTCGCGGCGGCGACGCCGCCGCCTGGCTGCTCGACCGCAGCGCCCGACTGGTCCGGCCCACCAGCGTGCTGCTGCTGGTGCTCACCGCCGCAGCGGCGGTCGCCTGGCTGCGCGGCGCCGACCCGACCTCGATCCGCGAGGTGTTCTGGTTCGCCACCATCCCCCTGTGGTTCCTGGTCGCCTACCTGGCGGTGGTCGTGCTCACCCCGCCGATGTACGCGCTGCACCGTCGCTTCGGCCTGGCGATCCCACTGGTGCTGGTCGCCCTGGTCGGCCTCGGTGATCTCGGCCGGCTGACCGGGCCGGAGACGCTGAGCTACGGCAACTACCTCTTCGGCTGGCTGGCCGTCCACCAGCTCGGCTTCGCCTGGCACGACACCCGCACCGTGCCGCCGCCCACCGGTCCGACCACACCACCACCGGCGGCGACCAACGCCACCGGCCAGACCGCGCCACCGCGGGCGGCGACCGACGCCAGCGGGCCGTCGCCTCCCGACCGTGCGGGGGTACGCCGGCGGCGGCTGCCCATCTCCCGTCGGGCCGGCCTGGCCTTCCTGGGCGTCGGGCTGGGCGCGCTGGTGCTGCTCACCGTGCTCGGCCCATGGCCGGTGGCCATGCTCAAGGTGCCCGACGAACGACTCGACAACGCCGCGCCGCCCAGCCTCGCGCTGCTGGCCGTGGCCGTCGGTCAGCTCGGCCTGATCCTGCTGCTCCGCGGCCCGGCGGAACGGCTGCTGCGCCGCACCGGCCCCTGGCAGGTGGTGATCGGGGTCAACCTGGTGGTGCTGACCGTCTTCCTCTGGCACCTGACCGCCGCGATCCTGCTGATCGGATTGCTCGACGTGACCGGAACGCTGCCCACCCCGGCGGTCGACTCGGCCGGTTGGTGGGCGTGGCGGGTGCCGTGGCTGCTGCTGCTCACCGCCGTCCTGGCGGTACTGGTGGCCATCTTCGGGCCGGTCGAGGCCCGAAGTGGCCGACACCGCACCGCTCGTCGGGCAGGTCGGGGCACACCGACCCAGGCGGCGGCGACCGTCGCCGGCTACGCCGCCGTGGTGGCCGCGCTGCTGGTCAACAGCACGACACCGCAGCACGCCGCGGAGCCGCTCGGCACACCGGTCGGGGTGTTGCTGGCGTACGCGGCCGGAGCGGGTGCGCTGCGACTACTCAGGTCCGGGTGGGGAGTGGCCCGGGGTCGAGTAGCCGGTGGGCGGCCTGGCCGCTCTCCACTCCGGTGAGGGCCGGACGGTCGGGGCCGCCGCGGTGGGATCCGGCGTTGCCGGCCGGGGGCGCAACGGCAGGTGCAGCGCGGTGACGACCGCCGCGAAGGCCACCCAGCCGGCACCGAGCGCCGCCGCCGGGGAGACGTCCTGAAGGTAGTGGTAGGCGCTGAGGAAACCGACCAGCGCGAGGCTGTTGCGGGCGAAGTGCCGACTGAACTCGGACAACTGGCGGCGTGCCTCGACAGCGACCAGGACCCCCGAGTACGGGAAGGTCACCACCATGCCGCGCAACACGGCACCGAGCAGCGTGGTGAGGACCGCCCCCACGAAGATCACCACCAACTTGAGCAGCGCCGGCAGCCCGTTCTGGCGGTCGTCGGCGGCGGCCGGTGCGTCGGCGGGGGGAGTTCGCCTGCGGGCGCCACGGCGCAGCAGCAGCATCGCCGCCAGCCAGAGTACGAGCGTGCCGGCGAGGGCCGCCTCGAAGGGCATCTCGACGGCGAGTAGTCCCGCGCTGAGCGCCACGTAGACAGCGATCCCCGCGCCGTCGGCGAGCAGGATCGGCCAGCGCAGCCGCTGGTAGGTGACCGCCACGGTGACGAAGAAGAGGTTGAGCCCGAGTACGCCGAGCACCTGCGCGCCCTCCACCCGGTGGCCGCTGCTGACCAGGGCGAGCGTCATCGGCAGTGGAAGGCTGTAGACCAGCGCCCGGAGCCGGACCGAACGGATCAGGCTGACCGCCCAGACCAGGGCCGTCACCAGCAGGACCCCACTCCACGTCATGACGCGCCGCCTCCGCCCCCGCCGAGGCCGTCAGTCCTGGAAGGTCGCGGCGTTCGCGCAGAGGTCGAACACGCGGGTGAGGCGGGCGACATCCGTCCGGTTGACCGAGAACTGGTTCTCGCCGATCTCACCGTGCGCGGTCATGTGAGCCTCCCAACAACTCGATCCGTCCCAGAGCGTCAGATTGACGTGCAGCTGAGGGCTGACCACGCCGAGGGGCAAGAGCCCCACCCGGGCGCCGGCCGCGCGCTGCTGCTCCACCAGGGCGGACAGCTCGTCGGTCAGGTTGGCGTAGACGAAGACCCGGGTGACCCGGACACCCCGTCGCAGGGCCTCCACGTTGGCCTCCCAGTAGCGCCGGCCGATCTCACTGCGCCACCAGCTCAGCTCCCCGCTCACCCGGGGCATCACGTTGGTCAGGCCGTCCAGCCGGTGCAGGCAGGTGCGGGTCGCGCCGGCCAGGTCCTCGTCCTCGTCGCCCCGCCGGATGATCCGACCGTACGCGAGTTGCTCGGCCTCCAGCCGGAACTGCTCGTACCGCCGCTGTGCCTCCACCGCGACCCGGGTCCCCGCGTGCTGCTCGGTCGCGTCCCGAATGGCCCCGGCCAGCTCCGTCGTGGTGTGCGCGAGCCAGGGCGGACCGTCCAGCAGGGTCCGTAGGTGAAACCGGCGCTCCGCGCGGGCCAGCGAGTCGACCAACAGCGAGATGGTGATGCCCATCAGGCCGGCCAGCAGCGACTCCACGCCGGAGGCGGCGTTGCTGAGATCGAGCGCGATGCTGAGGGTGATCGACAGCGTGATGCCGACCAACGCCACCGGGTCGGTGTGCGCCACCAGTCGGAGAAAGCCGCCGGAAGAAGTGCTGCCCCGTTCGCGCGGACGGGCCACGTCACGGGCCATCGAAGCCCTCCAATCAGCCGCTGCCGCCAGCGTAAACACCGGTTACAACCGCCCGCACCGCCACACCGGTAGCATCCGGCTGGTGCAGAGAGCGGACGCGTTCCCGTCGACCGGCACGGTCGCCGAGCGGATCACGCAGGACGTCCGCGCCTGGATCTGCTCCACTCCGCTGCGCGGCCTGGTCCGCCACTTCGGCGGTGACTGGCCGGCCGGTGATCTCGACGCGGTGCTGCGATTCCTGGACGACTTCTCCGCCGACCACTGGGATTTCCGGGGCGGTCGGGAACGGCCCGACGCTCGGGAACCGGACCTCGATCCGGCCACCGCAGCGCTCGTCCTCGACACGGCTGCCGCGCTCGGGCTGATCCACCCGGCACCTCCGGTCCGCCCGGCGTACGCCCACCTGGTGGTGCTCGGCGGCCTGGCGCACGCCTGCGTCCGCCGCGTCGGGTACGCCGCGCACCTGCTCCGCGCCGGCCTGGCGGTGAGCGGCGAGGTTGCCGTGTTGGGCAGCTTCCGGCCGCTGTCGGACTGGGAACGCCGGACCCTGGCCGACGCGGGCCTGCCGGCCGACGACACCGAGGTGGACGTGTTGGACACCGCCGTCCGGCGGATGTTCGGGGTGTCCACGCCGGCAGAGCAAGCCGGCGTCGACGCCGGCCACCCGCACCACTCGTGGTCGTCACGGACCTACCGACCGGCGGGCCTCCCACCGGTACGGGTGCTGGCCGCGCCGTCCAGCGAACCGGACCGGCGGCGGGCGCACACCGCCGACACGCAACGGTTCTGGGCCGGGCACGTCCGGCTCGCTCCCGGCGACGAGGTGCTGACCGTCACCGCGCCGATCTACGTACCGTTCCAACACTGCGACGCGCTGCGCACCCTGGCCCTGCCCTACGGCTGCGACATCGACACGATCGGGGTGGACCCGGCGGTGGCAGACCTGGCGGTCTTACCCGAGCAGACGCTCACCCCGGGCCGTTACCTGCAGGAGATCCGCTCGGCGATCCGCTCGATGCGCGCCCTGCACGCCGGGCTGCGCCCCGGCTGACGGCGGCGCCATCCGCGCCTGCGGCGACGCCGGGCATCAGCCGGGCTGGCCGACGGCGGTGTCGGCGACGGCCTGGGCGAACACCTCGGAGCGGTGTTCGAAGTTGCGGAACCGGCCATAACTGGGCGCGGCCGGCGACAACAGCACCACCCCGCCGGCCGGGGTCACCTCCCGGGACAGCCGTACCGCGTCCACCAGGTCGTCGACCATCTCGGTCCGCACCTTCGGCAGGCCGGCGAGCGCCTCGACGATGCGCGGGCCGCTGTCCGGGATGCCGATCACGGTCAGTTCCCGCTCGGCCAGGTGCGCGGCCAGCGGCGTGTAGTCCAGCCCGCGGTCGTTGCCCCCGACGATCACCGTCAACGGCCGCCCTTCGTACGCGTCGATCGCGTGCATCGCCGCGTACGGGCTGGTGGCGAGGGTGTCGTCGACGAAGGTCAACCCGGACGGGTCGGTGATCTCGGTGAGCCGGTGGGCCAACCCCTGGAACTCGGCGACCGCGATGGCGAGGTGGTCCTTGTTGCCCACCACGTCGACGCCGAGCGCGTCGAGCACGGCGAGCGCGACGCACAGGTTGCCCTCGTTGTGCCGGCCCACCAGCGGCAGCACGGCACGCGGGAAGAGCGGCTGGTCACCGAGGTGGAACCACTGTGTGCCGTCGGGACCGGTGGCGACGTGGGTGGTGTCGGGGCGACCTGCCCGGACCGCCGGCAGCTCGCCCAACTCGGCGGCCAGCCTCGGGTCGGCACCGTTGACCACGATCGTCTGCGGGTCGTGGGCGAGCAGGTTGAGCTTGTCCCGGTAGTACTCCCGCTCCCCACCGTGCGCGTCCAGGTGTTCGGGGAAGAGCGCGGTGACCACCGCCACCCGGGGCGAGTCGGCGAGATCGCTGCACTGGTAGCTGGACAGCTCCAGCACGTACAGCTCGGCCTCCGGCAGGTCCAGGGTCGGCACCCCGATGTTGCCGCCGAAGACGTTCGGCCGGCCCGTAGCGGTGAGCAGGTGGCTGATCAGGCTGGAGGTGGTGCTCTTGCCCTTGCTGCCGGTGACCCCGACGGTGCGCGCGGCGTGGTCGGCCATCCACAGCGCGGTGCCCTGGGTCACCATGACCCCGCGTCGACGCAGTTCGACAAGCCACGGGTGGGTCTGGGGCACGCCCGGGGAGCGGACCACCACGTCCGCGGCGGCCAGCCGTTCGAAGCCCGCCTCGCCGGTCACCAGCGGCGCGGCCTCGGCCAGCGGGCCTTCCCACGGCAGCGACAGGAAGTTGGCGCTGTCGTCGACGGCGACCAGATCGGCCGGGCCGTGCGCGGCGATCGCGGTCACAGCGGCCCGACCCTCCCGACCGGTGCCCCAGACGGCGACGGTACGTCCGCGCAGGTCAGACAGGCGCACTGGGCTCTCCTCGGGGGTCACGGCGGCGGCAGGGCGGGCCCGGTCCGGACACGGCCGGACGAACCAGGGCCTAGTATGGCGTGTGCCCAACGAGCAGCTCCGGCGGATGGACGCCTTCACCTTCCCGTCCTACTCGATCGACTTCGCCACCGGCGAGGTGTTGTTCGACTACACCCTGACCGGTCCGGCCGGTGAGCAGCGGTTCACCGAGGTGATCACCCTTCCGCTGCCGGCGGAGCCGCCCTCGGACGAGACGGTGGCGACTCTCAACCGGGTGCTGGAGGTGCTGCACCTCGTCGCCGGCGTCAGCTACTACAAGGCGGCCGCGCCGCCCCGCCTCGTGCTGCCGGCGCCGTTGGGCGCGGCCACCGTCGACTACGTCACGGCCATCTACACCAAGGGCCTCGCGGAGTACGCGTACCGCAACCAGCTGCCGCACGTGCTCCAGCTGCGCCCGGAGGTGCCGGCCGGCTCGCCGGAGCCTCCCCGGGTGTACGACGACTCCGACCGTCGTCCCCTCTCCGCGGTGGGTGGCGGCAAAGACTCGATCGTCAGCCTGGAGGCGCTTCGTCGCGCCGAGCTGGACCCGGTGCCGTTCTCGGTCAACCCGAACCACGTGATCGTCGCGGTGAACGAGGCGTCCGGGCTGACTCCGCTGGCCGCCCGGCGGCGCATCGACCCGGTGTTGTTCGACTTGAACAGGGCTGGTGCCCTGAACGGGCACATTCCGGTCACGGCGATCAACTCGCTGATCGCGGTGGCCACCGCCGTGCTGCACGGGCTGGGCCCGGTGGTGATGTCCAACGAGCGCTCGGCGTCCGACCCGAACCTGGTCTGGGACGGCCACGAGATCAACCACCAGTGGTCCAAGGGTGTCGAGGCGGAAGGGCTGCTGCGGGGGGCGTTGGCCGAGCACGCCGGCCTGACCGAGCCGTACTTCTCGCTGCTGCGGTCATTGTCGGAGCTGCACATCGCACGACTGTTCGCCGAGATCACCCGGTACGACGACGTGGTGACCAGTTGCAACGCCGCTTTCAAGTTGCACGACGCGAGCGAGCGCTGGTGCCGCGACTGCCCGAAGTGCCGCTTCGTCTTCCTGGCCATGGCGCCGTTCATGCCGCGTGAGCGGGTCACCCACATCTTCGGCGGTGACCTGCTCGCCGACCCGGAGCAGATCCCCGGCTACCGCGAGCTGCTGGGTGTGGACGGGCACAAGCCGTTCGAGTGCGTCGGCGAGGTCGAGGAGTCGGTGGTGGCCCTCGGCCTGCTCGCCGAACAGGAGCAGTGGCGCGACGCCCCGGTGATCCAAGCCCTGGTGGAGGCGGTCCCCGCAACAGCCTGGTCCGCAGTAGCGACGTCGGATGTCTTCACCCCGGGCGGCCCCAACCACATCCCCCCGACCTACGCAAAAGCCCTGACCTCCCTCACCTAACTCGGAGGACCTACTTCCTCCCGGTTACGGCCTCTGCGCCGGTCAGGGCAACAAGGACGAGCTCTCGCCCGGCCCGCCCCGCCCCGCCCCGCCCCGCCCCGCCCCGCCCCGCCCCGCCCCGGGGAGTGTGTCGCTGCTCCTTTGGAGCTGATGTCGTAGACGAATCGGGGCTTGGTCGACCCCAACCCAACCCGAGCAGTCCCGACCCGAGCCGGCCTGGCCCGGCCCGGCCGAGCCGAGCCGAGCGGAGCCGAGCGGAGCCGAGCGGAGCCGAGCGATTCGTTCACGGCATCAACTCCATAGCGTGCCGGACGCACATGCCCCACCCCGCAAGGCTGGCCCCGCCCGCGTCGATCATCGCCTTACGGTGGGCGCAATAGGCGGTTTCGCGACTTTTGCACGCCACCACAACTCCATGATCGACGCGGGCACGGGCGAGGGCCGTCGTGGCGGCGCGGGCCTGGGCCAGGGTGGCGGCGCGGGCACGGGCGAAGGCCAGGGTGGCGGCGCGGGCGCGGGCGGGACTCAGGGGGCTCGGACTGCTTCCAGGGCTAGCAGGGCTACGTGTAGGGAGAGGCTGGCCTCTACCGAATCGAGGTCCACGTCCAGGATTCGGGCGATGCGGGCCAGGCGTTCGTAGAAGGCCGGTCGGGACAGGTGGGCGGCGGCGGCACCGGCCGACTTGTTGCGGCCCTGCTCCAAATACGCACGCAGCGTGTCGAGTAGCTGCTCCCGCGGGTGACGGGCGTCGTACTCCAGCAGGGCGCCGAGCTCGCGCTCCACGAAGGTCTGCAACCGGGGCTCGTCGCGCAGCAGGTGCAGCAGCCCGGCAAGGCCGACGTGCGGGAGCCGGAAGATCGGCAGGTCACGCCGGTCCCGGCGGGCCGCCTCGGCGATCTGCCGCGCCTCGACCAGCGACCGTCGTGCCTCCCGCAGGTTGCTCACCCCGGATCCGGCAGCCACGATCACCCCACCCGGAACACCGCCGGCACCCCGGAACGGTTCCGCACCCGATGCCACCCGAGCGGCCTCGACACCGAACCCGACCCTGGAGGGGTTCACACCGAACGCCGAACGGGACACGTCCGCGCCGGACGCCGGACGGGACGCCTCAGCGCCGGACGTGGCCCGGCCGGTGCCGGCGTCGAGGCGTACCCGACGTAGTGCGCTTGCGAACGCGGACAGCGCGCGGTCCTCGGCGGCCGGGTCGGTCAGCGCCAGCAGAACGCCCACCGAGTTGTCGTCGACCGCGCTGGTCAGCGCAGTCAGTTTCGCCTCCCGCAGCGCCTGGCCGACCGCCTCGGAAAGGTCACGCAACCGGGCCTGAGCTGCCTCCGGCCCGCTCTCGGAGACCAGGTCCTCGGCCCGGTGTCGGACCATCACGCCGACCAGGTGCCGGCGGTCGAGCACCACCCCGAGCGCCTTGGCCCGCAACGCGACCTCGTCCACCGGCCGGGAGTGGTCGAGCAGCGCGGTGAGCAGGGTGCGGTGGATCTGCCGCTCCAGCCCCTCGGCGTCGCGCCGGATCAGTCGGCCCAGCGCGAGGGTGGAGGCGGCCCGTTCGATGAGAATGGTCAGCCGGGTGGGCGGGCCGGCGGTCGGTTCGCCGGACCGGGCGGTGGGAACGTCGCCGCTGGCCGGCCAGCGCAGCAGCAGCCGCCCCCAGTCCTGACCTCGCGCCCCGACGGAGGTGACCAGCCAACCGCTGTCCGGGTCGTACGCGGTGCGCCCGGCCAGCCGGATCCGCCGGGAGTGTTGCTCCCAGCCGTCGAGCAGCAGTTCGGCGCTCTCGCCCGCAGGGTCGTACCCGAGCACCTGCCGGGACAGGTTCTCCAGCACCACCGGGCACCCGGACAGCTCGGCGGCCTGCCGGATGACCTCGGCGGTGTCGGCGCCCTCGACGGACAGGTCGTTGAAGCGCTGGTGGATCTCCTCGGTGGCGCGCAGCTCGGTGAGCTGCGCGTCGACGATCAGCGCGTGCACCGCCTCGGTGATCCGCACGAACGGGGTGGCCCGGCGCAGCTCCACCAGGGGAAGTCCGCGCCGGTCGGCGGCGGCGACCATCACCCGGGGCACCCCGCTGAGGTAGCGGCGACCCAGCTCGACGACGAGCCCGGAGACGCCGACGTCGGCCAGGTCGCCGATGAACGCGCGCAGCCCCGCGTCGTCCCCGGGCAGGCCGATGCCGGTGGTGAGTACCAGCTCGCCGCCGCCGAGCAGAGTGGCGATGTCCGGCACCTCGGCGATGTGTATCCACCGCACGGGTCGGTCCAGCCCCGCGTCTCCGGCGACCACACGCGGCGCACCGTGGCGGACGGGGTCCAGGGCGAGGACCTCACGGACGGTAGGGAACACGGCCGCCACGCTACCGTCCGTGACGCCGGATCTCGAACAGCGGGCGGCGACGTGGGTGCGCCGGCCTAGTCGACGCCGAACTCCATGGCGGCGCGGTCGAGCGCCTCGTCCTCGGCGGAGGCGACGCCCCGGGAGGCGATGGCTTCCGCGCCGCCCTCCGGCATGGCGCCGATCAGCCCGGTCGAAGCCGCTTGAGCGGCGCCGATCACCCGCTGCGGGGCCGCACCACCACCGACCATGCCCAGGGAGGCGTACTGCTCCAGCTTCGCCCGCGAGTCGGCGATGTCCAGGTTACGCATGGTGAGCTGGCCGATCCGGTCCGACGGGCCGAACGCCGAGTCCTCGGTGCGCTCCATCGACAGCTTGTCCGGGTGGTAGCTGAACGCGGGACCGGTGGTGTCCAGGATCGAGTAGTCCTCGCCCCGGCGCAGCCGCAACGTCACCTCTCCGGTGACGGCGGTGCCGACCCAGCGCTGCAACGACTCGCGCAGCATCAGCGCCTGCGGGTCCAGCCAGCGGCCCTCGTACATCAGCCGGCCGAGGCGGCGACCCTCGTTGTGGTAGTTGGCCAGGGTGTCCTCGTTGTGGATGGCGTTGACCAGCCGCTCGTACGCGGCGTGCAACAGCGCCATGCCGGGTGCCTCGTAGATGCCCCGGCTCTTGGCCTCGATGATCCGGTTCTCGATCTGGTCCGACATGCCCAGGCCGTGCCGGCCGCCGATGGCGTTGGCCTCCAGCACCAGGTCGACGGCGCTGCCGAACTCCTTGCCGTTGATCGTCACCGGGCGGCCCTGGTCGAAGCCGATGGTGACGTCCTCGGTCGGGATCTCCACCGACGGGTCCCAGAACCGGACTCCCATGATCGGGTTGACCGTCTCGATGCCGGTGTCGAGGTGCTCCAGGGTCTTCGCCTCGTGCGTGGCGCCCCAGATGTTGGCGTCGGTCGAGTAGGCCTTCTCGGTGCTGTCCCGGTAGGGCAGGCCGCGCTCCAGCAGCCACTCCGACATCTCCTTACGCCCACCCAGCTCGGTGACGAAGGCGGTGTCGAGCCACGGCTTGTAGATGCGCAGCATCGGGTTGGCCAGCAGGCCGTACCGGTAGAACCGCTCGATGTCGTTGCCCTTGAACGTCGAGCCGTCGCCCCAGATCTGGACGTCGTCGGAGATCATCGCCCGGACCAGCAGGGTCCCGGTGACGGCCCGGCCCAGCGGTGTGGTGTTGAAGTACGCCCGCCCGCCCGAGCGAATGTGGAAGGCGCCGCAGGTCAACGCCGCAAGGCCCTCCTCGACCAGGGCGGCGCGGCAGTCGACCAGGCGGCCCAACTCGGCACCGTAGCTGAGCGCACGACCGGGCACCGAGGCGATGTCGGGCTCGTCGTACTGGCCGATGTCGGCGGTGTAGGCGCAGGGGATCGCGCCCTTGTCGCGCATCCACGCGACAGCGACCGAGGTGTCGAGGCCGCCGGAGAAGGCGATGCCGACACGTTCGCCGGTGGGCAGGGAGGTGAGAACCTTGGACACGGGAAAATTATGCAATAGAACGTATGGGCATGCAAGTCGAAGCCGACTACTCGCTGTCGCCCGGCGGGTCGTCGCGACCCAGCTCCCAGAACGCCACCGCCGCCGCAGCGGCAACGTTCAGCGAGTCGACACCGCGCCGCATCGGGAGGACCACCCGCACGTCGCTGGCCGACTGGGCCGCCGCGGTGAGGCCGGGGCCCTCTGCTCCGAGCAGCAGCGCCGCCCGCTCGCGCTGCGCCGGGGTCAACCGCTGCATGGGTACGGCGTCCGGCGCGGGCGTCATGGCGAGCACCGTGAAGCCGGCCTCCCGCACCTGGTCCAGGCCCGCCGGCCAGCGATCGAGCTTGGCGTACGGCACCGCGAACACCTCCCCCATGCTGACCCGCACGCTGCGCCGGTACAGCGGGTCGGCACAGGTCGGCGACAGCAGCACCGCGTCGATGCCGAGCGCGGCGGCACCCCGGAAGATCGCCCCGAGGTTGGTGTGGTTGTTGACGTCCTCCAGGATCACGACCCGGCGCGCGGCGGCGAGCACCTCGGTCGCCGTCGGCAGCGACCGGCGGTGGAACGACGCCAGCACCCCCCGGTGTACGTGGAAACCGGTGGCCTGTTGCAGCACGTCCTGGGTCGCGGCGTAGACCGGCGCGTCGCCGGTGTCCAGGTCGGCGAGTTGGTCGATCCGTTTGGCGTCGACCAGATACGAGCGGGCCGGGTAGCCCGCGCGCAGCGCCCGGCGCAGCACCAGCTCCCCCTCGGCGATGAAAAGTCCGTGCGGCGGTTCCCAGCGGGTGCGCAGCTCGACGTCGGTGAGCGCTCGGTAGTCGGCGATCCGGTCGTCGTCAGGGTCGGTGATCTGGTGGACGGGCACCCGACGATTCTGCCGGACGGCGAGCCTCCCACTCCGACGCCCGCCAGTCGGGGTGTTTTGCCCCGGGAAGAAGGGGAATGACCGGCGTAACAGGGATCCGACGGGAAGGACCAGCCAGGTGAGCACGGACCACACGGCACCGCACCAAGCGGGCGCTCTGCCCCGGCACCCGACCGTCGCCGACCACATCGTGTCGCGACTGTTCAGCTGGGGCGTGCACCGCTACTTCGGCTTCCCCGGCGACGGCATCAACGGCATGACCTCCGCGTTGCAACGCACCAACGAGCGCGCCCAGTTCATCCAGGTACGCCACGAGGAGACCGCCGGTTTCGCCGCGTCCGCGCACGTCAAGTACGGCGGCGGCCCGCTGGGCTGCGCCCTCGTCACCAGCGGGCCGGGCGCCATCCACCTGCTCAACGGCCTGTACGACGCGAAGCTCGACCACCAGCCGGTGGTCGCCCTGGTCGGGCACACCGCGACCACCGCCGAAGGTGGCGGCTACTACCAGGAGGTCGACCTGCTCGCCCTCTACAAGGACGTGGCGGCGGCCTTCCTGGCCCAGCTCGACCACCCCGCGCAGGTCCGGCACCTGGTCGACCGCGCGTGCCGCACCGCGCTGGCCCGACGTACCGTCACCGCCCTCGTCCTGCCCCTCGACATCCAGGACGAGCCGGCAGTCGTGGACCCGCCGCACGCCCACGGCTACTACCAGACCAGCAACGCGCCGAGCAGCACGCCGACAGTGCCGCCGGAGGCGGACGTACGCCGGGCCGCCGAGGTGCTGCGCGGCGGGCAGCGGGTGGCGATGCTGGTCGGGCAGGGCGCGCTCGGCGCGCGTGACGAGGTCCGTGAGATCGCCGACCGGCTCGGTGCCGGGGTGGCCACCGCCCTGCTCGGGTTCACCGCCGTCGACCATCGCGAGCCGTGGGTGACCGGCGCGATCGGGTTGCTCGGCACCCGTCCGAGTTGGCAGCTCATGACCGGGTGCGACCGGCTACTGATCGTGGGCAGCAACATGCCGTACTCGGAGTTCTACCCGGAACCCGGACAGGCCCGCGCGGTACAGATCGACCTGGACGGCACCCAACTCGGGCTGCGGTACCCGACCGAGGTGAACCTGACCGGCGACGCCCGCCCCACCCTGCGGGCGCTGCTGGACGAGCTGGGCCCCGGCCCCGCGCCGACCGCCTGGCGGGCGGAGATCGCCGAGGCGACCTCGGCCTGGCGTCGGGTGCAACGCGACCTGGCCGAGCAGACCGCCGACCCGGTCAACCCGCAGTTGCTCTTCCACACCCTCAACGAACGGCTGCCCGACGACGTGCTGCTCGCCGTCGACTGCGGCACCACCACCGCCTGGTACGCCCGACATATCCAGGTCCGCCCCGGGATGCTGGCCAGCCTGTCCGGCACGCTGCTGTCCATGGGCGGCGCCATGCCATACGCGCTGAGTGCCAAGTTCGCCCACCCGGACCGGCCGCTCGTCGCGCTGATCGGCGACGGCGCCATGCAGATGAACGGGGTCAACGAGCTGATCACCGTGGCCAAGTACTGGCATAGCTGGGCCGACCCCCGGTTCGTGGTGCTCGTGCTCAACAACCGGGACCTGGCGTTCGTCAGCTGGGAACAGCGCTCCACCGAGGGGACGCCGATGTTCCCGGACAGCCAGCAGCTGCCAGACATCGCCTACCACCAGTGGGCGGAGGTGCTCGGGCTCCGCGGTGAGCTGGTCGACTCACCAGAGCAGGTGCCCGACGTGTGGGAGCGGGCGCTGACCGCCGACCGACCGGTGGTGATCAACGCCCTGGTCGACCCGGCCGAGTTGATGCTTCCGCCGCACTTCACCGCCGAGCAGGCCCGCAAGACCGCCGCGGCGGTACTGCGCGGCGACACCGACTGGGCCGGGATCGTCCGCCGCGGCCTACCGGCGACGCTCGCCAGCTACCGTCCCCGCCGCCGCAAGGGCTGAGCGGGGCGCCGCACCGATCCGGGATCTCCGACACATCGAAGGATTGCCCGTGATCGATCATGGGTACCTGGCTGTCTGCTCACCCACGGGGGGTGGCATAAGGGAGCCGACGATGAGATCGACGACAATCAGACGAGGCCTGGTCGCTGTGGTGGCGATGGCGTTGCTGACCGGTTGCGGCGACGGAAACGGGGACGGCGGACAGCCGGCGTCGAATGCCCCGGCGGACAACGGTGTCGCCGCGCTCGCACCGGACGAGGCGCTGCAACGCGCCACCACGGCGGTGAAGAACGCGAAGTCCTACCGCCTGGCCGGTGACATCGACAACGACGGCCAGAAGATGACCCTCGACTTCAAGATGACCGGCAGTGACCTGGCTGGTCAGGTGTCCACGACCGAGGGCACCGTGGAACTGCTCTCGGTGGCCGGCCAACAGTACATCCGGCCGGACGAGAAGTTCTGGGCGAAGAACGCCGGCGCCCAGGCGTCGGGCGAGATCGTGAAACTGATGGGCGACAAGTGGGCCAAGGTCTCCGAGAAGGACGATTTCACCCAACTGTTCGACGTCGCCAACGTCGAACAGCTGCTCAAGCCCGACGGCACCATGACCAAGGGTGAGGCCAAGGAGATCGACGGCGTGAAAACCGTCGGCCTCGTGGACGGCGACAAGAACGGCACGCTCTACATCGCCACCACCGGTGAGCCGTACCCGGTCCGGATGGAGGGCGGTCAGGACGCGGCCGGCCAGATCACGTTCAGCGATTTCGGCGCGACCTTCGACGAGCTGAAAGCGCCGGCGGCGGACCAGGTTGTCGACTTCGACCAGTTGAAGCGCGCGTAACCCACCCGCACCGTTCGGCCGGCGCCTCCGCATCGTTGGTGCGGAGGCGCCGGCACGCTGCGAGGTCAGCCGCGACGGTCCAGCCAGCGTTGCAGGGCCGAGCGGGGGTCCTGGGTGGGCTGCTCCTGACGGTCCGGGACCGCAGGGCGTTCCGCGGGGCGGTGCGGGTCGCCGGCCAGCTCGCGGCTGGGCGCGGCGAACGCCTTCTCCGGTTGACCCTTGACGGCGGTGGCGATGACCCGGGCGACCGCGTCGATCACCCTGGTCTGCACCGCGGAACCCACCGAGTCGGCCGGGTCGTCCGGGTTGGCGGCGATGCCGGCCACCGCGACCTGCGGGGTGAAACCGACGAACGTCTCGGTGGAGTTCTGCTCCGAGCTGCCCGTCTTGCCCGCGACCGGCCGGCCGTCGAGGATGTCGTTCACGCCGGTCGCGGTACCACCGTTGCACTGTCCGAACGCGGACTGCTGGCCGACCGGGCAGCGAGCGGCATCCGTCGCGGCACGGGCGACGTCGGGGTCGAGGACCCGCTTGCAGGACGGCTGGCCGACCGGCACCTTCGCACCGCTCGCGTCGGTCACCGAGACCACCGGCACCGGGGTGCAGTAGGTGCCCTCGGCGGCCACCGTGGCGTACGCGTTGGCCAGGTCCAGCGGGGTGGTGGCAGCGACGCCGAGGGTGAACGAACCCCAGTTAGCGGCGTTGTCCTCGGCGAAGGCGGCATCCGAGTCGGCTCGGAAGGTGATACCGAGCCGCTTCGCCATCTCGACGACCTTGTCCTGGCCGACCTGCTCGGCCAACCAGACGAAGTAGGTGTTCACCGAGCGGCCGAAGCCGTCCCACATCATCCGGTACCCGTCCATCCAGTCCGGGTTGGCGTTCGCCGGGCACCAGTGGCCGTCGCAGCTGCCCGGCCCTTCGGCGGGGTACCGGGTGGGTAGCTTGGCCGGCGCGTCGAAGCCGGTGGAGAGGGTACGACCAGACTCCAGCGCGGCGAGCATGGTGAACAGCTTGAACGTCGAACCCGCCTGGTAACCGTCGACGCTGGCACCGCCGGAGATCAACGGGTTGACGGTGTTCGGGTGGTTCGCCTGCCCGGCCGGGTTGTCGGCCAGGCTGTAGTGCCGGTTGACCGCCATCGCCAGGACCTGCCCGGTGCCCGGCTGGACCGCCGCGATCGGCAGAGCGCGCTTGTTGTCGTACCCGTAGACCTTGGTGGCCTGCTGCTGCGCGGTGGCCTGGATCTTCGGGTCCAGCGAGGTGACCACGGTGTAGCCACCCGTGCGCAGGGCCTGCTCGCGCTCCGCGACCGTGGCACCGAACGCCGGCTGGCCCCGCCACCACTGACGCAGGTAGTCGCAGAAGAAGCCCCAGTCGTCGTGGCCCTGCGAGACCGCGGTGCAGCCGTTGGGCTGGGCGGTCGGGTGCAGGGCCAGCGGCTCCGCCTTGGCCTGGGCGGCCTGCGCGGCGGTGATCGCGTTGGTGGCGACCATCGAGTCCAGCACGTACGACCGGCGAGCCAGCGCGTCGTCCTTGTCCCCGTCGATCGGGCTGTACGCGTCCGGGGACTGCACCAGGCCGGCGAGCAGGGCCGACTCGGCGAGGGTCAGCTGTGCCGGCGTCTTGCCGAAGTAGCGCTGACTGGCCGCCGCGACCCCGTACGCGCCGGAGCCGAAGTAGGCGATGTTCAGGTACCGGCCGAGGATCTCGTCCTTGCCGAGGCTCTTCTCCAGCGCGCTCGCGTACCGGATCTCCTGGATCTTGCGTCCGATGGTCGGGTCGGTCGCGGCGGCGCGCTCCTCGGCGGTGCGGGTGGGGTCGGTCTTGAGCACGTTGCGGACGTACTGCATGGTCAGCGTCGAGCCGCCCTGCTCGGTGCCGCCGCCCTTGATATTGGCCACCAGCGCCCGGGTGAGTCCGCGCAGGTCGGCGCCACCATGGTCGTAGAAGCGCCGGTCCTCTGCGGCCACGATCGCCTGCCGCATCACCGGGGCGATGTCCGCCAACGGGACGTCGGTGCGGTTCACGTCGTAGAACGTCGTGATCAGCGTCTTGCCGTCGTTGGCGTAGAGGTACGAGCGCTGCGGCGTCGCCGGGGTCTTCAGCGAGGCCGGCAACGCGGCGTACGACCCGAGGGCGGCACGGGCGCTGAGCCCGAGCAGCAGGTTGCCCGGAAGCGCGGCGACTGCCAGGACGAGCCCGGCCAGCACGCCGGCGAGCAGCACGGTGAACAGCCGCGACAGCGGCGAGCGGGAGGCGGCCATGTTCCCCAGGATTGCCACGAGGTGCGGCAGTCGGCCAAGCCTGGGCCACAATTGTCAGGCAATTCACCGATAACCGTGGCGCGGGCCACCCGGTCAACCACCCAGCACGCTGCTCCAGCGGATGAAACCGGGCAACAGGAGCACCGCGCACACCAGCGCCAGAACCGTCATCATCAGCGGCAGCCGCGCCCGACGCAACGCGCGACGGAGGTACTCCTGCCGGATCTCCTGCTTCTCGGGCTCGCTGAAGTCGCGATCGATGTAGAGGTCGGCGTCCCGCTCGGCCGCCTGGAACAGGTGCGCCGCCCAGGTCAGGAAAGCGGCGGCGACCACCCAGAGTGCCGAGTCCAGCGCCACCTTGCCGGTGGAGACCCCCGGATCGGCGGGGCCGGTGGAGACGGAGGTGAGCATGTTGATCCCGGCCCCGGCGAAGAGCCCAGCCAGGAAGTTCAGCGTTGACGGCGCTGGTACCGCGATGCTCACGAGGGTGCTTCCGATCTCGTGTCGGGCCAGGGCAGATCCGGCCAGGCGACGCCGCAGACCCGGTTGCCGAGGGCGTCGATCTGCTCCAGCACCTCCAGGTCGGACTGCTCGTCGAGTTGGATGGTCAGCCTCATCAGCTGAGCCCGGTAGGCCAACTGCTCATTGATCACCTTCTCCACCGTCGGCGTCCGCATCGGCCCGTCGCGCTTGCTGATCCGGTCCCGGATGGTCCCCTCGATCTGCTCGCACCCCTTCTGCCACTCCCGGAGCTGACGCCTGGTCAGGGTGGGGCCGACGGCGGACGTCGCGACGGTCTCGGCCACCACTGCCACCTCCGAGGGCTCGGACGGCTCCGGCCGCCCCTGGTTGATGACGTCGCCGAACAGCTTCAGGCTCTCCAACTGCACGATCCGCCACACGATGTCGGCGAGCTGGGCTGCCACGAAGGGAATGCGCAGCCGCTCCTCGGGGGCGGTGGCCAGCAACGTCGGGCTTCTCCGCTCGGTGGCGATCCGCTGGAACAGCGTCATCAGGTGTTCCCGAGTGCCGTTGACGGCCTCGGTGCAGAGCAGCGTCGCCTCCAGCACCTGCGACATGTCGATCTCCCGCCCCGGGGTGGCCCACTCCCCTTCGCGTCCCATCAGCCAGGCGTGCGCGGTCGCCATCTCCGGCCGCATCGGCACCCCGGCACGAACCAGGGCGCTGAGACACATGGCGGTGGTCGCCTCCTCGCGGTTCCACGAGCCGGTGCCGCTACGCCACCAGTTGTCGAACGGCCCACCCTCGGCGACCTGCCGCAGGAGCCAGTTACAGGCGTCTCGAACCACCGGATGGTCGACCCGCAGATTCGCCTGGCACAGACCGAGGACCACCCGGGCCGTCACCCACGGCACCCGCGCCGGGTAGAAGTTGCCGTCCTCCTCCTGGGCCTCGCGAGCCACCTCGATCAGCTGGTCGATTCGTTCCTGGTCCTGGTGGACGACCGGTGCGGCGCCCTCGAACCCGAGCAGGAGACCGAGGACCCAGTTGCGGTACATGCGTCCGGTGTCTAGTTGGTCGGCGGTCATGCCGGCGAGGTGCGGCGCGGGCCCGAAGATCGAGTCTTCCTGCGCCATCGACTGTTGGATCTCCACGAAGTCCTCGTGGTCGGCGGTCACACCACCGACCGGCTCGGGCAGCGTGTGGCCGGGCGCGTCGTAGCTCCAGCGCTGGCGCACCCCCTTGGCGATCTCATGCCAGGAGTCGATGTGGTTGAGCTGGCTGAGCGCGCTCGCGGCGAAGACGGCAGCCCCGAGGTTGTCCCCCCAGGACGAGTCCTCGGCACTCCGTCGCCGCATCGAGCGACCGAGCCGGATCAGGGTTTCCCAGGTGCTCAACAGGTGCAGAGTGTCGGTACGCGCCGTGTCCGGCGAGACCAGTTGGTCGAGCCGCCCGAGCGTCGCCTGCATCAGGCGTTCCCCGCCACGCTGCAGGTGCAGCCACACGTTGCGCTCCGGGCTCTTCCAGCGGCGATCGGCGTCCCAGTGCCGGCGGGCGTGGTTCATCACCAGCTGGGCCCGACGGCGGGAGCCGATCAGGTACGCGCCGTCGATCTGGTACACCAGACTGTCGTCGCGCAGCTGACGCAGCGCCGGCTCCAACGAGCCCGCCTCCCGGGTGGCCATCTGTAGCTCCAGCACCCCCAGGCAGGCCAGGCGGTAGAGCACCTCGCGCTGGTCGTCGCTGGTCACCTGTCCGGTGTAGTGCTCCTCCAGATCCGCTTCGGTGGGCACCGTGCCGCGACTTTCGTACAGCTCGATCGCGGTCAACGCGATGTGTGCGTCGTTCTGTGCCAACTGCCGGATCGTCGGCCAGCTCGCCTCGTCGACACCGCTGTCGACCAGCAACTGCCGGACCAACTCGCGCCCCTCGGCGAGAACCTGCCGGAGATCGCGAGTCGGTTCACCGCGGGCGAGGATGGCGGCGGCCGACTTCCAGCTCGACGCGAGCACCTGCACGTTGAGCTTGAAGTCCGTGCGCAGCCGGGTCAGGCAGGCGAACATCTCGTTGAGCCGCGGCAGGTTCGCGTGCAGGTTCTCCAGGACGACCAGGTAACGCCCACTGCGGCCGGCCTCCTGCTCCAACAGGGCCAGCACGATCGACTCCGGACCGTCGGCCGGGTCGGTGAGGTTGAGCCAGACGACCGCGTCGCCCTGGTCGAGCCGCTTCTCGGCGGCGTTGGCCACCAGCGCGGACTTACCGCACCCGTGCTCACCGATGACCACCACGTCCCGGCCCGCCTCGAGATGCTGTTCCACCTGGGTGGAACAGGCAGTCGACCGGTGCAGCCGGGCGTAGTACTTCAGCACCTTCTCGGAGGGCAGCTGGGCGTTGCCGACCCGCTTGGGTCGCCAGCCGGGACCGAACGGGTCCTTCTGCAGGGCGTACGAGAGCAGCGCCAACGGTGTGACACCGTGCGTCCGGTCCCCGTTCACGGTGGCTCGGACGACCTTCTCGGAGAGGCCCACCTGGGTGCGCTGCCCCATCGTCTCGACCCGGATGAGTAGCTGGTCCCCCTTGCCCTCGCGGAACTCCGGGGTGGCGCTCACGACCCGCAGCGCGACGGGCCGCTCGTTGAGCATGGCGGCCTGGGCGAGGAGGTCGGTGTGGGCTGCGGTGAGCAACTCGTACGTGCCGGCGTTCGGGCTGAGCGCGTTGACGGCCGTCCAGGGCGAATAGTCGGGCACCGACCCCCCCTTCGGCGATCACCGTGGGTCAAACACGTCACCACGACACGTTGATGCTAACCGCCGGTCCTCCCGCTGTCGCAGGGCAGGTCCACGCGCAGGCGGAGGTACTGGGTCCGCACCAGTTCACCGTCGACGGCCTTGACGTCCGAATCGGACACTCGGAATCCGCCCCGGTTGAACGCCGCCCGCACCTCGTCGGCGTCACCGAGGTCGTGGCTGGCCATCCGGGTCGCGTAGCGGCGGGCCGCGTCGGCGAGTTCGTCGAGCTCCACCGAGAGCAGTCCGCGCCAACCGGCGGCCCGCTCGCGGAACCTCAGCTCGAAGTCGTCCACGAGATCCAACACCCGATGGCGGTCGTCCTGCTCCTCGTCGTCCCTGGGCCACTCGTTGCCCGGGTGCAGCCGGACAGTGGTGATCACCGAGCCGCCCGGATTCAACAGGGCGGACCAGCTACCGATCACCGTGTCCGCCGAGGCGCGGTTGAACCGGGTCAGGAACGCGTCGGCCAACACCAGGTCGAAGCGACCGTCCTCGACGAGCCGGGCAACCGCCTCGGGGCAGGTCACGTCGGCATGGTGCACCTGGACCCGACTGCCGACCTGCTTGGCGTACCAGTCACAGGCCAGGAGCGGCGTCCGGCACTTGTCGAGCACGTGCACGTCCAGGTCCGCGGGGATGCGGCCGACCGACGAGCGCACCGCCTCCAGGAGGAAGGCGAGGATGGTGTAGTCGGCGGTACCACTGATCAGCACCCGGCGTGCTCCCCGGCGGACCGCCTCGGCCACCTGGGCGGCGTAGAACTCGGCGTGCCACTGCGGGCTGCTGACCATGTCGAAGAGGCGGAGATACTGCCACGCCTGGTGGTACCAGGAGCACCCGGCGTTGTCCAGATGCGACGGTCCGCAGGACATCGGGGCCATCGCGTACAACATGTTGGCCGACTGAAGCAGCCAGCGGGTCAGCTCCGGGCCGGGCCGGCGCGGCCGGCCGCGGTCGGGGAGGCAGGACCGGGTCATCAGGCGATCCCAGAGCAACCGGGCCCGACTCACCTCCTCGGAGTGGCCACTGACCACCCAGGACGCGAGGCCGTCCCCGCCCACCTCCTGCCGGACCACCACCTGACCGTCGATCAGCCACATGTCCGTCATCGGCACCATGGGACGTTCGCCGGCGATGAACACCGGCACCATGACCGCGTCCAGGTCGTGCCGACGGTCCTCCGCCAACTGCTTGTCGATCTCCCCGGTGCCTACGTCCTCCCCCGGCACCAGGTACATCCGGCGCACGGTCACGCGTTGCGCCAGTTGGCGGAACACCGCCCGGGAGAACGGGTCGGCGGGCCGGCCGACAGTGGTGTACGGGACTATCTGGCACAGCTCGTCACGCACGCCGGCGACGAGCCCCTGCACCAGTTCGTCCATCGCCGCACCGGGTAGCCGTACGCAGTTGGGGTCGGTGCCCTCGTAGGAGGCCCGATAGAAGAGGCTGGCCCTGCGCGCCCGGTCGATCAGGTCGGCGGGCGAGACCCTCCCAGGCGCCCCCTTTCGCTCGGTCATGTCCGCCACTCCCTCACCCTCGCGAAGCCGTGATCACCAAATGATGGCTTCCGGGCGCCAACACGGCGTTGCGGATGAGCCACCCTGCTTCCCGGACGGCGGCGATGACGTCGGGATAGTTGAACCTGCGGGACTGGAAGCAGCGGATGCGATGACCCGCCGGCACCTCCGTGCCGTCCAGGACCCCGGGGCGTCGGAGCACCGCTTCGCCGGTCACCACCCCGTCCCGCCAGCGCAGCACGAAATCCAGGTCGACCTCGGGCAGGCCGGCGGCGCGCAACGGCTCCAGGGCCGCGTCACGGAACTCCGGGCACCGGTACGGCGACAGCACCGTCGCCTCCGGCTCGTCCGGTCGGCCCACCACCACGCTCAGCACCAGCACGTCGTGTGGGCGCAGTGAGGCCCGGATGTTGGCCAGGGCGGCGGACGGGCACTCCAGGTTGCCGAGGGTGTGCCCGAGCAGGCAGACGACCACCGGTTCAGGACCGGGCCGCCACCGCTCGACACTCTCGGATGCGCCAGACTCGATGTCCCACACGTGAGAGTCAACGCTCATCTGCCCATTGGCGAAGTGGGCCAACCGGTGGCAGGCGATGGCGAGCAGGGTGGCACTGAAGTCCAACGCGAGGTAGCGCCGGCAGGGATGGCCGAGGCTGGTCAGTCGGCTGAGGAAGGCGCTGCTGCGCTTGCCGTTGCCCGGGCCGATCTCCGCGACCGCAAGCGCACCGGCGGTCAACGCCCGTGCGGCCAGGAGGGCTTCGGCTTCGTGTCGGGCGGAGGCGAGCATGCTCAGGTAGTCGTCCGTGGCGGCGTACGCGTCGTGCGTGTGTGCCGCACTCCCGGCGTACGCGAACTTGAGGGGCAGCCGACCGGCGTGGATGGCCGCCAGCGCGGCCCGACGGTGCCGTTCGCACTCGAAGTGCGGAGACTGGCACCAGCTCGCCTCACCGGTGGCACCCGGTGGCACCGGCAGGTCGACGGCACCCGTGCCCCCCGCGCCGATCGTCTCCGCCACAACGCCCTCCGACGAAGTCAGAGCTGCCGTCGACCTGATAGTAGGGCAATGACGCCGGACAATGGCTGTTTCGCACCTGGGTTGTTTCACGATCTGCGAGCACGACACCTCACTTGCCAGGACTAGCAGACCGAAAAGCTCACCGCCATCGACCATCAGCCGCATTGTCTGACCCGAACGGCTCACCCCCGGGGACGAAGAGCGAATACCGTCTCGGGCCGACTCAGTCCGACCGCCCACTACGGTTGCGCAACTGTTGCACGGCGGCCCGGGCCGCGGTGGTGAACGTGGGAGCGGTGAACTGGTGTCGTTGCCAGTCACCGTGGAGTCCTCCGATGTCGTCCACCCCCTCCTCCACCAGCAGCACCATGTACTTGCTGAAGGCGAGGGCGGCGCCTTTCTCTTCGATCAGCCAGGCGCTCGTCGCGAACTTCTCCCCCGGCTCGGCGAACTGCCGTGCCCGGGTCATCAAAGAAACGAAGAACTCGCACTCCCGAATACGGTTGAGCACCGCCATTCCGACGTATCCGTCTGCGGCCCGACCGGTGATCACCGTGAAACCGTGGTCCTCCAACAATCCACTGAGGCCCCGGACAAACCCGTCCTCCTCCTTGAACCGGTACGACAGGAAGACGCTGTTACTGGCGATCTTCGGCCGCACCAGGCCCGGGTCAGGCCGGACGTGCTCCAGAATCCGCACCTGGTCCACGTCCTCGACCAGCCGCCCCAGCTCGTTGTCACCACTGCTGGTCGCCCGGTCGCGCACCTCGCCGATGAGCCGATCCGCTCGCGACCTGCCCGTCGCGAGCAGTCGAAACGCCTGGCAGTTGGTCAGGACCACGTCGGCCTCCGCCGCCAGCATGCCGGGCGGGGTGCGTTTGTCCAGAGTGAAGGCTTCCCGGAGGCGGTTGCGGTCTCCGTGGTAGAAGGTCACCGCCTGCTCCTCCACCCGGGCCAGGTCGACGTAGAGCACCGCGGCGGTCCCCTCACCCGTCTGGGAAAGAACGAATCGGCCTGCCTGGGCCAGATCGGTGCTGAGCGGATCGACGATGACGACGTCGAATTGCCCCTCGCCCGACTCGCGAACGGCGTCGGCGAGACTTTCGACCGCCACCACCCGTTCGACCAGTGGGCTGGAGGCAAGTTCCTGGTAGAGCCGTCCGGCAGCGGCGTTGTCACTATCGCAGAGCAGCACGGTCAATCGGGGAAGGGCAGCCACGATATTGCTCCATCAATGTCGGCATAGCCGGGAATGGAGCACCAATGGTGGCACGGTCCACCGGCGGGTCACCTCCACGTTGCGTCCCCCGACAATGACCAAACGGATTCGTTCCGCGCCATTGGGACGGGTCGGCATGGGCTGTGTGCTTCCGTGGCCACACGCCCGGGTCCCTGGTCGATACCGGCGTGACGGTGTCGACGGGCAGCCGGTCGCCGTGACAGCCGGCCGACACGGCGTCCCGCCCCGGCCGACGACCCGCACCACTGCCAGCGACAACGCGCTGTCGAGTGCCCTGAAGGACCAACCCGAACGCGGTCAGCCCATTCGCCGTCCGCTGCTCGTCAGCGTGCGGCTCCCCGCTATTGACGGCCGGCCACCACCGTTACGAAGGTCAGGGATCCGACAGATCACCGGAGCACCAATCCACCGGTCATCGCCAATGCCGTCCGCCGTGAGAGCGGACCTCTGCGGAGGCCCTGGCCGGGTTCCCATTCGAACGAATCAGGCTGTGGAAATGGGACCACCCGAAGCGGTGGGTGGCGGCGTGGAGAGGCTGGCGTTGGCCGCGTCGTGGACCGTTTCGCGGGGCATCAGGCGGCCGGAGCGGTACCCGATGCCGATGCCGGCGATCAGTACGAAGATCGCGCCGAACGTCTGTAGCGAACCGATCAGGGCGCCGCCGAGGCCGAGAAGCGGCGCAGCGATGATCAACATGACCCCGTCGCCGAGGCTGAAGGTGCCCGAACGGGCCACCGCCCATCCGGTGAGGAACCAGCCCACGCTGTAGAACGTCGCCCCGAGCAGGACCAGCGAGCGTGCGGTGGTGCCGAAGACCGGCGTCTGTTCGGCGAGCCCGGCGAAGGGCAGCATCAGCACCGTGCCGGCGATGCTGACCAGCAGCCCGGCGGCGGCCACCCGGCGGCTGCGGGTCGCGGCCAGCAGCCCGGCGAGGGCCAGCAGAGCGAGCAGGCCGAGCCAGACCGCGGCCACCCAACCGATCAGGTAGACCGCCCGCCCGTCGGCCGGATAGGGGTCGTTGCCCACCCCTCCGTCGCTCGCCATCGCCACCGCGCCGTAGAGGATCGCGTACGCGGGCAGCAGCCACACGGCGGCCCGCGCGAACTTCCGCACCGACCAGGCCCAACTGGCGTTCGTGGCCGGTGCGCCCGGGGTCGGCTCACCGACGAAGGGCAGTACGCCGAAACCCCCACCGGTACGGCGGGAGCCCAGCGGGGCCACCGGGTCGTGCGCGCCGGGCACCGGGGCCGAGGACCACATCCGCTTCGCCGGATCCTTCATGCGTTCACCTCGCTCGTCCACGAGCGGTGCGAGACGCGCCGGGGCGCCCCGTTGCCTGGTCACCACCCGTCCTAGGACCGATCGTGGCAGGCACCGGAGCGCCCCATGAGCATTTCTCGTATTAACGCCGGATCCGTCCGACGACGTTTCGGGTCAGCCGCGCTCGCGCTGGTCGCCCGGATCCTCGACCAGACTCAGCGGAGACACCGGCTCCGGCGCCGGCAGCCCCTGCGGCTTGTTCCCGCCGGTGGCCTGCGCCTCGGCGACGCGTACCTCGTCGTGGATCTGCTGGGCCGCAGCGGCTGCGGCCTCCGCGGCCTCCGCGGCCTCGCGCTCCACCTGGCTCGCGTGGTCCGCCGCCTCCGGCGCGGGAAGGTCCCCCACCATCTGGCTCAGCCCACCGAGAGCGCCACCCATCCCCTCCAACGCCTTGGTCAGCTCGGCCGGGACGATCCAGACCTTGTTGGCGCTGCCCTGAGCGATCTGCGGAAGCGCCTGCAGGTACTGGTAGGCGAGCACCTTCTGGCTCGGGTTCGCCTGGTGGATCGCGTCGAAGACCGTCCGGATCGCCTTCGCCTGACCCTCGGCCTGCAGGATGCGGGCCTGCCGGTCACCATCGGCCCGCAGCACCGCCGACTGCTTCTCACCCTCAGCGGTGAGGATCTGCGACTGCTTGTGCCCCTCGGCGGTCAGGATCGCCGCGCGGCGGTCCCGCTCGGCGCGCATCTGCTTCTCCATCGAGTCGCGGATGCTGGCCGGCGGTTCGATCGCCTTGATCTCCACCCGGGTCACCTTGATGCCCCAGCGACCGGTCGTCTCGTCCAGCACACCCGACAGGTGACGGTTGATCTCGTCCCGGCTGGTCAGCGCCCGCTCCAGGTCCAGCGAACCGATCACGTTACGCAGCGTCGTCACGGTGAGCTGCTCGATGGCCTGCAGGAAGCTGGAGATCTCGTAGGTCGCCCGGACCGAGTCGACCACCTTGAAGTAGAGAACCGTGTCGATCGAGACCACCAGGTTGTCCGAGGTGATCACCGGCTGCGGCGGGAAGCTGACCACCTGCTCCCGCATGTCGACCTTGGTCCGAACCGCGTCGATGAACGGCACCAGCAGGTTGAGGCCGGGGCTGAGGGTGCGCTTGTACTTACCGAGCCGTTCCACCACGTCCTGGCGCTGCTGCGGCACGATCCGCACCGCCTTGGCCAGTGTTATCACGGCGATCAACGCCACCGCGATGATCAGCACCCCAATGACCGTCATGCCGTTCACCCTCTCGCTTCCGGCAACTCGCCGGCGGAAGAAACGTCGTCCTGCCAGACCAGGGCGGTCGCGCCCCGGACCTTTATCACCCGAACCCGTTGACCGGGGTCGTGAACCTGCGTCGTGTCGTACGACCGGGCGGTCCACAGCTCACCGTCGATCTTGACGAGACCGTGGTCGGCGTCCACCCGTTCCAGCACCAGCGCCGTGGAGCCCTCGATCGCCTCCACGCCGAACGACTCGTCGCCGCTTTCCAGCGCGGAACGTTGGTGCCGCCGGATGACCGGCCGCGCCACCACCAGGCTCAACGCCGACACCACAGCGAAGACCAGCGCCTGCACCGCCACCGGCGCGCCCAGAGCGGCGGCCCCGGCGGCGGCGAACGCACCGACCCCGAACATGATCAGAAACAGCGTCGTCGTGAAGATCTCGGCGACCGCCAGCACCACACCCAATACGATCCACACCACCGCGTCCACCCCCCGATCGTGACACGCAAATGCACGCGCGGCCTCCCCACGAAGATCAGTAGGCTCGGCGAGGCCGTGTCCAGCCTGGCAAAGCACCACAAAACAGCCACTCGACCCGAGGAGACCCCGTTGCCCCTGCTGCCCGAGACCGCCCGACAGATCGACAACCAGGTCGCCCAGGCACAGCGCGACGGACACGCCCCGTCACTGGTGGCGGGCGTCGTCCGGGACGGCACGCTGACGCACCTGGCCACCGCCGGCGAACACCCCCGCCCAAACGTCGACCTGCAGTACCGGCTGGGCTCGATCAGCAAGACGATGACCGCAACCCTGATCATGCAGCTGCGCGACGCCGGCCGGCTCACCATCGACGACCCGCTGGAGAAGCACCTGCCGGGCACCGGCCTCGGGGCGCTCACCCTGCGCCAACTTCTCGGCCACGCCAGCGGCCTGCAACGCGAACCCGAGGGCGACTGGTGGGAGCGGGCGGCGGGCGTCGATCTGACAACCCTGCTCGCCAACGTCGACGCACACAAGATCGCCTACCCGCCGCACCACACGTACCACTACTCCAACCTGGCGTACGGGCTGCTCGGAGGCGTCCTCGAACGGCTCACCGGGACACCGTGGATCGACCTGCTCGGCCAGCGGATCCTCGGCCCGCTGGGCATGGGTCGCACCACGTACGCGGCCACCGAGCCGTACGCCCGTGGCTACGTCGTCCACCCCTGGCACCACACGTTGCGCGAGGAGCCCCGTACCGACACCGGCGCCATGGCCCCCGCTGGGCAGCTCTGGTCGACGGTCGAGGACCTAGGCCGCTGGGCTGCGTTCCTGGCCGACCCCGACCCGTCGGTGCTCACCGCCGAGACACTGACCGAGATGTGCTCCCCCGTGGTGATCGGCGACCTCGACTCCTGGACCGGCGGGCACGGCCTGGGGCTGGAGCTCTACCGGGACGGCGAACGCGTGTACGTCGGGCACGGCGGATCGATGCCCGGGTACGTGGCCACCCTCGTCGTGCACCGGCCCACCCGGACCGCCGTGATCGGCTTCGCCAACTCGTACGGCTTCCCGATCACCCGACTCGGCCGCCGACTGCTGACCAGCGTGCTGGACGCCGAGCCAGCGTTCCCGCAGCCGTGGCGGCCGGCCACCGCCACGCCCGATGGCGAGGTGGGCGGGCTGACCGGCCGCTGGTGGTGGATGGGCACTCCGCTGGACCTGCACTGGGACGCCGGTGACCTGGTCGCCCACGTACGCGGTGAGCGGGTGAGCCGGTTCACCCGCGAGGGGACGGACCGCTGGCGGGGACGCTCCGGCCCGGAGAGCGGCGAGATCCTCTCGGTGCTGCGCGACGACAGCGGACGGGCGACGGCGGTCGACATCGCCACGTTCGTTTTCACGCGCAGCCCGGACGAGGCTCCCTGACCCGCAGGCCGGGCGGATCCGGCGCACCAGGCGAACCAGTCGGTCAGGCCGGCTCGGTGACGAAGTCGATGAGGCGTTCCATGGCGTTGATCAGGGGCGTCTCCACGTCGGCGAAGCTGTTCACCCGGGACAGGATGTGCCGCCACATGTCGGCCGGCTCGGCCACCCCGAGGGCCGCGCAGACCCCCTCCTTCCACGGTCGCCCCGGTGGCACCACCGGCCACGCCGCGATGCCCAACGCCGCCGGCTTGACCGCCTGCCAGACGTCCACGTAGGGATGACCGGTCACCAGCACGTACGGCGAGGTAACCCGGGCCACGATGCGGCTCTCCTTGCTACCCGGCACCAGGTGGTCGACGAGTACGCCGAGTCGCCGGGTCGGGGCGGGGCCGAAGTCGCGTACGTCGGCGTCGAGCGCGTCGATGCCGTCCAACGGCTCCACGACCACGCCCTCGATCCGCAGGTCGTCGCCCCAGATCCGCTCGACCAGAGCAGCGTCGTGGATGCCCTCCACCCAGATCCGGCTCGCCTTGGCGACCTGGGCCCGGACGTTGTCCACCGCCACCGAACCGGACGCCGTCCGTCGGCGGGCCGCCGGCACCGGCGCGCGGGCGGGGCGGCGCAGGGTGACCGGGCGACCGTCGAGCAGGAACGCGGCGGGTAGCAGCGGGAAGTTGCGCCGTTTGCCGTGCCGGTCCTCCAACACCACCGCGCCGGCTTCGAAGCCGACCACCGCGCCGCAGAACCCGGAGTCGGCGTCCTCCACCACGAGATCCGGTTCGGCGTCCACCTCGGGGGTGACCTTCCGCCTCCGCCAGTTTCCCGCCAACACGTCCTCGCCGTATCGCCCCGCCATGTCGATCACGCTAACTCCCCGACCGCCACCCCACCTCCCGACACACCGCGCCCCAGCCTCCCCACCCCCGCCCCGGGTTGCCGGGCCCGCACAGCCCTGCCCCGTCGATCATGGAGTTGAGGTGCTCTACAAACGGTCGCAATAGCCGAGTATCGCCCACCACAACTCCATGATCGACGCAAATGAGGGCGGACTGGATGTGGGGCCGGGGTGGGGGTAGAACATCGGGCGAAGGGGGCAGTTCGGGGCAGGGCGGGCGGCCGGAGCGGCAGTCGAGACACGGCCGGTGGTGACCACGTACCCTTTCGGCATGTCCACCCCCGCAACGGGCGCGGCCACACTCGCGCCGCGCCGGTCGAGCCGGTTCGTTGCCTGGGTGCGCGCGTGGCGCGCCGGGTTGGTGCCGTACGACGAAGTCGCCGACGCCATCGCCGGCGACGAGGAGCATCTCGTTGCGGACGCCCCCGGCACCTGGACCGACGTCCCGCTGGGTTCCGCGCTGCCCACCCTGGCCAAGCTCTCCCCCGACGAGATCCGCCTGGTGCTGCCCGCGCCGGGCGACCCTCGGGGGTTGCCCGGCCCTGGCGACTTCGCCGGTGCGGCGCTGGTCGCCGGCGAGGCGGTGGTGGCCGGCGGGCTCGGGTTGATTCCGGAGGTACGCTCGCACACCTCCGGCTCCGGGGACTGTTTCGAGACGGTTTTGTGGCGGGTGTACCCGCTGCCCGCCAACGCCCCCGCCGCGTCACTCTCGTTGCCCGGCGCCGCCGAGGCAGAGGCGGAACTGGCCGCCGCGCTCGCCGAGACGACGGCCGCATTGACCCGCCTCGACGTGGCCCAGTGGCGGCCCGAGCTGGCCGGCGCGCTGGCCGCGCTGCGCCGGCCGGACGGCGCCACCGACCTGCCGCCGGGCTTCGACCCGCGGGCCCGTCGGCTCTTCGCCCGGGCCGCGGTGCTCGACCGGGTGCTCGCGCTCGCCGGGCACGCCGCCCCCGGGGGCGCGATCAACAACTACGAGGCGCAACAGCGCGACGCCGCGCTCCGCCCGCTCACCGCCGCCTGCCGGCAGGCACTGGTGGCCGCCTGCAACGCCCCACTGCGTCCCTGACCGGTCCCCTGCACCACCCCGCCGCCAGCCCTACGCGCCCGCCGCCGGCCCTACGCGCCCGCCGCCAGCCCGACGCGCCCGCCGCCGGTCCGATACGCCCCATGCCGGGCATGACCGCGCTCGAACAAGGATGTAGTGGCCTCCGGCGCAGTTGGTGACCACTACATCCTGGATAGAGCGCGATCATCCCGCGCGAGCGCGGGCAGCGCCAGCAGCGCCGTGGGGTCAGACCTCGTCGAGCAGGTCGGCGACGGAGTTGACGATCCGGGACGGGCGGTACGGGTATCGCTCCGCCTCGGTACGGCTGCTGATCCCGGTCAGCACCAGGATGGTCTCCAGCCCGGCCTCCAGGCCACACAGGATGTCGGTGTCCATCCGGTCACCGATCATCGCGGTGCTCTCCGAGTGCGCGTTGATCGTGTTGAGCGCCGAGCGCATCATCATCGGGTTGGGCTTGCCGACGAAGTACGGCTCCACCCCGGTGGCCTTGGAGATCATGGCGGCGACGGAGCCGGCGGCGGGCAGGGCGCCCTCTACGGACGGGCCGGTCACGTCGGGGTTCGTGCAGATGAACCGGGCACCGTCGTTGATCAGGCGGACGGCCTTGGTGATCGCCTCGAAGCTGTAGGTGCGGGTCTCGCCGAGCACCACGTAGTCCGGGGCGAAGTCGGTGAGGACGTAGCCGACGGCGTGCAGCGCCGTGGTCAACCCCGCCTCGCCGATGACGTACGCGGTGCCGCCCGGCCGCTGGTCGGCGAGGAACTGACCGGTCGCCAGCGCGGACGACCAGATCGACTCCTCCGGCACGTCCAGCCCCATCCGGCTCAGCCGGGCCGTCAGGTCGCGCGGGGTGTAGATCGAGTTGTTCGTCAGCACCAGGAACGGCTTGCCGGAGGCGCGCATCCGGTTGATGAACTCCGGCGCGCCGGGCACCGGCTGGCCCTCGTGCACCAGCACGCCGTCCATGTCGGTCAGCCAACTCTGCACGGGCTTACGGTCATGCATCGGTTCCCCCAGCAGGCGTCGGGCGACGGGTCGGCACACAGCAGACGGTCGGGCAGGTGTCCCACATCGGCAGGTCGCCGAGGCGGCGGCGCAGTTGTGCGCCGTCCGGGTCGGTCCGCTCGGTGACCAGCTCCCGCACCATGGTCACGAAGCGCCTGTCGGTGCCGGGGGTGGCGGCCCGGACGAAGTCGAGGCCGAGCTGCTTGGCCGTCTCCAGTGCCTCGGTGTCCAGGTCCCACACGACCTCGAGGTGGTCGGAGACGAAGCCGATCGGGCTGACCACCACCCCGGTGGTGCCGCCCTGGGCGAGGGCGGCCAGGTGGTCGTTGACGTCCGGTTCCAGCCACGGCACCTGGGGTGGGCCGGAGCGGCTCTGCCAGACCAGGTCGTACTCCAGGTCCGGTGCGGCGGCTTCGGCCACGAGCCGGGCGGTCTCGCGTAGCTGTGCCTCGTACCGGCCACCGTGCGGGCCCGCGTTTGCCGCCATCGAGGTGGGGATGGAGTGGGCGGTGAAGACCAGCCGGGTGGTGCCTCGCTTCGCGGGGTCGAGTTGGGCGAGGGCCGCCCGGACCGCGTCGACGTGTGGCTCGACGAAGCCGGGGTGGTCCCAGAACTGGCGCAGCTTCTCGATCACCGGGGCGTCCGAGCCGACAGCGGCCCGGGCGGCGGCGATGTCCTCCTGGTACTGCCGGCAGGACGAGTAGCCGCCGTACGCGCTGGTGACGAAGGCCAGCGCCCGGGTGACCCCGTCGTCGCGCATCCGGGTCACCGTGTCGGCGAGCATCGGGTCCCAGTTGCGGTTGCCCCAGTAGACCGGCAGGTCGACACCGTTCGCGGCGAAGTCGGCGCGGACGGCCGCCAACAGCTCGCGGTTCTGCTGGTTGATCGGGGACACCCCGCCGAAGTGCTGGTAGTGCTCGGCGACCTCGGCCAGCCGCTCGGGCGGCACGCCTCGGCCGCGGGTCACGTTCTGCAGGAACGGCATCACGTCCTCGGGCCGTTCGGGCCCGCCGAAGGACACCAGCACCACCGCGTCGTACGACATGGGGTCATTCTCGCCCCTCGGCCGGACGGCTCGGCGACGCCCCCTGCCCCCGAGTGCGGCCGACGTGTTAGGAAGGGCCCCTTGCTCTACACGAGGCGTTAACAGGGGGCCCTTCCTTACCGCGTCAGGCGCCGATGGCGTGGTAGCCGCCGTCGACGTGCACGATCTCGCCGGTGGTGGCCGGGAACCAGTCGGAGAGCAGCGCCAGGCACGCCTTCGCGGCGGGCTCCTGGTCGGTGAGGTTCCAGCCCAGCGGGGCCCGTTCGGTCCAGGCGTCCTCGAACTGGTCGAAGCCGGGGATCGACTTCGCGGCGATGGTGCGCAGCGGCCCGGCGGCGACCAGGTTGCTGCGGATGCCCTGCTTGCCCAGGTGCAGCGCCAGGTAGCGGGACGCCGACTCCAGGCCGGCCTTGGCCACGCCCATCCAGTCGTAGACCGGCCAGGCCTTCGTCGCGTCGAAGGTCAGGCCGACCACCGCACCGCCGGGCGACATCAGCGGCAGCGCCGCCATCGCGAGGGACTTGTACGAGAAGGTGGAGACGTGCAGGGCGGTCGCCACGTCCTCCCACGGCGCGTCGAGGAAGCCGCCGCCGAGGCAGCTCTGCGGGGCGAACCCGATCGAGTGCACGACGCCGTCGAGGCCGTCGACGTGCTCGCGTACCCGGTCGGCGAGGCTGGCCAGGTGCTCGGTGTTGGTGACGTCCACCTCGATGACCGGCGCCGGCTCGGGCAGCCGCTTGGCGATCCGCTCGACCAGGGAGAGCCGGCCGTAGCCGGTGAGCACGACCTGCGCGCCATTCTCCTGGGCGAGCTTCGCCACCGAGAAGGCGATCGAGGCGTCGGTGATGACACCGGTGACGAGCAGCCGCTTACCGGCGAGCAGTCCGGACATCCGGGGGTTCCTCCGTACGTAGATGAGGGGTCAGTGGCCCATGCCGAGGCCGCCGTCGACCGGGATCACGGCGCCGGAGACGTACCCGGCGCTGTCGGAAGCCAGCCAGGTGACCACCCCGGCGACCTCGTCCGGGCTGGCCATCCGCCCGGCCGGGATCGACTTGCGGATCTCCGCCTTGCGGTCGTCGGACAGGCCGGCGGTCATGTCCGTGTCGATGAAGCCGGGCGCCACCACGTTCGCGGTGATGTTGCGGCTGCCCAGTTCCCGGGTGATCGAGCGGGCCACGCCGACCAGACCGGCCTTGCTGGCGGCGTAGTTGACCTGCCCCGCGCCACCGGCGAGACCGACGACCGACGAGATGAAGATCATACGGCCCCACTTGGCGCGGAGCATCTTGCCGGAGGCGCGCTTGGCGACCCGGAACGCGCCGGTGAGGTTGGTGTCCAGCACACCGGTGAACTGCTCCTCGGTCATCCGCAGCAGCAGCGTGTCGGCGGTCATGCCGGCGTTGGCGACCAGCACCTCGACCGGGCCCAGCTCGGCCTCGACGGCGTCGAACGCGGCGTCGACAGAGGCGGCGTCGGTGACGTCGGCGCGTACGCCGAACAGCCCCTCGGGAGCGTCGCCGCTGCGGTGGGTGACCGCCACCCGGTCGCCCTGCTTGGCGAAGGCCTGCGCGATGGCGAGGCCGATCCCCCGGTTGCCCCCGGTCACCAGCACGGTACGGGCCACTGTTCCCCCTTGCTCAGCTGATCTCAGTCGCAGGCGAGCCTAGGCGTTACCCGCAGGTAAGCGCTAACGGGAGCCGTGTCACACCGGGGTACGGCACGGCAATCAACCCCTGGTGGCACGCCTCGTGACGAGGTCGGCCCGTAGCCTCCGGGTGGTGAACTGGCGACCGATCACCGTGGCCCTCGGTGGCCTCGGGCAGACCCTGTGGGGCCGGGACGCGCCGCCCGGTCGGCCGCTGCTGGCTCGTTGGCCCGGGCCGGCCCGCTACGCCGCGCCGGTCGGGCTGCTGGCCGCGCTCGGCCTCTTCCTGATCACGCTGACCCTGGAGACCGAGTGGGGCCTGCCAGTCCCGGTCGCGGTGCTGTTCGCGGCGATGACGGTGGCGCCGCTGCTGGCGCTGCCCCGGCGTCCGCTGCTGGCCTGGCGGCTGACGGTGCTGGCCCTGCTGATCTGCACGTTCAACGCGCCGGCCGACCAGTCCTGGCCGTGGACCCCACCGCTGGCGCTCGGGTCGGTCGCGGTGCTGGCGGTGGTCGTGGCGCGGGTCGACCGGCCGGTGCTGGTCTGGGTGGTGGCGATCAGCACGGTGCCGGTGTTCACCCTGGTCCATCCCGACAACCGGGTGCCTGTCCTGCTGCTGCTCGGCGCGTTGGCGATCGTCGGCGACCTGATCCGACGCAACCGGCTGTCCCGGCGCGAGCTGGCCGCGCAGACCGAGCGCAACGAGCGGGAGCAGGAACGCCGGGCGGTGCTGGAGGAACGCACCAGGATCGCCCGGGAGCTGCACGACGTGGTGGCCCACCACATGTCGCTGATCGCGGTGCAGGCGGAGACGGCCCCGTACCGGCTGACGGACGTGCCGGCCCCGACGGCTGCCGAGTTCGTCGCCATCGCCGCCTCGGCCCGCGACGCGCTGACCGACATGCGGCGACTGTTGGGGGTGCTGCGCAGCGAGACGACCGGGCCGCAGACCGCGCCGCAACCGGACCTGGCCGACCTGGGCGCGATGGTCGACGCGGCACGCCGGGCCGGGCTGCCGGTCACCCTGGACGCCGGGCCGGCGGACGACGGGCGGGTGCCCGCGCCGGTCGGGCTGGCCGCGTACCGCATCGTGCAGGAGGGCCTGGCCAACGCGGCCCGCCACGCGGCCGGCGCCGCGGTGCGCGTCACCGTCCGCGCCGGTCCTTCCGGCCTGGGGGTACGCGTCGAGAACTCCCCGGCCGACGCCCGGCCGACCGGCGACGGCGACCCCGGCCACGGCCTGACCGGTATGCGGGAGCGGGCCACCTCACTGGGCGGTACGTTCAGCGCCGGGCCGCTGCCCGACGGGGGTTACGCGGTGGTGGCCGAACTGCCGTACGACGCGGAGGGCGGGGACCGATGATCCGGGTGCTGATCGCCGACGACCAGGCGATGGTCCGGCAGGGCTTCGGTGCGCTGCTCGCCGCCCAACCGGACCTGCTGGTGGTGGGCGACGCCGCCGACGGCGCGCAGGCCGTCACCGCGGCCCGCCAACTCGACCCGGACGTGGTGTTGATGGACGTCCGGATGCCGGTGATGGACGGGCTGGCCGCCACCCGCAAGCTGCTCGGTGACCGCTCGGCGCAGCGACCGCGGGTGCTCATCCTCACCACCTTCGACCTGGACGACTACGTGTACGAGGCGCTGCGCGCCGGGGCCAGTGGGTTCCTGCTCAAGGACGCCCCGGCAGCGGATCTGGTGCAGGCGGTGCGGGTGGTGGCCGCCGGGGACGCGCTGCTCGCCCCGGCGGTCACCCGCCGGCTGATCGCCGAGTTCGCGGCCCGCCCGGAGCGCCGCCGTCCGCGCCCCACCGACCTGGCCGGGCTCACCCCCCGCGAGACCGAGGTGCTGCGGTTGATCGCCCGGGGCCGCAACAACGCGGAGATCGCCGCCGACCTGGTGGTGGCCGAGCAGACCGTGAAGACCCACGTCGGGCGGATCCTGGCGAAGCTGGGTCTGCGCGACCGGGCCCAGGCGGTGGTGCTGGCGTACGAGACGGGTCTGGTGGCCGCCGGGGAGTAGCCCCGGGGAGCCAGTCCACAGACGGCTCCCCGGGATGACGACCGGATGCCGGCCGCCCGCGCACTCTCCCTCCGGACGACATTCCGGAGGGAGAACGTGATGCGACGACGAGGTGCCGGTCGGGCGGCGGTGGCCGCGTTGCTCGGCGTGAACCTGGTGCTGCCGGCCCGACCCGAGCCGGTCGCGGCGGCGGGTTTCGTCGAGGCGTACCCGGTCACGGCGGCGGCGATGCGCGCGGCCGGCCCCCCGTACGCGGACTGGGCGGCCGACGGGCGCAGGTTCCTGACGTTCGACACGCGTGGCGACGGGCGTGCGGTCGAGGTGTTCGGCGACCTGGCCGACGCGGACCGGATCGCGGTGCTGGTGCCGGGGGTGGGGAGCACCCTGGCCGACTTCGACCGGGGGTTGGGCGGGGTGGCTTACCGGGCGCCGGCGGTGCAGGCGGGGCAGCTCTACCGGGAGCTACGGGCGACCGAGCCGGCGGCGCGGGTGGCGGTGCTGGCCTGGCTGGGTTACGACCCGCCGGACGGGGTGCTGACCGCGGCCGGTGGCGTCAGCGCCCGGCGTGGCGCGGCCGGGCTGACCCCGCTGCTGCGGGAGCTGGCCGCTCGACGTCCGGGGGCGACGATCACGTTGGTCGGGCACAGCTACGGGGCGTTGGTGGTGTCGCTGGCGGCGGCCGACGCCCCCGCCCAGGTCACCGACGTGGTCAGTCTCGGTGGTGTGGGCGCCGGGGTGCAGCACGCCGACGATCTGCCCGGCCGGCGGCGGTTCTGGGCGGCGGAGGCGCCGAGCGACTGGATCCGCCGGGTGCCGCCGATCCGCCTGCTCGGCCTGGGTTTCGGCCGTCGTCCCGGCGACGAGGGGTTCGGCGCGCGCCCCCTCCCGGTCGCCGGGGTGGCCGGGCACGACGGTTACCTCGCGCCCGGCAGCGCCACGCTGGTCGCGACGGCGACGGTGGTGCTCGGCGGCTCCGACGCGGTGCTGCTCGGCGGCTCCGACGCGGTGCTGCGCGCCAACGTCGAC
This sequence comes from Micromonospora sp. WMMD961, assembly GCF_029626145.1. Taxonomy (NCBI): domain Bacteria; kingdom Bacillati; phylum Actinomycetota; class Actinomycetes; order Micromonosporales; family Micromonosporaceae; genus Micromonospora; species Micromonospora sp. WMMD961. Next base: position 5,167,329 of record NZ_JARUBJ010000002.1, read on the forward strand.
GCCGGCCGGGTCGGGGACGCCCGGTGAGCCGGGACCGGGCCGTCGACGCGTTGCGGGCGTACGCGATCGGCGGGGTGGTGCTGGGGCACTGGCTGGTCACCGGGCTGGTGCTGACCGGCGACGGTGGGCTGCACCAGGCCAGTCCACTGACCGCCCTGCCTGGTCTGGCCCCGGTGACCTGGGTGTTGCAGACGCTCGGGCTGTTCTTCTTCACGGCCGGTTTCGGGTCGACCCGATCGTTGGCCGGGCACCGGGCAGGCTCGGGCGGTTGGCTGGCCCGTCGGCTGCGACGGCTGCTGCTGCCGACGGTGGCGCTGCTCGGGGTGGGCGCGGCGGTGTTGCTCGCCGCCACCGTCGCCGGAACGTCGGACGACACGCTTTCCGTCGCGCTCCGACTCGCGGTCAGTCCACTGTGGTTTCTGGTGCCGCTGGCGTTCCTGGTCGCGGTGACCAGCCCGCTGCTCGCCGCCGTACGCCGCTGGGGGGTGGCCCGGAGCGTCGCCCCGGCGGTGGCGGTGGTCGCGGCGGTCGACCTGACCGTACGCCTGCTACCGGCCGGCACCCACCTGCCACCGGTCACCGTGCTGGCGGCCTGGTCGGTGCCGTATCTGCTGGGCGTGGCGCACGCCGACGGGCGGTTGCGCGGCCGGCGGGTGGCCGGCACGCTGGCGGCCGGCGGGGTTGCCGCGCTCGGGGCGTTGCTGGCGCTGGGCTATCCGGTGAGCGCGGTCGGGGTGCCCGGGGCCGGGGTGTCCAACCTGAACCCGCCGTCACTGCTGGCGGTGGCGCTGGCGGTCACCCAGGTCGGGTTGGGTCTGCTGGCTCGGCCGACGCTGGAACGGCTGCTGACCCGGCCGCTACCGGGCCGGGCGGTGACCGAGGTGAACCGGCACGCGGTCCGGATCTACCTGTGGCACCAGCCGATCCTGGTGACGGTGACCGCGCTCACCGCCCGCAGCGGGCTGACCCTGCCGGGGCTGCACACCGCGCCGGACGGCCCGGGCTGGGTGTTGGCGCGTTTCGGCTGGCTGCCGCTGCTGGCCGCGGCGCTGGTCACGGTGGTGCGGACGGGCCGGACGCGGTCGGCGCGACAACCGGGTGGTGGAGGAGTTGCCAGCCGGTCGGCCGAGTACGCCGCAACGGCGCCGCCGGTGTACGCTCATCGACGTTCCGGCCCGCCCGACTTGCAGGAGGTGATCGCTGTGCGAGATAGCGATCCTCCCAGTCGTGGCCGGGCCGATGGTCAGCCCCGCTGAGCCACGACTCAGTCTGGTGAGCTGACCCCGCTTCGCTCCCCACCACTTCGGTCCACGCCGAGGTGCCTGTGCCGCACCGCCCGATTCCGGGCGGTCGCCGGGAGCTGCCCGGTCACGACTTCGTGTGCGCGTCCCCACCCCCTGCGGTCCGCCCCCGCATCGCGGACCGTCCAGCCGCCACCCGGAGCCGTCCATGAGCCGCTACGTCGCCCCGCTGGGCTTCACCCTTGCCGCCGTCTGGGTGGCCGTCGTCTTCGTCCTGGCCGGCGGCGGTCACTGAACCGTGCCGGCCGGCGGTCGCCGTCTCGTGGCCGGCCGGCGGCGGTCGCTGACCACCGCCGGCCCACCGTTCAGAGCATCCGGGACGACCAGAGCAGGCTGAGCGCGCCGGCGCAGAGCGCCAACAACAGGGCGATCCCCGCGTACCACTGGGTCACCTCGCGCGGCTCGGTACGGAACCCGATCGAACTGCCCATGTCCTGGTACACCTGCTTCAGCTCGCTCACCGACGCCGCCTCGTAGAAGTAGCCCTCGGTGGTCTCGGCAAGATCGGCGAGCGCCGACCGGTCCACCGGCACCCGCTGCAACTGCCCGCCGATGTCCACCTGACCGGTGTCGGTGCCGAAGGCGATGGTGGAAACCGGGACGTTGGCCGCCTGCGCGGCCGCCGCCGCCTCCTCCACCGCCCGCCCGGAGGTGCGGAAACCGTCGGAGAGCAGCACGATCCGGGCTGGCGGGATGCCCGCCGCCCCGTCGGCCGGCACCGAACGGATCGCCTCCAGACAGGTGAACACCGCCTCGCCGGTCGCGGTCGCCTCGGCCAGCACCAGCCCGTCGATGGCACTGGTCACCGCGTCCCGGTCCTTGCCCGGCGGCACCAGCACGTTGGCCGCCTTGGCGAACGACACCAGGCCCAGGTTGTAGCTCTCCGGCAGTTCGCCGACGAACTGCTTGGCCGCCTCCTGGGCCGCCTCCAACCGGTTCGGCGCCACGTCGTCGGCCTGCATGGACAGCGACACGTCGATGGCGAGCATCACGGTGGCCCGCTCCAGCGGCTCCTTGGTGTCCACCGCGGGCCGGGCCAGCGCGCTGGCCAGCACCAGCAGGCAGAGCAGGAACGCGGTCGCCGGGACGTGCCGACGCCAACCGAGCCCTTTCGGCGCCAGCGTACGCAGCAGGTCCACGTTCGTGAACCGCATCGCGTACGCCCGGCGGTGCAGCTGCCGCCAGATGTAGAACGCGGCAAGGGCGAGCACCGGCAGCACGGCCAGCAGCCACCACGGTTGCATGAAACGGATCATCGTGTCGTCCCCCGGGTGCGGGCGTGCCGCTGCGCGGCCACGAATCGCACCATGTCCAGCAGCCAGTCTCGGTCGGTACGCAGACGCAGGTGGGCCGCGCCGGCGCCGCGCAGGGCGGCGGCGATGGCGGCGCGTTGGGCGGTGGCGGCATCGGCGTAGCGCTGCCGTAGTCGAGGGTCGGCGGTCTGCACCTCGTGCAACTCGCCGCTCTCCGGGTCGACCACCGGCAGCACGCCCACGTCGGGCAGCTCCAGCTCCCGCGGGTCGACCACCTCGATCGCCAACACGTCGTGGCGGACCCGGAGCTTGCGCAACGGCCGGGCCCACTGCTCCGGCGGCGCGAGGAAGTCCGAGACCACCACGGCCACCCCGCGCCGGCGGGGCGGGCGGTTGAGCATCTCGATCAGGGCGCCCAGGTCACCACGGCCGGGCTGGATGGTGGTGCCGGCGACGGTACGCAGCAGGCCCTGCGCCTCCTTGCGACCGGAGCGGGCCGGCAGACGGGTGAGCACACCGGGCCCGGCCGGCGGCCGTGCACCCCGCCAGCGTCGGGCTGGCACGGGAGCGCCGCCGCCGGTGCCGATCACGGCGCCGATCCGGTTGCCACCGCGTACGGTCAGGTGGGTGATGGCAGCCGCGGCGGCGACCACCACCTCTCGCTTGAGCCACTGCCCGGTGCCGAAGTCCAGACTGGCGGAGAGATCCAGCGCCAGCCAGGTCTCCAGCTCCCGGTCGGCCACCGTACGCCGCACGTGCAGGGTGGTGGTCCGTGCGGTGACCGGCCAGTCCATCCGGCGCACGTCGTCGCCGGGGCGGTACTCCCGGGACTCTCCCGCCTCGCTGCCCGGCCCGGGGAGCAGGCCGGCGTAGTCGCCCTGGAGCAGACCGTCGAGCTTGCGGGTGACCAGCAGTTGAAGCCGGGACAGCACGGCCTCGCTGCGGTCGGCGAGAGGGGCGGGACGAGGGGTGGGTGAGGTCACGGGCGCTGCCCGGGCCAGTTGGCGCCCGGCGGCGGCACGGTCGGCGACGGCGTGGCCTGCTGCCGGGGTGCGACCGCCGGCAGGGGAATCGTCGACATCACCCGGTGCACGATGTGGTCGGCGGGCACGTCGTCGGCGAGCGCGTCGTAGCTGAGCACCAACCGGTGCCGCAGGATGTCCGGCGCGATGTCCTGCACGTCCTGCGGCAGCGCGTAGTCACGCCCCCGCAGCAGCGCCAGTGCACGGGTCGCCCGGACCAGACCCAGAGAGGCGCGCGGGCTGGCACCGTACTGGATCAGTTGTGCGACGTCGGGCATACCGTGCTCGGCCGGGGCGCGGGTGGCCAACACCAACCGCACCGCATAGTCGACCAGGGCGTTGTGCACGAAGACCTGGTCCGCCTTGCGTTGCAGGGCGATCAGCTCCGGGGTGTCGAAGACGGCGGTCGGCTCCGGCGGGGCCACGCCCATCCGGTAGACGATCTCCCGTTCCTCCGCGTCGGTCGGGTAACCCACCACGATCTTCATGAGGAACCGGTCGCGCTGTGCCTCCGGCAGCGGGTAGACGCCCTCCTGCTCGATCGGGTTCTGGGTGGCCATGACCAGGAACGGGTCGGGTACCCGGTGGCTTTCCCCGCCGATGGACACCTGCCGCTCGCTCATCACCTCCAGCAGCGCGGACTGCACCTTCGCCGGAGCTCGGTTGATCTCGTCGGCGAGCAGGAAGTTGACGAAGACCGGGCCCAACTCGACGTCGAACTTCTCGCTCGACTGCCGGTAGATCCGGGTACCCATGATGTCGGCCGGCACCAGGTCCGGAGTGAACTGCACCCGGGCGAAGGACCCGCCGACGACCTTGGCGAGGGTCTCCACGGCGAGGGTCTTGGCGACCCCGGGCACCCCTTCGAGCAGGCAGTGACCGCGGGCGAGCAGCGCGACGAACATCCGCTCCACCATCCGGTCCTGCCCGACGATCACGCGTTTGATCTCGAACAGTGCTTTCTCCAGCAGGGTGGCGTCCTGCGCGGGTGTGGTCACCGGCGCGGGCGTCTGTGGTGCCGCCCCGTTCGGCGTCGGGGCGTCGGGCATGGTCGGCTGGGCCACCGGTCCTCCACAGCATCAAATGGTCGTCGCGGCTGGTGCGGTATCAAGACTCGCATGCCTTGCTGAGTGTCGAGGTGGGGAGAAGCCGATTTTCGCCGCGCCGTCCCCGGCGGCCGAACCGCGCAACATGGGTGTGCACGGATCGGCCTGCCGCGTGTACGATTCATCCCGTCGCCGGGCGGCTCCCCCCGTGGTCGCCCGGCGCTCAAACTTCCCGACGCGCCGCCCCTAGACTGGCCGGGATGAGCATCCCCTCCCCCGCCGACGAGGCCGCCCTGGTCTGCTCAGCCCGGGGCTGCCGGGCCGGCGCCGTCTGGGCCCTCGAGTGGAACAATCCCCGGCTGCACGACGCCGATCGGCGCAAGACCTGGTTGGCCTGCGCCGAGCACCGGGGCAGCCTCGGTGACTTCCTGGACGCTCGCGGCTTCCTGCGTGCCGTCACTCCGGTGCCCGGATCGCCTACGCTCGACACGTGAGCGGCGACCCACCGGCTTCCACCGGCCCTACCTCCCCGTCCTGGCCGCCCACCCCGGCCCCGGCACCACCCGGCGTCGAGCCGCCGCCCGGCCTCCTGCCACCCGGCCCCGGCGCGCTGTCGACGGCCGCGCCCGGTGGCCGAGGTCCGCTGGAGCCCTGGCCGGACACGGTCAACTGGCAGCCGATCTCCGCCGACCTGATCTGGGTGGAGCTGATCCGGCTGGCGGTCGTGGTCGCCGTCGGCCTGGCGGTGACCGGGGTCGGCTGGGCGCTCAGCGGCCACTGGCTGTTCGGGCTCGCCGTCGCCGTCGTCGTGCTGCTCGGCGTGTGGCGAGCCATCGCGATCGTTCGCGCCGTGCGGGCCTGGGGATACGCCGAGCGGGAGGACGACCTGCTGGTCCGGCACGGGCTCCTGGTCCGGCGGCTCTCCATCGTTCCGTATTCGCGGATGCAGTTCGTCGACGTCAGCGCCGGGCCGTTGGAGCGCGCCTTCGACCTGGCCACCGTGCAGTTGCACACGGCTGCGGCGGCGAGCGACGCCCGGGTGCCCGGGCTGCGGCCGACGGAGGCGTCCCGGCTGCGCGACCGGCTCACCGCGCTCGGCGAGGACCGGGCGGAGGGGCTGTGAACGCCCGATCGGGCGCGCGAGGGCCGCTCCGATGAGCGACGGGCCCGCCGAGCCGCGCACCGTGCCACCCACCGGCCCGACGCCGCCGAGGCCGGTGCTGCCCGCCGGCGCGGCACCGTCCGGGCCGGTGCCGACCGGCGCGGTGCCGCCGGGGGCGCCCGCGCCGTGGCCGGCACCGGCGGGCGGTGGCGAGGTCGAGCCCCGGCAGCGACTGCATCCGCTGAGCCCGGTCCTGCACGGTGCCAAGTCGCTGGTCGTGGTGATCGCCGGGTTGTCCTGGTCGACGCTGTCCCGGGTGGGCTTCGGCTGGTTCGCCGCCATGGTGGCAGTGCTGGCGCTCGGCGCGACAGTGCTCTCGGTGGTGAGTTGGTACAACACCGGCTATCACGTGGTGGGCCGCGAGCTACGGGTGTACGAAGGGCTGCTCTGGCGGCGTACCAGGGCCATCCCGTTGGAGCGCTTGCAGGCCGTGGAGGTGGTCCGGCCACTGCTCGCCCAACTCAGCGGCCTGGCCGAGCTGCGGCTGGAGGTGGTCGGTGGCGGCAAGACCGAGGCGCCCCTGGCGTACCTCGGGGTGGCCGACGCGGCCCGGCTGCGCGACCGGCTGCTGGCACTGGCCGGGCGGGTGGCGCAGGTCCCCGCACCGGAGCACGCGGCCGCCGCGGTGGTCCCGGGAGCGCCCGCGCCGGCGGTGGCCGCGCCGGGCCGGCCACTGCACGCGGTACGCAACCAGAGCCTGCTGATCAGTCAACTGCTCACGCCGCAGGCGTTCCTGCTCCCGTTCGGCGTGGCGTTCGTGGTGATCCAGTTCCTCACCGCGGGGTCGTGGTCCTTCGTCGCGGTGGCGAGCACACTGACCGCGATGGCCGGCGTGCTGCTGCAGCCGGTGCGCCGGGTGCTCGACGACTGGAACTTCCGACTGGCCCGCGACGGCGGCACGTTGCGGGTGCACAACGGCCTGTTGGAGACGCGGTCGCAGACCGTGCCGCTGGCCCGGGTGCAGACCGTGCGGGCCACCTGGCCGCTGCTGTGGCGGGTCAACGGCTGGCTACGGCTGCGCCTGGAGGTGGCCGGGTTCTCCGTCGCGGAGGCAGACGACCGCAACCGACCCGACCGGCTGCTGCCGGTCGGTGACCTGCCGACCGCGACGATGATCGTCGCCGAGGTGCTTCCGGGGGTACGCCTCGACACCCTGACGCTGAGCCCTCCGCCGGCCCGGACCCGGTGGCTGCACCCGCTGGGCCGTCGCGCGCTCGGTGCGGGGCTGTTCGACGAGGTGTTCGCCAGCCGCTCCGGGCGGCTCACCCGCCAGTTGGTGATCGTGCCGTACGCCCGGATCCAGAGCGTGCGGGTGGTCCAGGGACCGATCCAGCGCCGCCTCGGGTTGGCCTCCGTGCACGCGGACACCGCAGGCGGTTCCGGCGCCACCGCCCAGGACCGCGACCTGGCCGAAGCCTGGGCCCTGGCCGCCGACCTGAACCTCCGAGCCCACCACGCCCGCCGCCCCACCTGACCCACCCCCACCTGCGACAGGCGTCGCGCCGCCACGTCACGGACGCGTGTTGATCAAGGGGTCTCGGTCAGGAATCGGGGCACGGTGACGCGAACCTCTTGGTCAACGGGGGCGGGAAGCCGGGATCGGGGGGTGGTCGCTGGGGGTGGTCGGCGCGCGGGGCGACGAGGGCTCGTCGGCCGGTGTCTCGGGGTCGGCGAGGTGCTCGTCAGCCGGTTTCTCGGTGTCGGCGAGGTGCTCGGGGGCCTGGCGCGTCCCGGCCTTCGGGTGGCGCGCCCGCCACCCGGCCCAGCCGCGCTCGGCCAGGCCGACCACCAGGAAGGTCAAGCCCACGTACGCCCACCCGACCAGCACGTCGATCACGTAGTGCTCACCCGAGTAGACCAGGGTGAAGGTCATCGCCAGCGGGTACGCGAGCAGCAGCGGCCACCAGCGACGGCGGGTGCTGGTCAGGAAGAACAGCACGACGAACAGCGCCCACGCGGTGTGCAGCGACGGCATCGCGGCGACCGGGTTGGAGGCGATCTGACCAGCGTTGAGGACGTTGCCGGCACCGTGCATGCCGAACGCCTTCCAACCCCGGGTGGAGATCCGGGCGACCTCGGTGAGCAGCCCGTTCTGCGCGGCCCACCAGGGCGGGGCGGCCGGGTAGACGAAGTAGGTGACCAGACCGGCGGCGCAGAGAAAACCCCACCGCCGCATGTACGCGGCCCAGCGGTGCCGGTCGCGTAGCCAGAGCACCGCGGCGGCGGCCAGTGCCACCACGAAGTGGGAGAAGTACACCCAGCTCGCCGCGACGTCCCACCAGTGCACCTGCGGGCGGTAGAGGTGCTGCTGCAACCAGACCGTGGGCACCTCCCCGCCGGTGGCCCACCCGAACATGAACCGGTCGGCGACGATCAACTCCATCGCGTGCGGGGTGGCCCCGTTGTCGGCGAACCCCCGCGAGAGGTTGTAGACGACGAACAACAGCACCACCGGCACCCAGTCCCGGGCGAAGCGCAGGTGACTGCGCCACGGCCGGGCGCTGTTCCAGGCGATGGTCGCCGCCCAGATCCAGACGAAGGCGTACGCGGGGTCGGTGGGCAGCCCGATGGCCAGCCACGCGGCGACGAAGGCGACCGCCCAGACGGTCATGGCGACGACGCGTCGACGACCGCCGTCCGGGGACGCGGGCGGGTCGGTCCGGGCGGGGGGCTGGGGGTCAGTCACGACGGCCATCGCGTCAAGGTTAACGACGGGGACGGCATCGACCGACGGGGACCACCCGAGGGCACCGCGCACAGGTGGGAAACGGTGGGTCTCGGAATCCCCGGGCGCGTGCTCGGCTGGCGCGGCGAGCACCTAGGCTGACGAGCATGCAGGAGCAGCCCGAGCCGGCCTTCGCGCCGGGTCTGACGGCCCAGGTCGAGTTGACCGTCACCGACGCGGACACCGCCCAGGCGGTGGGTTCGGGGGACGTGCCGGTGCTGGGCACTCCCCGGGTGCTCGCCCTCGCCGAGGCGGCCACCGTCGCGGCGACGGCGACCGGGATGCCGCCCGGGTCGACGACCGTGGGCACCCGGGTCGAGTTGGAGCACCTGGCGCCGACCGTGGTCGGCCGGACGGTTCGGGCGCAGGCACTGCTGGCGGCCGTCGACGGTCGTCGGCTTTCGTTCGAGGTCACGGTCAGCGACGGTGACCAGACGGTGGCCCGGGGCCGGGTCGACCGGATCATGGTGGACCGGCAACGCTTCGTCGACCGCGCCGGGCGCACGCCGTGAACGCCGGTTTCGTCGAGGTCGCCGACCGGGTGCACGTCAGACGCGAACCGCTGCTGCGGGTCAACGTCACCCTGGTCGTGGGCGACGACGAGGCCCTGCTGGTGGACACGCTCTCGTCGGCGGCGCAGGCCGCCGACCTGGCCGCCGCCGTCCGCGCGGTCACCGACCGGCCGTTGACGCTGGTCAACACCCACCACCACTACGACCACTGTTTCGGCAACGCCGTCCTGGCCGGCGAACCACCCCGCCCGGTGTACGCGCACGAGTTGGCCGCCGCGGCCCTGCGCGACGACCCGGAGCGGCTGCGCCGGGAGGCGTACGAGGAGGTGCGGGCGGAGCACCCGGCGCTCGCCGCCGAGCTGGCCGACACTGCGCTGCTGGCCCCGACGCACACCGTGCAGACGGAGACGACGTTGGACCTGGGCGGCCGGCGGGTGCTGCTGCGGCACCCGGGCCGGGGGCACACCGACGCCGACCTGGTGGTGCACGTGCCGGACGCCGACGTGCTGGTGGCCGGGGACCTGGTGGAGCAGAGTGGCCCGCCCGCCTTCGAGGACTCGTACCCGCTGCGGTGGCCGGACGCGGTCGCGGACCTGTTGCGGCTGACCACCGCGCGCACGGTGGTGGTGCCGGGTCACGGTGACCCGGTGGACGTCGACTTCGTCCGGGCCCAGCACGCCGAGCTGGCCAGGTTGGCCTGGCTGATCCGGGCGGCGCACACCGGCAGCGCGCCGCCGGAGCGGGTGGCCGCCGAGGGGCCCTTCGGTGCGCGCGCCGCCCTGGTCGCCGCCCGGCGCGGCTACCACGAGCTCGACGGCGAGGGTTAGGCCGGGAAACGGCGTTCGACGTCGGCGCGCGTCGGCATGGCGGTGGCACCACCCGGGGACTCGCAGACCAGGCCGGCGACCCGCAGCGCGAACGCGACCCGCTCGACCCACCCGTCCGGGGTGACCGGCTCGCCCGCGACGAGCAGATCGGCGATCAGCGCGGCCATCACCGAGTCACCGGCGCCGGTGGCGTCGATCGCGTCGACCTTGGGGGCGGGCACCCGGACCGGGTCGGCGTCGGCGGCAGCCAGCACCGCACCGGCTGCGCCGAGGGTCACCACCACCGTGGCGGCGCCCAACTCGCGCAGGTACACCGCGACCCCCTCGACCGGTTCACCCGGGTACAGCAGGCTGGCGTCGGCGGCGCTCAGCTTGACCAGGTGCGCGCCGGGGGCGAACTCGGCCACCACCTCGCGCAGCGCCTCCAGCGCGGTCGGCCCGTCGAGCAGCCGGGGACGCACGTTCGGGTCGAAGACCCGCAGACCGGTGGCGAGCGACCAGGCGCGTCGGGCGGCGGCGAGCGTGCCGGGTCGCAGCAGCACGATCGAGCCGCAGTAGAGCACGTCCGCGCCCTCGATCAGCGCGAGATCCAGGTCGTCGGGGCCGAGCAGCCCGTAGGAGGCCGGTTCGCCGTAGAAGCGGAAGTCCGGTTCCGGGCCGGCGTACGTGACCACCGCGAGCGTGGTCGGTGCCGGCACCGTGACCGCACCGGCCACCCCGACGTCGACCGCGCTCAGGAAGGCGCGGATCCGGCCGCCCAGCACGTCGTCGCCGAGTGAGCCGACGAACTGCGCCGCGCCACCGAGTCGGGCCACGCCGACGGCGACGTTGAGCGGCCCACCGCCGATCGCCTGCCGGTAGACCCGCTCACCGTCGCGCTCGGTGTCGAGCAGGTCGACGAGCGCCTCGCCGAGCACCACCGCGTATCCCATGCCGGTCCTCTCGTCCTCGCCAACCACCACCGACCGTCGTACGCCGAACCGGTCGCCGTGGCACCAGGCTGGCACAGTGGGCCGCTCGGCGGGCGGCGAAGACGCCGCAACCGCTACCCCGGCTGGTGGATCGGCCCGTCCAGCGCCGCCAGTGGACGGCCGGTGCCGCCCCAGCGGGCCGCCACGATCTGCGCGGCCACACTCACCGCCGTCTCCTCCGGGGTACGCCCACCGAGATCCAGCCCGATCGGGGAGGCGAGCCGGGCGAGCTGCGCCGCGCTGAGCCCCGCCTCACGCAGCAGCTTGAGCCGTTCGTCGTGGGTGCGTCGCGAACCCATCGCGCCGACGTACGCCAGCCGGTGGCGCAGCGCCAACTCCAGCAACGGCACGTCGAACTTCGGGTCGTGGGTGAGCACGCACACCACCGTCCGCTCGTCGACCCGGTCGGCGTCCACCTCCGCACGTAGGTAGCGGTGCGGCCACCGCACCACCACCTCGTCCGCCTCGGGGAAGCGGCGCGCGGTGGCGAAGACCGGCCGGGCGTCGCAGACGGTGACCCGGTAGCCGAGGAACGCGCCGATCCGGGCCACGGCGGCGGCGAAGTCGATGGCCCCGAAGACGATCATCCGGGGCGGGGTGGCGTACGCGGTCACGAAGAGGCTGACGCCGCAGCCGCGGCGCTGCCCGTGGTATCCGTACCGGAGCATTCCACTGTGTCCGGCGGCGAGCAGCCCGAGGGCGTCGGCGGTGGCGGCGTCGTCGAGTCGGTCGTCGCCGAGGGAGCCGGTCACCCGCTGGCCGGTCACCACGAGCCGCCGACCCAGCCGCCCGGCCGGGTCCGCCGGCACCGGGCCCGGCGGGTCACCGGCATCCGCCGCCACGCAGGTGACCACCGCCGCCGGTTGGCCGCCCCGGCGGGCCGCGGCGACCGCGTCCAGCCCGGGCAGGGCGTGGGCGTCGACGCGCTCCACGAACACGTGGAGGATGCCGCCACAGGTCAGGCCCACGGAGTACGCGTCGTCGTCGCTGATCCCGTACCGGGTCAGCTCGGGTGCGCCGGTGTCGAGCACGTGGCGGGCCCGTTCGTAGAGGTCCGCCTCGACGCAGCCGCCGGAGACACTGCCGGTGACGGTGCCGTCGGCCGCCACCAGCATGGTCGCGCCGGGCGGTTGCGGCGCGGAGTGCCAGGTGGCCACGACGGTGGCGAGGGCGACGGGCTCGCCGGCGCGACAACGGCGGTGCGCCTCGTCGAACACGTCCGGCACCGACCGCCACCTCTCGACTTGCCTGCCCTAGGCAGGATATGGCGTTCGCCGGCGGCCGACGCGTCATTTGACGCATCGAGGAACGACTATTGCGCTGGGGACGCGCGGCATGGTGAGATGACGCGTACCGGGCGGTGCGAGGGCTGCCGTGCCGCCGGTTGCCGGGTTCGTTTGGCGCGAGGGCACCGGTCCAGGACTGGACCGACGATGGCGCGTGTCCACCGGCTGTTTCTCCGCCGGGCACGTCGCCGTGATCGTCGCACCGCTCACCGAGGCGGGCGATCAAGCCACATCCCACCCGATGTCAGCGGGGCGGCGCGGGCGGCGCGCCTCGCGAGTCAGGAGAACCCGTGAACCGTTCCCGTACGGCCGCGTTGCTCATCGCGTCCGTGACACTCGCGCTGGGCGCTGTCGCCCTGGCGTCCAGTCCGCAGCCTGCCGAGGCGCATGGCGCGGCGATGACGCCTGGCAGCCGCACCTACCTGTGTTGGCAGGACGGCCTCAGCCAGACCGGTGAGATCCGGCCGACCAACCCCGCGTGCTCCGCCGCCGTCGCGACGAGTGGCGCGAACTCGCTCTACAACTGGTTCAGCGTGCTCCGCTCCGACGCGGGGGGCCGGACCACTGGCTTCATCCCGGACGGCCAGCTGTGCAGCGGTGGTGCCACCGGCTTCCGCGGCTACGACCTGCCGCGTACCGACTGGCCGCTGACCCACCTGACCGCCGGCGCCCGGTTGGACTTCAAGTACAGCAACTGGGCGCACCACCCGGGCACCTTCTACTTCTACATCACCAAGAACAGCTGGAGCCCGACCCGGGCGCTGGCCTGGGGTGACCTGGAGGAGCAGCCGTTCCTCACGGTGACCAACCCGCCGCAGCGCGGCGGCGTCGGCACCAACGACGGCCACTACTACTTCAGTGGCAACCTGCCGTCGGGCAAGAGCGGCCAGCACATCATCTACTCGCGCTGGGTGCGGTCGGACTCGCAGGAGAACTTCTTCGGCTGCTCCGACGTGGTCTTCGACGGTGGCAACGGTCAGGTGACCGGCATCAGGGGCGGCACGACGTCGCCGACCCCCACGCCGACCACCCCGACGCCCACGCCGACCACCCCGACGCCCGGGCCGACCGACCCGCCGCCGACGACGACCCCGCCGCCGGCCGGTGGTACCTGCGTGGCCAGCTACAAGGTGAGCAGTTCCTGGCAGGGTGGCTTCCAGGGCGAGGTCACGATCACGAACAACGGCAGTACGCCGTTCTCCGGTTGGACGGCGAGCTGGACCTGGCCCAACGGGCAGTCGATCAGCCAGATCTGGGGTGCCACCCAGACGTCGTCCGGCTCGTCGGTGACAGCGACGAACGTCGCCTACAACGGCACTGTCGCACCGTCGGGCACCGCGACGTTCGGCTTCCTGGGCAGCTCCACAGGAACCAACAGCGCCCCCACGGTGACCTGCGCCGCCCGCTGAGCCCCTCGCCGTGAATAGTTGATCAAGAGGTTTGCGTCACCGGAATGACTCCGGATGACGCAAACCTCTTGATCAACGAGGTGAGGCGGTGGGTCAGCGGACCATGGAGCCCACGACCGGCTTGGTCAGCAGGGCGGACTGGTTGCGCTGGATGCCCGGGTCGAGGGTCTTCGACACGAAGATGGCGTGCCAGATGCAGAAGATCAACACCGTCCACACCTTGCGGGAGTGGTCGGCCTCCTCCCGCTTGTGCTCGTCGAGCAGCCGCAGCGCGTACGACAGGTCGAGCAGGTCACCCGCGCCCGAGGTGCTCAGCACGTGCCGGGCCCACTCGTACATCTCGCCACGCAGCCAGACCCGGGTGGGGGTCGGGAAACCCAGCTTCTTGCGGTTGACGATGGCCGGCGGCACGACGCCCTGCAACGCCTGACGCATCGCGTACTTGGTGGCGTCCGAGCGCGGCGGCAGCTTCAGGTCCACCGGGATCTTCGCCGCCACGTCGAACACCTCACGGTCGAGGAACGGCACCCGCACCTCCAGCGAGTGCGACATCGAGATCCGGTCGGCCTTGACCAGGATGTCGCCGCGGAGCCAGGTGTAGAGATCGACGTACTGCATCTTGGTGACGTCGTCCAGCTCCGTGCACTCGGCGTAGATCGGGGCGGTGACGTCGGTGTAGCGCACCGAGGGGTCGTAGCGGCGCATCAGGTGCTGCTTCTCCTCCTCGGTGAACATCCGCGCGTTGCCGTAGTAACGCTCCTCGATCGGAGTGGTGCCGCGCTCCAGGAAGCTCTTGCCCTTGACCCCCTGCGGGATCGCCTTGGAGACCGCGCGCAGGCCCTTCTGCACCCCGCCGGGCAGGCCGTTGACGGTGCCCAACGACAGCGGCTCCCGGTAGATCGTGTAGCCGCCGAAGAACTCGTCCGCGCCCTCGCCGGAGAGCACCACCGTGACGTGCTCGGCAGCCTTCTTCGCCACGAAGTAGAGCGGCACCAACGCCGGGTCGGCCACCGGGTCGTCCAGATGCCAGACGATCTTCGGCAGCGCGTCGATCATGTCCTGCGGACCGATCTTGGTGGGGATGGTGGTGACGTCCAGGTGCCGCGCCGACTCCTGGGCGACGTCGATCTCCGAATAGCCCGGCACGTCGTAGCCGACGGTGAAGGTGAGGATGTTCGGGTTGAACTCGCGGGCGAGCGCGACCACCGCCGTGGAGTCGATGCCGCTGGACAGGAACGAGCCGACCGGCACGTCCGAGCGCATGTGCATGCGCACGCTCTCCCGCAGCGTCTCCCGGATCTCGTGGTAGAGCTTCTGCTCGTCGTCGACCGGCGCGGGCCGGAACACCGGCCGGTACCACCGGCGTACGTCGATCCGCCCGCCCGGGGTCCAGTTCAGGTACTCCCCCGAACCGATCCGGCTGATGCCCTTGTGCAGGGTGCCCGGCTCGGGGACGTACTGAAGGGTCAGGTAGTGGCTCAGATTCGCCGCGTCGACACCCGCGTCGCCCTGGTAGTTGCTGTGCGCGAACGGCAGCAACGCCTTCTTCTCCGACGCCAGGTAGAGACCGTCGGCGGTCTCCAGGTAGTGCATCGGCTTGATACCGAAGTAGTCGCGGGCACCGAAAGCGCGCCGCTCCTGTCGGTCCCAGATGACGAAGGCGAACATGCCCCGCAGCCGGGTGAGCACCTGCTCGCCCCAGAAGTGGTAACCCGCCACGATCACCTCGCCGTCACCGGCGGTGGCGAACTGCGCGCCGAAGTTCCTGATCAACTCCTCGCGCAACTCGATGTAGTTGTAGATCTCACCGTTGAAGGTGAGCAGGTAACGACCGTTCGCGTAGGGCAGCGGCTCGTGGCTCGACGCGACGTCGATGATGGCCAGCCGCTTGTGGGCGAACACGCCGTCCGCGTACCGGCCGGAAGCGTCGCCGACCACCTCGACCCCGGTCTCGTCGGGGCCGCGGTGGTGCAGGCATTCCAACGCTCCGGCGATGTGGTCGCGATGCGCGGCGGCGTTGCCGTTCGCGCTGAAGAAGGCCAGAAGTCCGCACATGGTGGCCATCTTTCCACGCGCGTTGTCGGCCCGTCGCAGCCGTCCGTCGATCCGCCCGACTCCCGGGGGCGTTACCGCCAACCGGGCGCGCGGTACCGTCGGGACCAGCAACGAAGCGGAGGGAGCGGCGCAATGACCGAGGGACAGACCGACGGTACGCCGACGGACGGCACGGAATCGCACGATCCGGACTTCCCGGAGGCCTTCCTGTCCTTCATGCGGCAGGGCTGGCGCGACACCGCGCTCCCCGTGACGCCCCGGCCGGAGACGCCCAACTACGCCAAGCGGCGGGCCGCGCTCTCGGCCGCCTTCCCTGGCGAGACGCTGGTGATCCCCACCGGCACCGAGAAGGTCCGGGCCAACGACACCGACTACCCGTTCCGGCCCGGCAGCGACTTCGCCTACCTGACCGGCGACCACGACGCCGACAGCGTGCTCGTGCTGCGCCCGAACGGCTCAGGACACGACGCGACGCTGTACATGCGGCCCCGGTCCTCTCGCGAGACCGACGAGTTCTTCCGCAGCCGCAACGGCGAGCTGTGGGTGGGCCGGCGGCACACGCTCGGCGAGAAGTCGACCGAGCTGGGCCTGCCCACCGCCGACCTGACCGGCCTGGAGGCGACGCTCGCCGACCTGGCGCCGGGGCGTACCCGGGTGCTGCGCGGTTTCGACGCCCAGGTGGACGCGGCCGTCCGCCAGTACGACGGCCCGCGCGCCGAGGGCCAGCCCGCCCGGGACCGGGAGCTGGCCATCGCCATCTCGGAGATGAAGCTGGTCAAGGACGAGTGGGAGATCGGCCAACTCCAGGACGCGATCGACGCCACCGTCCGCGGTTTCGAGGACGTGGCCCGGATCCTTCCGGCGGACCGGGCGGTCTCCGAGCGACTCCTGGAAGGTGTCTTCGCGCTGCGGGCCCGCCACGACGGCAACGACGTCGGGTACGGCTCGATCGTCGGCGCGGGCGAGCACGCCACGATCCTGCACTGGGTGCACAACCACGGCGCCACCCGACCGGGTGACCTGCTGCTGATGGACATGGGCGTCGAGGGCCGCAACCTCTACACCGCCGACGTGACCCGGGTGCTGCCGGTGAACGGCCGGTTCACCGCCCTGCAACGCCAGGTCTACGACATCGTGTACGCCTCGCAGCAGGCCGGCATCGAGGCCATCCGCCCCGGCGTGAAGTTCAAGGACGTCCACCTGACCTGCATGCGGGTCCTCGCCGAGGGCCTGTCCGACCTGGGTCTGCTGCCGGTGAGCGTGGACGAGGCGATGGACGAGAAGTCGACCGTCTACCGGCGGTGGACGCTGCACGGGTTCGGTCACATGCTCGGCATCGACGTGCACGACTGCTCGAACGCCCGCAAGGAGACGTACCGCGACGGAGCGCTGGGCGAGGGCTACGTGCTCACCGTCGAGCCCGGTCTGTACTTCCAACCGGAGGACGAGCTGGTCCCCGCCGAGCTGCGCGGTGTCGGCATCCGGATCGAGGACGACGTGCTGGTCACCGCGACCGGCGCGGCGAACCTCTCGGCCGGGTTGCCGCGCACCTCCGACGAGGTCGAGACCTGGCTGGCCGAGCAGCGCGAGGCCGGCCCCCGCCTGCCCGGCTGACACCGGGCCACCAGCACCTCACCCCGGGCCGCGACGGACTCACCGTCGCGGCCCGACCCGTCTCTCCAGCCGCCCGGCTGCCTCCAGCCCGGCCCCGCCGCGGCCCGCCGTCATCACCGGGCCAGGCCCGCCGCCTGGCCCGGCGCGCCGCGTGGGTCACGCTGCGGTTTCCGTCGGTGTTTGCGCTGCCCACACCCTTACCGCCCTCGCGGACCGGTTCGCTGATCCCCGCGCCCGACTGCGCCGTATGTGGAGTTATCTCGGATACGTCCGCATCGCGAAGATGGTTCTCATACGGTGGGGATCAGAGGCTACAACCCATTTGTAGCTGGTCGTGGCGCCCCAGGCGGTGCGACCCCGTCTGGTAGCAGGAAAGGGCGGAAGGCTCTGATGTCCAACGACGTAACGAGTACCGACGGCGGGGCCTCGACAGCTCCGCCGACACGACGACGGCGAGCGCTGTGGGTCGCTGGCGTTGCCGGGCTGACCGGCGTGGTCGGGCTGGCGGCCCTCGGCGGCGTGGCCGCCCGGGACGACAAGCCCAAATCCGACCAGGTCTCGGACGCGCAGCCGTCGACCAACCGGCAGAACGTCAGCGACGCCGGCGGTGCGGACGAGGGTGGCGCGAAGACCGATGGTCGGGACGACGAGTGGAGCGGCGACGACTGGAGCGGCTTCGACGACCGGTCCGGCAAGGACGACAAGCGCAACGAGAAGGACCGCACCAAGCAGGTCCCGTGCGACACCGACAAGCTGATCCAGGCCATCACGTTCGCGAACAACGACAACGGCGGCGTGCTGGAGCTGGCGAAGGGCTGCACCTACACCCTGACCCGCAACCAGGACGGCAACGGCCTGCCGGTGATCACCCAGCCCATCACCCTCAAGGGCGAGCACACCACCATCGGCCGTGAGGCCACCGCGGACTACTTCCGCATCCTCAATGTCGGCCCCGGCGGGCACCTCACCCTCAAGGGCCTGAGCATCAAGGGTGGGCAGACCCTTCAGGCCGCGATGACCGCCGACCCGGCGACGGTCTGGGCGCCGTACTCCGCCCTCATCCGGTCGACGGTGGCCGGCCCGGCAGCCAAGCCGGCAGCCGCAGCCAAGCCGGCAGCAGCGGCAGCGGCAGCCAAGCCGGCAGCGGCAGCGGCAGCGGCCAAGCCGGCGACGGCAGCGGCAGCGGCCAAGCCGGCGGCGACCGCCAAGCCGACGGCGCCGGCCAAGGCCGCAACCGCCAAGCCAGCGGCGACCGCCAAGGCCGCGGGCACAGCGGCCCAGGCAGCGGCAACCAAGCCAGCCCCGGCAGCTGCGGCGGCCAAGCCGGCAGCGGCCGAGCCGGTGGTGACGCCGCTGGTCGAGCAGCCCGGGTTCACCGACGGCGCCGGGGTGCTGGTGCAGCCCGGTGGTCGGGCGGAGATCCTGGACAGCGAGTTGCTCTACAACCAGTCCGGCGGCAACGGCGGCGGGCTGGCCAACTTCGGCAGTACCAGGCTGAGCAAGACGACGGTGGCGCACAACACCGCCTTCTTCTTCGGCGGCGGCATCTTCAATGCCGGCGTGCTCCAGGTGGACGAGTCGAAGGTGAAGGACAACACCGGGATCATCGGCGGCGGTGGCATCTCCAACGGCGCCCCGGAGATCTTCACCGAGGACGTCGACGGCGGCTCGGTCTGGGTCTACAAGAGCGAGGTCACCGACAACGAGACGCTCGGCTTCGGCGGCGGCGTCCTGGATGTCGAGGGCACCACGACCCTGCACGAGACGAAGGTCAGTGACAACACCGCGGTCCTCGCCGGTGGCGGCGTCGCGGTGGCCGACAGCCAGCTCACGCTCAAGCACGCGACGGTGGTCAAGAACAGCACCGCCGGCGTGGGTGGCGGTGTGGCGGTGGCCTTCGACAGCGTCGCGACGATCGAGAACAGCAAGATCAACGACAACACCGCCGGATTCTTCGGTGCCGGCCTCTACAACGACGACAGCGTCACCACGCTGCGCGACAGCGAGGTGGCCGGCAACCGGGCGGTCGGCCCGTTCGCCCGCGGCGGCGGCATCTTCAACACCGAGGGGAGCGAGGTCACGCTGCACCGGACGAAGGTGGCGCACAACTTCTCCACCCTCCCGCCCGGGGGCATCTTCAACAGCCTGGGCGGCACGGTGACCCTGGACGACGAGTCCGCTGTCACTGCCAACCGCCCGACCAACTGCTTCAACGTTCCGGACTGCTTCGCCTGATCGGGTGGGGCTGATCCACATAGAGGGCGCGCCCCTCCGAGCCGTGACCGGCTCGGAGGGGCGTACCCATTTGGGCAGGTCACGGGCTTCCCGGCCGGCTTGGGTGGTGGTGTGTCCGTCCGACCCCGCTGGGGGCAACATGAACCTAATGTGGGCTTCTCTCGGATAAGCCCACGAGGCGAGGAACCTTCTCATACGGTGGTTTTGGGAGCTACAACCGATTTGTAGCAGGGGACGCCCGTCTGACGGCGGCGACCCTGTCTGGTACGAGGAGAGGGCAGAGAGCTCCGATGTCCAACTACCTAACGAACAACGAAGCCTCCGGGCGGGCGACGGCCAAGCGCCGCCGCAAGCTCTGGCTCGCCAGTGGCGTGGCCGGTTTGACGGGCGTGATCAGTCTCGCGGCGGTGGGCGTCGCGGGCAGCGCCGGAGCGGTCGGCCTGAACTGGAACACCGCGCAGGTCAGCAAGGATGGCGACCAGCGGGGTGACGAGGCGCGCGACTGGGACAAGGACGAGGACCGGGACAAGGACAAGGACCGGGACAAGGACAAGGACAAGGACCACGAGCGCGGAAAGGAGGTGCCCTGCGACACCGACAAGCTGATCCAGGCGATCGTCTTCGCGAACAGCAAGCACGGCGGTGTGCTGGAGCTGGCCAAGGGCTGCACCTACAACCTGACCCGCAACGACTACCAGGGCAACGGCCTGCCGGTGATCACCGAGCGGATCACGCTCAAGGGCGAGCACACCACGATCGCCCGGGACGCCACGGCGGACTACTTCCGCATCCTCAACGTCGGCAGCGGTGGGCACCTCACCATCAAGGGCCTGACCATCAAGGGTGGCCAGACCCTCGAACTGTTCAACGGTGTCGAGCCGGCGGCTGTCTGGGCGTCCTACTCGGACTCCGAGGCGATCGCGGCGCAGGTGAAGGCGGGCGTCCCGTTGGACCAGGCGCTCACCGCCCGGCAGGCCAACCCGAAGGCGGGCCTGACGGCCGCGCCGAAGGTCACGGCCAAGGCCGCGCCGACCGCGAAGGCGGGTACCGTCACGCCGCTGGTGGAGTACCCGGAGTCCACCGACGGTGCCGGCATCCTGGTGCAGCCGGGTGGCACCGCCGAGATCCTGGAGTCCGAGGTCGTCCTCAACCAGTCGGGCGGCAACGGTGGCGGCGTGGCCAACTTCGGCACCACGAAGATCTGGCACAGCACCGTGACCCGTAACACCGCCTTCTTCTTCGGCGGTGGTGTCTTCAACGCCGGACTGCTCAAGGTCGAGGAGTCGAAGATCAAGGACAACACCGCCATCATCGGTGGTGGCGGTATCTCCAACGGTGCCGCGGAGATCTTCCGGGACGACGTCGACGGTGGGACGGTCGAGCTCAAGAAGGCCGAGATCACCGACAACGAGACGCTGGGCTTCGGCGGCGGCTACCTCGACATCGAGGGCAACACCACGGCGTACGAGACGAAGTTCGTCTCGAACACCGCGGTTCTCGCCGGCGGTGGCCTGGCGGCGGCGGACAGCCAGTTGAACCTGCACCACGTCTCGGTGGAGCGCAACAGCACCGCCGGTGTCGGTGGCGGTGTGGCCATCGCCTTCGACAGCGTGGCCACGTTCGAGAAGAGCAGCATCAAGGACAACACCGCCGGCTTCTTCGGCGGCGGGCTCTTCAACGCCTTCAGCGTCACCACGCTGCGTGACAGCGAGGTCGTCGGCAACCGGGCCATCGGCCCGATCGGAGTCGGCGGCGGCATCTTCAACATCTTCGGCGAGGTCAACCTGTCGAAGACGAAGGTCGCCCACAACTTCTCTACCTTCGAGCCGGGCGGTGTCTTCAGCTTCTTCGGAGACGTGAACGTGGACGACAAGTCCGCCATCACCGCGAACCGTCCGACCAACTGCCTGGCCATCCCGGGCGGCACCATCGAGAACTGCTTCGCCTGATCACCCTCGGGTGACGAGGGCACAGCATCAGAGGTGGCAGCGCAACACCAGCACAACGGACCGGCCCCCTTCCGCACCACGCGGAAGGGGGCCGGTTCACGTCACTACCTCTGGACGAACACCGCCACACTGCGTGCCGGCACGGTGAACGTCCCGGCGGCCCGGTCGAACGAGGCGGTACGCAGCACCGGGTCGGCCGAGTCGACCAGCACCGGGTGCAGTGCGACGTCCGCCCCGCGCAGCCCGGTCAGCGTCTGCGTGGCCGTCTTCGGGGTGGCGTTGAAGACGACGGTCACCGACGTCCACCGCCCGCCCAGCCCGCGGGCGTCCAGCGTCATGGTCAGCACGCCCGGCGTCTCCTGCTCCCCGGACAGCGGGAACGCCACCCGCCGCTGCACCTGCTCGGCGGTGTCCAGCCCGAACACCGGCGACGACGCCCGGATACGCAGCAGCTCGGCGTACCGGGCGTCGGTGGTGTTGATCGCCGCGCAGTCGGGCACCAGCGTCGGGTCCGCCAGCAGCGGCTTCGCGTACGGCCACTTGTCCTCGTTGTCAGGCGCGGGCGGCAGGCCGACGCCGAACCCGTTGCCCCGTTCGCAGCCCCACCGGATCTGGTTGAACCAGTCACCGGAGTTGTACGAGTTGCGGTCCAACGACTTCGACCGCAGCCGTTCGGTGCCGGCGGTGACGAACCCGGTGCCCTGGCCCAGCACCACAGTGCCGAGCGCCAACACCTGCATCCGGGAACGGTCGGTCGGCGAGGTGGCCTGCGGCAGTTTGTACGCCAGCGCGTCGTACAGGATCTCGTTGTCGTGGGCGTCGACGTAGGTGACGGCCTCCCCCGGCGCGGAGGTGTAGCCGGCCGGGGAGCCGTTGTAGTCCACCTGGTCCCCGGTGACCTGCCGTCCGGTGGTGTCGGTGAAGCGGTACCCGCGCAGGTTGCCGACCAGCCCCACCTTGATCAGGTCGTGGGCGCGCAGCAGGCGCGCCTTCTGCTCGGCCGGCGACCCGTTGACCTCGTCGCCGTTCGGGTCGGTGTAGAGGCCGGACGCGAAGCCCTGCGCCCCGGGGTTGCTGTCGAACGGTCCGCCGCCGCGCACCGCGTCGCGCAGCCGGTCGTTGAAGGTGCCGACTCCGGTGCCGGCCATGTTGGCCTGGGTGGCCTGGACGAAACGGGCATCGCCCGCCACCTCGCCGAAGTTCCAGCCCTCGCCGTAGAGCATGATCGCCTTGCCGTCGACACCGTCACGGGCGACGGTCAGTCGGTCCAGGGCTCGGCGTACGGCCAGGATGTTCGCCTTGGGGTGGTGACCCATCAGGTCGAACCGGAAACCGTCCACCTTGTACTGCCGGGCCCAGGTGACCAGCGAGTCGACGACAAGTTTGCCCATCATGGCGTGCTCGGGGGCGGTGTTGGCGCAGCAGGTGGAGTTGGCCACCGAGCCGTCGTCCAACAGCCGGTGGTAGTAGCCGGGCACCACCTGGTCGAGCACCGACCTGGCGTCGGTGCCGGCCGCCGACGTGTGGTTGTAGACCACGTCCATGACCACCCGCAGCCCGGCGTCGTTCACCCCGGCGACCATCCGCCGGAACTCGGTGGTCCGCGCCGCGCCGGCCGGGTCGACGGCGTAGCCGCCCTCGGGCACCGTGTAGTGCAGCGGGTCGTACCCCCAGTTGTAGCCGTCGGTGTCGGCGACCGCCGCCACGCACTTCTGCTGCTCCGCGGAGTCCGGCGGGAGCGCCGCCAGGTCGCAGGCCGGCTGACGCTGATCGGCCCGTTTCTCCGGGATCGTCGCGAAGTCGAACGCCGGCAGCAGGTGCAGGTGGGTGACGCCGGCGTCGCCGAGCGCCGTCAGGTGGGTCATCCCGGCGGTCTTCGGGTCGGTGAAGGCGAGGTACGTCCCCCGCCGCTGCGCCGGCACGGTCTCGTCGGCGATGGAGAAGTCCCGCACCGACAGTTCGGAGATCTGCGCCTTCGCCGGGGGCACCGGCGCCGGTTTGCGCAGCGTCCGCCAGCCCGCGGGGGCCAGCGCCGCGTCGTCCAGGTCGACCAGCAGGCTGTGCGTGGAGTCCGCGGCGAGGGCCACCGAGTACGGATCGGTCACCGACGCGGTGACCATCTTCTGTGCCGCCGGCTGCCACGCCCGCACCTGGTAGCGGTAGTACTTCCCGGTCCAGCTGCGGTCGCCGCGCGCCGACCAGACGCCGGTGCGGTCGTCACGGCGCATCGACACGGCCTTCGGTGTGGCGGTCGGCGAGTCGAACAGCTGCAACGTCACCGTCCGGGCGGTCGGCGCCCACACCGCGAGGCTCGGCGTCCGACCGGCGAACGTCGGCCCGAGGGTGGCGTCGGTGGCGCGGGAGTACACGTCGTCGAGCACGCCGGGGAGCTGCACACCGGTCGCCGCGAGCAGAGCGCCCGACGCGTCGCGTTCGGTGACCAGCACCTGCCCGCGCAGCGCCGCCGGGACCGCGGCCAGGTCGCCCCGGTCCAGCGCGAAGCTACGGTACGACCACAGGTGCGGGAACCGCTCGCGTTGGGCCTCGGTGAGCCCGTTGCGTTGCGCCCGCAACGGCAACGTGGTGTACGCCCCGGTCAGCTCCCCGTCGGCCACACCGACCCCGCCCTCCGGGGCGACGACCAGCGCGTACGTCTTGCCGTCGGTCGGGGGTGTCTGCCACGCCACGGTGGACCTGTCGATCCAGTGCGCCTTCTGTCGGGTGATGTCGGTGTCCCCGCTGGCGCTGGTCGCCGTCGACGGCAGCAACCGGCCCGGCGTGGCGGCGAGCAGCCACACCTCACGGCCGACGCTTCCGAAGTCGAGCCGCTGGTCGTCGGGCAGGTCCTTGGTGTCGCCCTGGTGGATGATGTAGTTCAGTCCGGTCGCGCCGGCCGCCAGCGGCACCCGGAACACCGCCCCGAACGCGTCAGTCCTGCTGGGCTTCAGCGGCGCGGCCCACTCGGTCGGGTTGGCCGCGCCGTCCCACACATGCAGGCCCCAGCCGTCGTAGTTGCCGTCGGCCCGCCGGTAGTGGATCATCGCGGTGTTCTCTTCGACCGGCGGGTCCGGTTCACCGGTGGCCGCCTGCCGACTCGGGTAGACCACCGGGTCACCCTGCTTGAGCCAGACCTCCCCGGTAGCGGTGACGTCGATGCTGCGGTCCTGGGCGACGTCCTTGCCACCGTTCTTGTCGACCACCACGAAACCCACGGACTTCGCGCCCGGCTTCAGCTTCACCCAGGCGAACCGGCCGTAGGAGTCCTCCCCGGCGAACGGCTGCCCCTTGGGCCACTCGGTGACGTACGCCGGGTCGATGTCCCCCCAGGCGTACAACCCCCAGTCGTCGTAACCGCCGGCCGGGCGCTGGTAGTGCACCACCGCCCACTCCCGGGACTTGCCCTGCTCCGGGGTGCCCACGATGGCCGTGGACCGGGCGGTGGCGGTGCGACCCCGACCGTCGCGGACCACCGCCTTGTACTCGACCCGCGTGCCGCCGGCCAGGCCGGTCAGGTCGTGCTGCACCGTGTACGGCGCGTGGTCGGCGCTGCCCAGCAACGTCCACCGGCCGCCCGCGATCCGGGCGGCGACGGTGACGGTGGCGAGCGGGTCACCGGTCACCTGGGCGGTGACCGCGGCCCGGGTGGCGACCAGCGCGTCCGGGGCCGGAGTGGTGATGGTGATGCGCGGCGCGGCGGTCGGGCGCGCGACGGGCGTGCCGGCCCGGTGCACCACCGCCGACAGAGCCGGCACGGTGAGGGTCAGCCGGCCGTCGGCGTTCGCCGTGGCGCGCCCGGTGTCGCCGTAGATGCCGGTGAAGGTGGCGCCGGCCGACCAGGTGTCCACGGTGACAGTCTGCGCGGTGTCGGCGTTGTTCACCGCCACCACGTACTCGGTCCGTTCGGCGGGGGCGATCCGGGAGGCGGCGAAGACACCCGGGCCGTCGGCGGCGTACCGGGTGACCTGCACACCGTCGCGCAGCGCCGGGTGCGCCTGGCGCAACCGACCCAGCTCGGCGATGGTCCGGTACAGCGGGTGACCGGTGTCGAACTGGTCGCTGGCATGGGTGCGGTCGGTGCCGAGCAGGTCGTCGTCGAGATAGTCGGGCACCTTCGAGGCGAACATGTCCTGCCGGGCGTCCTTGTCCCCGCCGGGCCCGGTGAAGCCCTGCTCGTCACCGGAGTAGATCACCGGCTGGCCCCGGGTCAGGAACATCAACTGATGCGCGAGTTGGTCACGGCGCAGGTGACTGGCCGGGTCGGTGCCACCACCGGCCACGAACGACCCGATCCGGCCCATGTCGTGGTTGCCGAGGAAGGTGGGCAGTCGACCCGCGTCGGTGTCCCGGGCGGCGTAGAGGTCGTCACGGGCGTACACGTCGGCGAGGGACTTCGCCGAACCCGCACCGGCGGTGTAACCGCGCGCGGCCTCCTGGAAGGCGAAGTCGAGAGTCGCCGGCAGACCACCCTGCCGGACGTAGCTGGAGCTGATCTCCGGGTCGGCGCTGTACACCTCGCCGAACATGAAGAAGTCCTTCTTGCCGGCCTTCTCGGCGGCCCGCTCGATGCCCTGGCTGAACTGCGGCCAGAAGTCCATGTTGACGTGCTTCACGGTGTCCAACCGGAACCCGTCGACGCCGGTGGCGCCGATCCAGTCGCCGTACGCCTTGGTCATCCCCTGGACCACCTCGGGCCGCTCGGTCCACAGGTCGTCGAGACCGAAGAAGTCGCCGTACTCGCTGTTCTCGCCCGCGAAGGTGGAGTCACCCCGGTTGTGGTACATCGTGACGTCGTTCAGCCAGGCCGGGACCTTGACGGTCGCGTCCGTCGGATCCAGGAACTTCGGGGTGTACGGGAACGACTCCTTGTCGACCGGCGGGAACGCCCGGGTGCCGTCGGCGTAGTTACGGTCCTCGAACGCCCGCCCCTGCGCGTCGGTGTACGGCGAGGCCGCCTTGTCCACGTACGCGTAGGAGCCCTCGGCGTACTTGATGACGTCGGCGGTGTGATTGACGATCACGTCGAGGTAGACCTTGATGCCGCGCTGGTGGGCGAGCTTCACCAGCCGCTTCATGTCCTCCTTGGTGCCGAAGTGCGGGTCCACCTCGGTGAAGTCGGTGATCCAGTAACCGTGGTAACCGGCGGAGATGTCGCTGCCGGAAACCTGCACCGGCCGGTTCTTGAAGATCGGGGCGAGCCAGATGGCGGTGGTGCCCAACCCTTGGATGTAGGCCAACTTGTCGATGACACCCTTGAGGTCACCGCCGTGGTAGAAGCCCTTGTCGGTCGGGTCGAGCCCGGTCCGCAGCCGGTCACCGGCGAGGCCACCGGAGTCGTTGCGGGGATCACCGTTGGCGAACCGGTCCGGCAGGACGAAGTAGAACTGTTCGGCCCGCGCGACGTCGCCGCCGGCCTTCAGCAGCGCCTCGGCGGTGGGTTCGTTGCTCCACTGGGCAGCGCCGCCGACGGTGACCGGGGCAGTACCGGACGGGCGAGGGGCGGCAGCGGCAGTTGGCGGCACGGCCACCGACGTGCCGACGAGCGTCAGGGTGAGCAGGGAGACGAGGGCCAGGGTGGTGCGCGGTATCGGCGAGGGTTTCATCGACGCCTTCCTCTGGTCGCGGATGGCCGCACGCTAACCCTCGCCGAAACATTCTGCAATGACTTGCAAACATGGTCGCAACAGAGCATGTCTTTGCGGAAGCGCCGTCAGAAGCCGCCGCAGCGCACCTCGTCCACCGTGCACACCCTCGGCGTACTGGACGCCCGCTCCATGTGGAACCGCAACGACACCGACCCGCCGGGACGCACGTCCACCCCACTGACGTACGTGAAACCGCTGCCGGACTGCCGGATCGTTCCCTGTGGAACGCCCTCCACCCAGGCGGTCACGAGCCGCCCACCGGAGAACTCCAACCGCACCGTCCAACCACGGCCCTGGGCCGACGCGTTGACCATCGACACCTCGCCGATGAAACCGCCGTCGAAACTCTGCACCACCCGGTACCGCCCGGTGACCGCCGGCTGCCCCTGCGGAGCACGGCTCGGCGACCGCGACGCCACCGGCCCACCGGTCGGGCTGACCGGCGGGGCGACCGACGGCGACCGCGAACCGGCCACGGCACTCGGCGGCAACCCGCTGGCGCGCCCGGACAACCCCGGCAACACCGGCGCCGGCGACGCCACCGGCGTGGATCGACTCGGCGGCGCCTCCGCCGACGGCAACGGCAACGCCGGCGGTGCCGACGCCCCGTCCGGTGCCGGACTACGCCCTCGGTACGTGCCCAGGACCATGAAGAGCAGGACCACCATCACGACGACACCTGCACCCACCACGACCCAGGGCGACGACACGATCGCGGCCGGACCGGGCGACAGTCGCCGGGCGCGACGCATGGCGGACATGAACCTCCCTCAGCGGATCGTCCGGGCAGCGTAGCGATCAGCGGCCGGCCCGGAAAGCGCCGACACCGCCCCACTCCCGCTCAGCCAAGCCGACAGTCGACCCCGTTGATGGTGCAGCGAAGCGGCCGTTCCGCCGACTCCCCCCACCCGACGCGCAACCGCACCGTCCGCGACGCACCCGGCTCCAGCGAACGCGTCCCCCGCAACACGAACTCGCCGTTCCCGCGCCCGCGCATCGAGATCCCCGAATCGTCGCTGAGGCGCAACGCCCAGAGGTCGTCGTCGAACGTCAACTCCACCGACCAGTCCACCGACCGGCTCGTCTCGTTGGCGATCGACAACACCGCCGCGTCACCGTCCCAGCCGTTCGTGCCGACCTGGTAGCGGGCGGTGACCGTGGCAACCGCCGACGGCGTCGACACCAGTGGAGCGCCCGTCCGCGCCGGCGTCGGAGAGCCGGTCACGGTGGCCCGTGGCGACGGCGCCCGACTGCTGCGCGACGGCCGAGGCGACACCGAACGCCGCTCCACGCCGGCCGGAGTCGGCCCACCCGTCGCGGACGCGGCAGCCGGCACCGTCGGCAGGTACACCGGAGGGGCCCCTTGCGGTACGGACTCCCGCTCCCTCGTCCGGAACGACAACAGAGCGACCACCAGCAGCACCACCAGCGCGCACACACCGAGCAGCACCACGATCCACGGCACCGATGCCAACATTCGAGCCGCCCGCGCCCCTGCCGCACCATCCGGCCGCACCGCCATCAGGTCTCCCCTCGTCCCCACCGACGCGACAGCGTAGCCAGCACGGTCCCGCTCGGAAATCGGGCGGGTACCGATCGAGCCGACCAGCCGACGCACCACGGAAAACGGCCCGACCTGGCGGACGGTCCCGCTCGATCAGCCCGTCCGGACGACGGTACAGATGACCGGCCCCTCGTCCGACATCCGCAGCAGGTAACGATACCGCTCCCCCGGCACCACCTGCCCCTGGCTGTCCAGGAACTCCCACTTCACCGCGACCATCGTCAACAGCGCGGACACCGGCTGCACATCCTCGATCCGGGCGTGCGCCGCGATCAACTCACGGTCCTGGTAGTCCGGTGCGGCACCCACGAAGGACAACGCCACCGCCGCCGGTGACGTGAACGAGAAGCTGTACGTGTCGGCCACCACCAAACCCGGGAGCGCGTAACAGCCCGCGATGGCCGGCAGGTCACCGCAGGTCAGCGCCACGCCGTACCGGTCGAAGAAGTCGGCCAGCGTGTCGAGATCCGTGGAGGCGTTCACGGCCACAGCAATTGCCGGTCACCACCCAGGTCAAACCTCAACGCGGCGGCACCCGTACCTCGATCTCCGAGCCCAGCCGGGCATCGGCGGCCAGACCCAGGTCGTCCCCGCTCCAGAACCGCCCCGGGTCGTACCAGTTAGGACGCCGGCCCGCCGGCAGCAACCCCATCGCCTCGTAGGTCACCGCCACCACCTCGGCGCAGTACGCCGTCTCCAGCGCCCGGTCCCGCTCCCCCGCCGATCCGGCCGGGCTCGCGGGCCTGGTGGAGTCCGCGGTGCCGTTCGCGTCGGGGGAGCTGGTGGGGATCGGCCGCGGTGCCAGCGCCGGCCAGCCGGGGCGCGGCAGCGCGGGCAGCCTGATCGGGCGCGCCAGGGCGGACAGCCGGCCGGGGCGCGGCAGCGCCGGCACCCGACCACGCACCCACCGCCACGCCAACTGAGCGGTGGACGGGAACGGGGTGCCGTCCAACCGGGCGATGGTCCGCAGCACCGCCCGCTCCATCTCACCGTCGGCCGGCGGATCGAGCTGCCGCAGCCAGGCCCGCTGCCCGTACCTGTTGGCCCAGACGCACACCGCGTCCCGCAGGTCGTGCAACTGGACGCCCCGCTGGTGGGTGCCCGACCACAGATCCGGCAACGACCTGCCCAACTCCGCATGCCACATCAACGGCGGCATGTCGTCCAGCACCACCGCCATGCCAACGTGGTTGACCGGGCTGTTGGTGGTGAACTGGATCGCCCGGTCCGGCACGCTGCGACCCCGGAACACCCACACGTCGCCGGTGCGGGTCAACTCGACGGCCTCATCCAGGCTGATGCTCATGAGGGTCTAGCCTAGGCCGATGGCGCAACGAATGCGGTGGTGGAAGGTTCTCGGGTTGGCCGGCCTCGCCGGCGTCGCAGCCTCCGGTGTGGTCATCGCGCGGGCAGAGCGGCGCCGGCGCGCGTACACCCCGGAGGAGATCCGGCAGCGGCTGCTGGAGCGGCACGCCCAGGCCGGCGACACCGCGAAGCCGACCGATCCCGCCTGACCATCCGCCACGACGCTCCCGGGTGGACAGTTGCCCGGTGCCGCCCACCTATGATCGCGCTCGAACATTGTTGTAGTGGCCTCGTTCCCCGATGAGACCCCTACTTCCTTGTTCGAGCACGATCTTGGTTGCCGGCCCGCCCGGGCCGGCCTGTCCCGGCCGGGACAGGCCGGACGGGAGGATCAGGTGTCCGCGCGGACCATCTCGGGGTCGGGCGTCGGCTCGACGGCCTCGATCCGGTGGGCTCGTCGGCGTAGCCACCACGTGCTGGCGAGGCCGGCCACCACCGCGAGGGCCAACCCGGCCCAGGAGATGTCCTTGAGCCAATGCTCGGCCGCCCGGCCCACCGTGAACAGCAGGTACGTGGTGCCGAACGCCCAGACCAGCCCGCCGGCCGCGTTCGCCAGCAGGAAGCGGCGGTACGGGACGTGCAGCGCTCCGGCGAGCGGCCCGGCCAGGATCCGCAGGAGTGCCACGAACCTACCGAAGAACACGGCCCAGACGCCGTACCGGGCGAAGCTCTGCTCGGCGCGGGCGAGTTGGGCGGGGCCGAGATGGCGGGGGAAGCGCCGGCCCAGTCGGGCGAGCAGTGGACGCCCACCCCGGCGGCCGACCGCTTACCCGATGGAGTCGCCCAGTATCGCGCCGGTGGCGGCGGCGGTGGCCACCCACTCGGGTTCCACCACTCCGGTGGCGGCGAGCAGGGCGGAGCTGACCAGGACGATCTCGCCCGGCAGTGGGACGCCCATGCTCTCCACGCCGATCACCCCGCCGACCAGCAGGTAAACGGCGATCGGCGGCAACGCCACGAGCCAGTGCTGGACATCGAACACTGTTGACCCCTTCTTCGGCCGGCCTCGAACCCTACCCGGGCGGCTTGTCTGGCCGGCGTCACCGCGGCAGGGGACATCGAGGCCCCACGCACGCCCCGTACCCGTCCTAGGAGGCTAGGGATGGTGGTGGGCGGCGGCGGACGGGCCGGGTTGCGCAACTAGCAAGACGGACGTACGGTTTTGTTGAGCGCGGAATCGGCGGTAAGTGTCACCTAACCTCGGCGGCACCCCGACCGGTGCGACAGACTGCTCAGGACTACTCACGGTCGCTGGTGTGAAGGAGTACGACGTGGCGAGCCTCGACACCTTCGGTGCGAAGACCCAGCTACGCGTCGGAGACGCGAGCTACGAGATTTTCAAGATCGACAAGGTGGACGGCCACGCTCGGCTGCCGTACAGCCTGAAGATCCTGCTGGAGAACCTGCTGCGGACCGAGGACGGCGCGAACATCACCGCCGACCACATCCGCCAGCTCGGCGAGTGGGACTCCACCGCCGCCCCGAGCGTGGAGATCCAGTTCACCCCGGCGCGGGTCCTGATGCAGGACTTCACCGGCGTGCCCTGCGTGGTGGACCTGGCCACCATGCGCGAGGCCGTACGCGACCTGGGCGGCGACGCCACCAAGGTCAACCCCCTCGCCCCGGCCGAGCTGGTCATCGACCACTCGGTCATCGCCGATCTGTTCGGCCGCGAGGACGCGTTCGCCCGCAACGTCGAGCTGGAGTACGAGCGCAACAAGGAGCGCTACCAGTTCCTGCGCTGGGGTCAGACCGCGTTCAACGAGTTCAAGGTCGTCCCGCCGGGTACCGGCATCGTGCACCAGGTCAACATCGAGTACCTGGCCCGCACCATCATGGAACGCAACGGGCAGGCGTACCCGGACACCGTCGTCGGCACCGACTCGCACACCACGATGGTCAACGGCCTCGGCGTGCTGGGCTGGGGCGTCGGCGGCATCGAGGCCGAGGCCGCGATGCTCGGCCAGCCGGTCAGCATGCTGATCCCCCGCGTGGTGGGCTTCAAGCTCTCCGGCGAGATGCCGGCCGGCACCACCGCCACCGACCTGGTGCTGACCATCACCGAGATGCTGCGCAAGCACGGTGTGGTCGGCAAGTTCGTCGAGTTCTACGGCCCCGGCGTCAGCGCCGTGCCGCTGGCCAACCGGGCCACCATCGGCAACATGTCCCCGGAGTACGGCTCCACCGTGGCGATCTTCCCGATCGACGCGGAGACGATCCGCTACCTGGAGCTGACCGGCCGCGACGCCGCGCAGGTCGCGCTCGTCGAGGCGTACGCCAAGGAGCAGGGCCTCTGGCACGACCCGGCGGCCGAGCCGGAGTACTCGGAGCGCCTGGAGCTGGACCTCAGCACCATCGAGCCGTCGCTCGCCGGCCCGAAGCGCCCGCAGGACCGGGTGCCGCTGGGCAGCGCGAAGACGCTGTTCCGCTCCGCGTTGACCGACTACGTCGCCGACGACTCCGCCGGTGAGCGTGACCTCAAGCCGAGCGTGGCGCGTGAGGAGCTGCCCCGCGGCGCCAACGGCCCGGCCGACGAGGCCAGCGCCGAGTCCTTCCCGGCCAGCGACCCGCCGGCCAACGAGTTCAGCGACCCGGCCGACGAGCCGCGCGACCTGGAGACGGCCGCCGCCGGAGCGGGTGGCCGGGCCACCAACCCGGTCCGGGTCACCGGCGCCGACGGTGTCGAGTACGAGCTGGACCACGGCGCCGTGGTGATCGCCGCGATCACCTCCTGCACCAACACCTCGAACCCGCAGGTGATGATCGGTGCGGCGCTGCTGGCCCGGAACGCCGTCGACAAGGGACTGAGCCGCAAGCCCTGGGTGAAGACCACCCTGGCGCCCGGCTCGAAGGTCGTCATGGACTACTACGAGCGGGCCGGTCTCACGCCGTACCTGGACAAGCTCGGCTTCAACCTGGTCGGCTACGGCTGCACCACCTGCATCGGCAACTCGGGCCCGCTGCCCGAGGAGGTGTCCGCCGCGGTCAACGAGCACGACCTGTCGGTCGTCTCGGTGCTCTCCGGCAACCGCAACTTCGAAGGCCGGATCAACCCGGACGTCAAGATGAACTACCTGGCGTCCCCGCCGCTGGTGGTCGCCTACGCCCTGGCCGGCACGATGGACATCGACCTGGCCAACGAGCCGATCGGCGAGGACACCGAGGGCAACCCGGTCTACCTGCGCGAGATCTGGCCGAGCAGCGCCGAGATCCAGGACGTCATCGCGCAGGCGATCGGCGCGACCGGGTTCAGCGCCGCGTACGCCGACGTCTTCGCCGGCGACGAGCGGTGGCAGTCGCTGCCCACCCCGACCGGCGACACCTTCGCCTGGGAGAACGACTCCACCTACGTGCGCAAGCCCCCGTACTTCGAGGGCATGCAGCAGGAGCCGAGCCCGGTCGTCGACATCGCCGGTGCCCGGGTGCTGGCCAAGCTGGGTGACTCGGTGACCACCGACCACATCTCGCCGGCCGGCGCCATCAAGGCCGACTCCCCGGCCGGCACGTACCTCGCCGAGCACGGGGTGCCCCGCCACGAGTTCAACTCGTACGGCTCCCGCCGGGGCAACCACGAGGTGATGATCCGGGGCACCTTCGCCAACATCC
Source organism: Micromonospora sp. WMMD961 (assembly GCF_029626145.1). NCBI lineage: Bacteria > Bacillati > Actinomycetota > Actinomycetes > Micromonosporales > Micromonosporaceae > Micromonospora > Micromonospora sp. WMMD961. Next base: position 5,200,873 of record NZ_JARUBJ010000002.1, read on the forward strand.
GGCTGCGCAACCAGCTGGTGCCCGGGGTGGAGGGCGGCTTCACCGTCAACCACCTCACCGGCGAGCAGACCTCGATCTACGACGCCTCGGTGGCCTACCAGGAGGCCGACATCCCGCTGGTCGTGCTGGCCGGCAAGGAGTACGGCTCGGGCTCGTCGCGGGACTGGGCGGCCAAGGGCACGATGCTGCTGGGCGTCCGGGCGGTCATCGCCGAGTCGTACGAGCGGATCCACCGCTCCAACCTGATCGGCATGGGTGTGCTGCCGCTGCAGTTCCCGGTGGACGTCACCGCCGAGTCGCTCGGCCTCACCGGCACCGAGACGTTCACCATCACCGGGGTGACCGCGCTCAACGACGGCGAGACCCCGCGCACCGTGCAGGTCAGCACCGACACCGGCGTGGAGTTCGACGCCGTGGTGCGGATCGACACTCCCGGTGAGGCGGACTACTACCGGCACGGCGGCATCCTGCAGTTCGTGCTGCGCCGCATGATCGCCAACTGATCGCGTACGACTGGTCGAGGGCCGCTTCCGCTTCGGCGGGAGCGGCCTTCGCCGTGCACGCCGAGGAAGGCTCGCGGTCAGAGAGCCTGGAGCCGCTCGTCTATCGCCGCATCCACCTGCTGGACCTCGTAGCCACGTAACCGCCGCCGCAGACTGGCCGTCCGCAGCACGTCTCGCGCGGCAGCCCGTGACACAGCGCTGTCGGCGGCCAGAGCCCCATCGACCTCGGCGAAGAGACTCTCGACCTGACGCATGTCATAACCGCGCAGAGTTACCACGAACGGCAACGGTGTGGTGGCAACTGGTCGCGCCGGTTCGCTCCAGGTGCCCGGGAGCGCGAGCGCAGCCAGCCGCTGGGCTATCGCCGCATCCACGTCCCGGGGGGCGTAACCCCGTATCCGCCGCCGCAGGGTGGTCGTCCAAAGCGCGTCCCGCGCGCCGGCCCGCAACACAGCGCTGTCAGCGGCCAGAGCCCCATCAACCTCGGCGAAGAGACTCTCGACCTGACGCATGTCGTAACCGCGCAGGGTAACGACGAACGGCAACGCCACGCGGCCACCATATCGGTCGCCAGTCGCTTCGACGGGCTAGGCGACAGGCGGGAGGGTGCCTGCGTCGTTCCCGGGTCGTTCCTCGTGCCGCGCCCCGCCACGGGCTAACCTCTTAGCTACGGAGGTGTCACGGTGGCCGGTGAAGCTGCGGCGCAGTTCAACATCCACGATGCGAAGACGAACCTGTCACGCATCATCGAACGGGTCGAGCACGGCGAGGAAATCGTGATCAGCCGGGCTGGCAACCCGGTCGCCAAGGTCATTCCTCTTCGTCGTACCACACGCACCGGTCGCGGGTCTCTGCGCGGTGCGCTGGATCTGACCGGTGACTGGGATTCCGACGAGATCAACGACGAGATCACCCGCGACTTCGGGCTGCCCGGATGAGGCTCTTGCTCGACACGCACGTGGTGCTCTGGTGGCTGACCGACGACCCGGTCCTCGCCACGGACATCAAGGACCGCATCGACACCGAACCCGACGTGTACCTGAGCCCGGTCACGCTGTGGGAGGTCGCGATCAAACAGTCGCTCGGCAAGCTGCCCGGCCCGGCCGATCTGACCGAACGGATCCGTGATGCCGAACTGCGGGAACTCCCGATCCGCCACGATCACGCCATCGCGGCAGGTCGACTGCCGCTGATCCACCGGGATCCCTTCGACCGGATGCTTGTCGCGCAGGCCCGGCATGAAGGGCTGACCCTTGTCACCAGGGACGACCGCATCCAGAAGTACGACGTACCGATCCTGGTGGCGTGACTTCCATCCGCCAGCGGATGGGGTCGTCGGCCGGCGCTCACCGCGTGGACGCTCAGCGCAGCCGTAGCGCGACAGCGCGGGCCTCCTCGTCGGTCAGCGGCAGGAACCAGAGGAAACGGCGGACGATGGCGACCGGGTCGGGGCCGCCCGGCTGGCCGCGCAGGTCGCGGATCGCCCGGCGGGTGATCCGGGTGAACTCGGGGATCAGCGTGGCCCGGCGGGCGGCGTCCGTCGGGGTCGCTCGCAACGCCGGGCAGGGCCAGTCCTGACCGCAGGCGTCGCATGTCCAGAGTGGGCCGTGGGCGGTGTGCGCGACCGGCGGGCCGCACCGGGACCGCCAACGCGATTCGGGTACGGCGTTCGCCGGGCGACCCGGGCCACGGTACGGAGGGTGCCGTGGCCCGGTCGGTCCGGCGCTGATCGCACGGGGCGAGGCTGGCCGGGCCGGTCGAGTGCCTGGCCGATGGGGGTCGTTGCAGGGCTTGTCGTCGGGCATCGTGTGCTCCCTCCTCGATGCTGTCTACACAGCACCCTGCCGAGGGTTGCCAATCGATCACACCGCGTATAACTATTACCCTCCAACGTCTGGAACGTTCTGAGGGGTCCGGGGATGAATCGAGCCGTACAGGCGGCGATGGTCGAGAGGGGCCACACAGCTGAGAGTCTCGCTGCTCAGATCGGTGTCGATCCGAAGACGGCAGCGAAGTGGGCGAGCACGGGACGTATTCCTCAGACGCGCCATCGTGCGCGGGTTGCCGAGTTGCTCGGCCGGAACGTTGACGAGTTGTGGCCCGACGCGCTGAAGCGCCGGACGCCCGCCTGGTTCCGCCCCTGGGCAGAGATCGAGCGCGAGGCGCTGTCGCTGCGATCGTTCCAGCTCGCGTGGATTCCGGGGCTTCTGCAGACCAAGGCGTACGCCTTGGCAACGCTGGTCGGTGAGGCGCTGACACCGGCCGAGGCCGACGATCTCGCCGAGGCGCGACTGAGTCGACAGGCCGTCCTGCGGCGGGAACGCCCGCCGCTACTCGTCGCGGTCCTCGACGAGGCAATCCTCCGGCGCACCGTCGACGGCGACCGGGCCATGATGCGGGAGCAGTGCGAGCGGCTGGCCGAGCAGGCCGCCCTGCCGAACGTGTCGCTCTTCATCGTGCCCGCCGACGTGGGCATGTATCCGGGCCTCGGCGGGCCGTTCACCATCGCCGAGATGCCGGACGGCGCGCGGGTCGCCCACGTCGACAGCCAGGCGCAGGCGCAGCTCATCGACAAGGTTGCCGACGTTGCTACGCTCGATCGACGGTGGGAACGCATTCGTGACGGAGCCCTGTCGCGGGCGCAGTCCCTCAATCTCATCAGGGAAGCGGCAGCCTCATGGACCTGACCGGCGCTCGGTGGCGCAAGAGCAGCAAGAGTGGCAACAACGGCGGTGACTGCGTCGAGGTGGCCGACAACCTCCCGGGCGTCATCGGCGTACGCGACTCCAAGGACCCGGCCGGTCCGGCGCTCGCCTTCGACCCGGCGGCCTGGTCCCGATTCCTCGAGTTGGCCAAGCGCGGCTGAACCCTCCCCACGGTCGAGCGTGTGTCGCGCGAGAAGATCGCGGAGCGAGGACAGACCGGGCCCGTCGATCATGGAGTTGTGGTGCCTGGTTTGGCAGTCCATGGGGTGCTTTGTTGCCCACCACAACTCCATGATCGGCAAGGCGGTGCCGGTCCGGATGACCGACGTACCGGTCCTGGTGGCGTGCGGCCGCTCCGCTAGCTGTCGGCGAGGTCGTCGGCACGCTCGAGCAGCGCACGGCGCTCGGCGGTCGAGCCCACCATCGCCGCGGCCTGCCGGAACAGTCCGGCGGCGCGACGTCGGTCGCCCTGCCGGGCCACCAGGTCGGCCTGCACCGCCACGGCGAGCGGATAGCCGTCCAGCCCTCCCCCGGCACGCGCCGCGTCGAGCAGCACCAACCCGACGGCCGGCCCGTACGCGTACCCGTGCGCGACAGCGCGGTTGAGCGCGATCACCGGGGAGGGACGGAGGTCGGCCAACGCGTCGTAGGCCCGCGCGATCGTCGGCCAGTCGGTGTCATCGGCCGAGGCCGAGGTGGCGTGGCAGGCGGCGATCCGGGCCTGCCACGCGTACGGCCCGTCGTGGCGTACCCGATGGAGGGCTTCCACGCCCTCGGCGATGGCCGCACGGTCCCACCGCGCGCGATCCTGTCGTTCCAGGGTGAGCAGGTTGCCGGCGACGTCGCGGCGGGCGTCCCGGCGGGAGTGCTGGAACAGCAGCAGCGCCAGCAGCGCGGCCACCTCCGACTGCGACGGCATCAACCGGTCGAGCAGCCGGGCCAGCCGCACCGCCTCGTCGGCGAAGGCCGGCTCGCCGTCGGCGACGTAGCCCCGGGTGAACAGCAGGTACAGCACCGCGAGGACGCCGGGCAGCCGCTCGGTCAACGCCGGCCCGTGCGGCACCCGGTAGGGGATGCCGGCCTGCGCGATGCGGGTCCGGGCCCGGGTCAGCCGCCGGGTCATCGTCGACTCGCTGACCAGCAGCAGCCGGGCGATGGCGGCGGTCGGCACGCCACAGACGGTGCGCAGCGTCAACGCCACCCGGGCCTCGAGCGCGAGCGCCGGATGGCAGCAGGTGAAGATAAGCCGTAGCCGGTCGTCCACCACGTCCTCCCTCACCTCGGGCTCGGGCTGCGCGTCGGACGGCGTGAGCAACGCCAGGTCGTGCAGCTTGCGGCGCTCCACTGTGGCCCGGCGCAGCACGTCGAGCGCCCGGTTGCGGGCCACTGTCATGAGCCAGCCGCCCGGGTTGGCCGGCACGCCGTCGACGGGCCAACGCTCCAGCGCGACGGCCAGGGCCTCCTGGGCGCAGTCCTCGGCCAACGCCCAGTCCCCGGTCACCCTGATCAGGGTCGCGACGATCCGGGGGTACGCCTCGACGCCGGCCGCCGCGACGGCTTCCGCCGCCGCGCCGGCCGGTGCCTCCGGGCGCATCGCCCGGCGCTGCGACATGGGCACCCGTCAGTCGGGCAGGTCCGCGAACGGTCGCAGTTCCAGTCGCCCCTCGCGGGCCATCGGGTGGGTGCGGGCCACCTCGATCGCCTCGTCCAGGTCAGCGCACTCGATCAGGTCGAAGCCCACGATCACCTCGGCGGTCTCCGCGAACGGCCCCTCGGAGACGAGCAGCTCACCGTCGCGCACCCGGACGGTGGTGGCCGCGCTGGTCGGCGCCAGCGCGTCGCCGGTCAGGCGGCGGCCACGAGAGTCGTTCTCCGCCACCCACTTGTGGATGTCGGGTAGTTCGGTGGGGTCGGTGTCCGGCTCGCTGTCACTGCACACGAACATCATGTACTTCATCTGGTCGCTCCCTGGTCTCTCGGGGTGTCGCCAGCATGACGATCGTCCGACGGCGTTCCGGACACCCTCCCCCGAAAAACTTCGGTCAGTCTCCGCTGGCGGCGCGGCGACGGGCCTCGCGGGTCTTCATGGCGTGCTCCATCAGCGTGACGAGCACCTCCTTGCTGGACTCGCGCTGCCGGGCGTCGCAGAGCAGCACCGGCACCCCCGGGTCCAGGTTCAGCGCGGCCTGCACCTCGTCGAGCCGGTACCGCCGGGCGTCGGCGAAGCAGTTCACCGCGACCACGAACGGGGTGCCCCGGCCCTCGAAGTAGTCGATCGACGGGAAGCAGTCGGCGAGCCGACGGGTGTCGGCCAGCACCACCGCACCGATGGCGCCCAACGCCAACTCGTCCCAGACGAACCAGAACCGGTCCTGGCCGGGCGTGCCGAACAGGTACAGCACCAGGTCGTCGCTGATGGTGATCCGGCCGAAGTCCATGGCCACTGTGGTAGTGGACTTGCCCTCCACACCGGACAGGTCGTCGATGCCGACGCCGGACTCGGTCAGCACCTCCTCGGTGCGCAGGGGCCGGGTCTCGCTGACCGCACCGACCATGGTCGTCTTGCCCACGCCGAAGCCGCCGGCGACCAGGATCTTGATCGCGGTGGGCAGAGGCGTCGCTCCCGCCGGCCGGTCAGAGTGCCCGTAGTCCATTGATTACCGCCTCGAAGATGCTGTTGTCGGGAAGACCGGCCGTGGTCTGCGGCTCGCGGACCCGCACCAGGCTGCGGGCCGCCAGATCACCGAGGAGCACCCGGATGGTGCCCACCGGCAGGTCGAGATGGGCGGCGATCTCGGCGACGGACTGTATGCGCTGGCACAGTCCGACGATCGCCACGTGCTCCGGACCGAGACCGATCTCCGGCGTGACCTCGGCTTGGGTCGCGGTGACCAGGGAGATCAGGTCGAAGGTGCCGGTGACCGGGCGGGCCCGCCCGCGCGTCACCGCGTACGGGCGCACGACCGGACCCGCGTGGTCATCCACCCACTGATGGTCTGCGGACTCCCCCTGCACCGTCATCGCCGCTACCTCTCGTCGACCGACTGCTCAGTTGCACGGGACGGAGACGCGACGTACTTGCCGACGCGGGTGACCAGCATCGCCATCTCGTAGGCGATCAGGCCCACATCGGCGTCCTCGCTGGCCAGGACTGCCAGGCAGGCGTTGCGTCCGGCCGCGGTGACGAACAGGAACGACGACTGCATCTCGATGATGGTCTGCTGCACCTGCCCGCCACCGAAGCGCTTCCCCGCACCTCGGGCCAGGCTCTGGATGCCGGCCGCCATCGCCGCCAGGTGCTCGCCGTCGTCCCGGCTCAGACCCTGGGAGGCGGCCATCAACAGCCCGTCGCTGGAGAGCGCGACCGCATGCTCGGCCTGCTTCACCCGGCCCACCAGATCATCCAGCAACCACGTCAGGTCGGCACTCGAAGCCGTCTTCTGCGCCACTTCGTCGTCCTCTTCTCGCCCGGCTGTTGCGCCGTGTTCGTCTAGGGCTGACCGTCACGCCATGCGGGGATCCCGCACTCCGACGGTCGGTCAGGGGGCTTGGGGGTCCTCGTCGCTCGGCTCGGGCGTCGCCGCCGGCGAGGCGCCGGACGCACCGCCGAGCAGCCGTGCCGCGTCGGTTCGGCCGCGGCGGGTGCCGGTCTGGTAGGAGCTCATCATCCGGCGCACCTGCTCCGGTGGACGCACCACATCCTCGTCGTCACTCTCCGACTCGGCAGGGTCGTCCCGTAGCTCGGGAACGATGTTCGCCTGCCGAACCCGGACGGGCAGACCCGAGTCGGTGTGCGCCGCCTCGGCCTGGCCGGGCCTCGGGCCACTGTCGGCGCTCGCGACCGTGGGGCCGTCATCGGCCGCGATCGGCGCGTCGACCCGGTCCGCACCTCGGGTGCGGTCGACCGCGGGCAGGCCGGTGGGCACCGTGGGGGCTTCCAGCGCCGGCTGGCTCGGGCCACGCCGGGCCCGGGTGGGCAGCTCCGGCGCGCCGCTGGCCGGCGTCGTCCGCTGCCGGGTGGGCAGGGCGGTGTCGGCCTCGTCGGCCGGCGTCGTCGGGTCGGCACCGTCCGGCGTGGGCGCTGCCGGGACAACCGTTTCCGGTACGTCCGAAGCGGTGGCTGTCGTGGCGGCCAGCGCGACCGGTGCGAGGGCGGTCGAACGGCCGGTGTCGCCGGAACCCACCGACGGCGTCGGGGTGGCCGAGCCGGTTCGTATCGCGCCGGAGTCCTCCGGGCCGGGACCATCCTCGGTGACCAGGTCGAGCGGGATCAGCACGACCGCGGTGGTGCCGCCGTACGCCGACTCCTTCAACCGCACCCGCACGCCGTGCCGCTCGGTCAGCCGGCTCACCACGTAGAGGCCGAGGCGGGCGGCGTTGGCGAGGTTCAGCTCGGACTGGTCGACGATCCGGTGGTTCGCCGCGGCCAGGTCCTCCTCGCTCATACCGAGGCCCCGGTCCTCGATCTCGATGGCGAACCCGTTGGCCACCGACTGCCCGCGTACCTCGACCGTGGTGTGCGGCGGGGAGAAGGACAGGCCGTTCTCGATGAGCTCGGCGAGCAGGTGGATCACGTCGCCGACCGCGCGGCCGGCGAGGGAGACCTGACCGAGCGGCAGCACGTTGACGCGGGTGTAGTCCTCCACCTCGGCCACGGCGCCGCGCACCACGTCGACCATCGGGACGTTGCGCCGCCAGGCCCGACCGGGGGTGGAGCCGGAGAGGACGATCAGGTTCTCCGCGTTGCGCCGCATCCGGGTGGCCAGGTGGTCGACCCGGAACAGGTCCTCCAGCTCCTCCGCGTCGTGTTCACGGCGCTCCATCGCATCCAGCAGGGTGAGTTGGCGGTGCACGAGGGCCTGGGTGCGGCGGGCCAGGCTGAGGAAGACCTCGCGGACGTTGCGCCGCAGGTCGGCCTGCTCCACGGCCGTCCGCAGGGCGGTTTCCTGGACGGCGTTGAACGCCTTGCCGACCTGGCCGATCTCGTCGTTGCCGAAGTCGAGGGGTGGCGCCTCGGTGGCCACGTCGACCTCCTCACCGCGACCGAGCCGCTCGACCACACTGGGCAGCCGCTCGTTGGCCAGGCGGAAGGCCGCATCACGCATCCGTTCCAGTTGCCGCACCAGGGCTCGGGCGGTGGTGATGGACACGATGATCGAGGCGATGACGGCGAGCAGGCCGAGGCCGGTGGCCAGCGCGAGTCGGACGACGACGCCGATGGCGACCGGGGTCGCCCGGTCGACCACGTCGTCGCCGCCGGCCAGCACGACCGCGGTGATCTCGGTCAGCGCCGGGGCGGTGGTGTCGCTCCACTCCGTCGCGGTGACCGGCGGCCGGCCGGCACCGGAGCCCTGCATGAGCTGGGTCTCAAGGGCGGTCAGTCGGCCAAAGGTGGCACCGGTCGACATCGCTTGGTAGCGACGCTGGTCGGCGGCGGGGAGTCGGAGCAGTGCCGAGGTGGCGACGAACTGTCGGGCGCCGACGAACCGGGTGAACTCCGCCCGCTCGGCCGGGGTGATCCGCCCGGCGGCCAGCACGCCAGCCAGCAGCGCGTCCTCCTGGGACAGCAGCTCACGGGACCGGTTGAGGCCGATCAGCGCGGCGGTGTCCTCCGCGACCTGCTCGTCGTCGAGGTTGCCGAGCGCGTCGTACACCCGGTAGATCGACTCGATCACTCCGGTGAAGGTCGCGGCGGCCCCGGCCCGGTCGATGCTCCGGTCGTCGACCGCCGAACGGGTCCTGCTCAGCTCGTTCAGCCCTGTCGTGAGATCCTTGATCCGCTGGTCGAGCGTGTCACTGCCCAGCGTGCTGACCTGCCAGTTCTCGGTGGACTTCGTGAACCTCGCGGCCAGCTCGTCGGTGCGCTGCCGTATCTGCGCCAGCGTGGCGCGCTGCGCGTCATCCGGTCGGCCGAGGTAGACCACCGACGTCCGACGCTCCATCTGCAACTGCAACAGCAGAGGCTCGGTGGGATCGAAAACCTTGCTGTCCAGCGCCTGCACACCGAGCAGATTGATCCCGTCTCGGACGGTGACCCAGGCCGTGAAGCCCCACAGCGCGACGAGCGAGACGAGGAGAGCAACGACCTTGGTACGCAGATTCGTACTGCGGGAACCCATTCCACCGTCCCTGGCGCGGCCTGTGTGATCGTTCAGTCAGGAATGCGTCATTCACGCATCGACCCCGGCGCACGCTAGCAGCGTCCGGGGGCTGCACTCAAGCGATGCTGATCATGAGACCACCCCGCGGGGCCGGAGCGGGGCCCGTTCCAGGTCGCTGACCAGGTCGGATCTGGTCATTGCCAACTGCCGGGCCGCGAGTACGGCCGCACGGACGATCAGCACCGGCGTATAGAGATCTTTGTCATGCCACAGTGGAGGATATTCGCCCTGACCGTCCAGTTCGGTCAGAGCGCGTAGCCCACGACCGATCGCCTCCGCCGCGCCCGGTCGCGCCGGTCGGCGCACCCCCAGCAGCACGTGCAGGGCGTACGCCGTCTCCTCCGCAGTGCCCGCCCAGCGTCCCCAGGCCCCGTCCGCCCGCTGGGTGGCGACCAACCAGTCGACGGCACGGTCCACCGCCGCTCCACCGGCGCCGGCCGGTGCGTACCGGTCGAGGGCTATCACGACGCACGAGGTGGCGTAGTACGGCGACGCGTGCCAACGGTCCGCCCAGGAGCCGTCGGGCTGCTGCTCGTCACTCAGCCATCCGGCGAGCGCCGCCAGACGGCCGCCGTAGCGGCTCGCAGCCGCCGACGTGTGCCGGGCATGCCAGCCGAGCGCCTCCAGCACGTGCGCGTTCGTGGTGACCGACCGCCCGTCCTCACCCTGCCAGGTGCAGAAGTGGCTGCCGACGTCGAAGTGGAGCAGGCTCGCCGGGTCCGCCGGGTGACCGAGGCGGGCGAGAGCGTAGAGCGTGACCGAGGTGGTGTCCGCGTCGGCCGGTAACCCTGGCCCGGTCGACGTGCCCTGCGGCCCGAGTGCGGCGGTCAACTCGGCGACGAGCTTCGGCGCAGGCCGGACCGACACACCCGCTCGGGCCAGACTGCTCAGCGCCCAGGCCCGCTCGAACGCCGTGATCGGCGTACAACAGGGAACCGGCCCGCGGAGAGGGCCGACGGCCGCCCGCAGGTAGGCCAGGGCCTCCGGGTCGGCGCCGGGTGTCGCCGGGTCGCCGATCCAGGCGGCCGTGGCCGCGGGCGAGGCACCGACCGCCCCGGCGACCGGGGAGACGCCGGCGTGCCCGCGCGCGACCGGCCCGAGCACCTCGAAGGCGTGCAGCAGCTTCTGCGGCACCGGACGTCCGCTGCCCACCAGCGCGTGTACCGCGTTCAGCCGCCGTCGGTCCACGCCGGGCAGGGCACGGACCCCGTCGGCGAACCTCCGATCGTCGCGTACGGCGAAGGCGGTGAGATGGTCGTTGATCCGTTCCACCAGGGCCGGCACGATGAGGTCGGCCGCCGGTGTGTCCGGGAGCGGCACGCCCCCGGAGAGCCAGCCGACGAGCACACCCAACCCGCGGCTGGCGGCGACGGCCAGGCCGGACGGGGCGGGGGCATGGGTGCCGCGCAGAGTGCCGAGCAGTGCTTCCACGGCGCTCAGGGTCGGCACCACGGCGTAACCGCCCGCGCCACCCCAACCGCCGTCGGGGCGCTGGGCGTCCAGCAGATACCGCAGCCGCCGGTCGTGCCCGGCGAGCCACGGCACGTCGGCGACGACCCTGCCGGTCTCGTACACCGACGGCGTGACCCGGCCCGCCGGCTCGAACACCATCGCGGCGAGCAACTCCCGGGCCGATGCCGCGACCTCCGACTCGTCCCGGGTGTCGGCCGCTGGTGCGGTGGTCACAGCACCCCCCAGAAGTCGGTCGACCGGTAGAAGCCCGTGCTGAAGCCGACCTGGCGGGCGAGGTAGTCGGCCTGCACCGGGCAGGTCGGTCGCAGCCGGTCGAGCAGCTCGCGGGCGTACGCCACCAGCTCGCTGATCCGGCGTTCGACGTCGGCCCGCTCCGACACCAACATCAACGCGTTGAGGTCACCCCACCGCTTGTCGCGTTCGTAGCTGGCCAGGTCGTTGACGAGTCGGAGGATCCGCTGCACCTGGTCGCTGGCCGCGACGAGCGCGTCGAGGTGGGCCAGCGTCGCGGGATCGTCGGAGTGGATCCAGTGCACGACGTTGACCACCGTGCAGGCCAGGTTCGGCGCATTGGCCAGGTACTCGTCAAGGGTGGGCAGCACCCCGGTATCGGCGGTCTGCTTCCAGTCCCACTCCCGCGCCATCGCGTCGAGCATCGTTCGCAACTCGTTGCGCCACACCACCCCGTGGGTCGCGTACGCCGGCACGGCGGCCAGCTCGTCGTGCAACTCGGCGAGAAAGCGGCCGAGAGAGTCGTCCGCCGCCGGTCGCCCGCCGCCGGCCACCGCGAGACAGCTCTCCGTCAACCGGTCGATCTCCCCACGGGTACGCGCCTCGTGGTCGACGAGCCAGTCGACCGCGAAGCCCCAGAGCACGGCCCGGTTCATGACCCGCAACTGGTCGAGGTCCGCCCAGGGCGCCCCGAACGCGATCGCCATCGCCACGTTGCCGAACAGCGCCGGGTCGAACGGTCGCGGCGGAAAGAGATCGGGGTACGCCGCAGCACGTTCGGCCAGGTCACGTTGGCCCTTCGCGGCGAGGGCACAGATCCGCCCCTGCTCGGCGGCCAGCGCCATCTGGTCGCCACTGCGCGCCGGCAGCGACGCGAGCCCGGAGCTCATGCGGAGACACTCCGTACCGGCCGCAGGGTCACCTCGACACGCTCAAGGGGCCGTAGCGCGGCTGCCACCTTGATACCGGGCAGAGCTTGCCGCTCCAGGCGGAACCGGAAGCGGCTCAGCACGGTGGCCACGATCAGCATCGCCTCCAGATAGAACAGGTGCATGCCGATGCACTGGTGCGGGCCGCCGCCGAACGGGAAGTGCGCGTACCGGTGCCGGTCGCGGACCTGCTCGGGGTCGAAGCGGTCCGGGTCGAAGACCTCGGGCCGGTCCCAGAACGCGGACATCCGGTGGGTGATCAGCGGGCTGACCACGAGGGTTGCGCCGGCCTCGATGCGGACGCCGCCGATCACGTCGGCTTCCACCGCGCGGCGTGGGAAGAGCCAGCCGATCGGATAGAGCCGCAGCAGTTCGTCGAGCACCTGCCGGGTGTAGCGCAGCTCGCGTAGGTGCTCGCGTCGTACCGGCGCGTCGCCGACCACCCGGTCGATCTCCTCGTACAGTCGCTCGGCGATCTGCTCATCCTGGGCGATGTGCGGCCAGAGCCAGGTCAGTACGCTGATCGTGGTCTCGGTGGTGGTGGCGACCATGGAGACGGTGTCGTCACGGACCTGCCGCTCGCCGAGCTGGCCACCTGACTCCGTGCGGCCCCGCCACAGCGTGGCGATGATGTCGTCGCCGTCGGTCTCGGCCGTCTTCCGGGCGGCTCGGACGATCGGGAGCAGGGTGTCGTCGATGAGTCGTACGGCCTGACGAAACGCCCGGTCGCCCGGCATCGGCATGGCCAACGGCGCCCACGGCACCATCAGCCGGGGCATCACCGACCAGGCGATCGCGTCCTGCGCCTTCATGATGCGCATCGCTTGCGGCACCGAGATCTTGTCGGCGAAGAAGACCCGCATGATCGCCGAGCAGACGACCTGTGCCTGCACGGTGCCCATGTCGACGGGCCGGCCGGCGCGGGCCGGCTCGTCCAGGTCGTCGACCGCTTCCTCGATCGCCTCGGCCAGCTGGTCCACCAGCGAGTCGACGCGTCGAGCGGTGAACAGCGGCTGGAGTACGTGACGGCTGTTCCTCCAGTAGTCGCCGTCACTGAGGATGCCGTCACCGAACAGTCGCTTCAGCGGACGCCACTGGAGGCCGTCGCCGGCGCGGACGTAGTTGTCGGCCTTCTCGCGCAGAACCCGCTGCAGGTGCTCCGGCCGGGTGACCAGGTAGGGCCGGAACGCACCCAGACTGAGCTTCACCACCTCGCCCTGCGACCGCTCGCCCATCTCCACCAGGGTGCGGGCCGGATCGCGGAACAGGTTGGGAACCACGTGGCGCAGCGGAATGGAGCGCGCTCGTCGTGGCTGAACCGGCACTGTGTGAGGTGCTACCACGGGAACCGACTCTCCCTTGTGGATACTTGGCGTTGCCGAACGACTCCGCGGAGTTGGGTGTTCGTGGAGCATGCCACCGATTCGTCGCCTGCCTCTAGACGAGTTACGTGAAATTTTCACGCGCAAGGATTACGTCTCCGCAGGATCGGCACGACACGAGGTTCGACTACCACAGATCCCGCAGGTGGCAGTGCCCCGCGACCACCAGTTGGCATCCTTGAACCTCGATAGTGATGAACATCACTATCGGCCAGCCGGGGCGGGCCCGTCGCGGGAGTCGCGATTCTCCCGGGGGCCGCGTCCCGCGTCACCCGCGCTCTGCACGCCGACCCGGCGGAACGACAGAATCCGGGCGACACCCGGCACCCTGTGCCAGGCTCTTGTCATGGACGACAAGACCATCCTGAACCGGATCTCCGAACTGGTAGACGAGGAACACAAGCTACGTGCCCAGGCCCAGGCCCACGAGTCGGGCACCGAGGGCGAGGCCAGCGAGCGACTGCGCGCTCTGGAGGAGTCCCTCGACCAGTGCTGGGACCTGCTGCGCCGCCGCCGGGCCGCCCGGGACACCCACGGCGACCCGGACGCCCAGGGCGAACGCCCCAAGCCCGAGGTGGAGCGCTACCTGCAGTGACGGTGGGGTGGGTCGGGCGGTCCTACCGCCCGACCCGCTCCGATCAGCGGACCCCGGCCTCGCGCAGCAACTCCCCGGTCAGGGTGGCGGGATCGGCCTGCTCGGTGGGCAGACCCCGGGCCGCGAACCAGGCGCCGACCACCCGCACGTCCCGGGCCAGGAACTCCGGACCCTGCGGGTTGGCCACCACGTCGACCACCTGCGGCAGGTCGATCACGACCAGCCGCCCCCGATGCACGAGCAGGTTGTACGGCGACAGGTCGCCGTGCGCGTAGCCGGCCCGGGCCAGCACCCGCAGCGCCTCCACCAGCTGTGCCCACAGGTCACGCAGCTCGGCCGGGGCGGGTCGCAGCTGGGCCAGCCGGGGAGCGGCCTGCCCCGACTCGGCGTCGCCGACGAACTCCAGCATCAGCTCGGTGCCCCGTAGCTGCACCGGGTACGGCACGGCGATCCGGTCGTGCCCGGCACCGATCTCCCAGAGCCGGGCCAGCGCGGCGAACTCCGCCGCCGCCCACTGCCCGGCGATCATCTGCCGGCCGAACGCCGTGCGGCCGGCCATCGCCCGGTTCTCCCGGGATCGGCGTACGCGACGTCCCTCCAGGTAACCGGCGTCGCGGTGGAACAACCGGTGCTCGGGGTCGCGGTAGCGTTTGACCGCCAGCAGGCAGGACCGGTCGGTGTCGGGCACCGCCCGACGGACCAGGTGGACGTCCGCTTCCTTGCCGGTCTTCAGCACACCCAGTTCGGTGTCGCGGGCGGCCAACTCGGTGACCAGCCAGGCTGGGTGGGGCTCCGGACCGTGCACGGCGTCGTCCCAGGACGACCAGCGGTCGCCGGTGTCCGGGTCAGGTTCGCCGTCCGGGTCCGCGGGCGGCTCGGTGGGCCGCCCACGCTTCAGGAATTGTGGTTCGTCGTCGTCGAAGCGGCTCTTGCCGCGGCTCCTGCGCTCAAGCGCCGGAAGGTCGTGATCGCGCACTGTGGTGAGGTTCCCTTGGTCGAGGCTGAGTAGGCGGCTGGAAGCGACCTGCGAAGACGGCCATGACCGACCCCCTCTCCTCGACCGGGCCAACGCCCGGGATGCACGATGCGCCGACAATGCTCGCGACCACGCGGCAGCCGGTCAACCGAATTACCCCGCCGCCCGGCGGGGAGGACTCCTCAGCGGGCGAGCACGGTGGCGACCGCGGCGATCAGCCCGTCCACTGTGCGGCTCGGCGCGAACCGGACGTCCGACCAGGTGCGCCCCCGGTGCAGCCAGACACTGGGCAGCCCGACCGCGGCGGCGCCACCGATGTCCGCCTCCGGGCTGTCGCCGACCACCCAGGCGCCGCGCAGCGGCATCCGGACCCGCTGGGCGGCGAGCGCGAAGATCCGCGGGTTGGGCTTGCTGACACCGGCCTCCTCGGAGATCACCCAGTCCGCGACGTACCGGTCCAGGCCGGTCTGACGGATCTTGGCGTCCTCCACGCGTACCGTGCCGTTGCAGACCACCACCGGCACCCAACCGGCGTCGTCGGCGATCCGCAGCGCGCAGGCGGTCAGCGGGTCGAGCCGGGTCTGCGCCACCACCCCGTCGTGCAGCTCCTCCACCAGGTCGATCGAGGGAATGCGCAGCTCGTAGCGGTCCCGAATGGCGTCGGCGAGATCCCAACGGTCGGTCAGACCGTCGGCGTCGATCGAGACCAGCCAGTCGATGTCGGTGTGGGGCGCGCCGATGCCATCCAGGAAGCGCTCACCCCAGCGGCGGAACGGCCCGGCCCGATCCAGCAGGGTGTTGTCCAGGTCCAGCAGGAGCAGTGGCACTCGGGCACCCTACGGGACCGACGTGTCCGCCAACAGAGCCTGCGGGTTTCGACCTCACGACGTGCTCAGCCGGACATCGACACCCGGGCGCCGCCCTGGTCCGGCAGTCGATCGGCGAGCATCGAATGAGCCGCCCGGGTGGCCGCGAGCACTGTGGGATCCAGCGTCGCCACGAGCACCGCCGTGCCCCCGTCGGCGGCCCGGGCCAGCACCCGTCCCTGCGGGTCGTAGATCGCGGCGCCACCGTTGAACCGCCACGGGTCGACGCCGCCGACCGCGTTGGCGAAGACCACGAACATCGTGTTGTCCAGGGCCCGCGCCGCGTAGTAGAGGTCCCGGCGGTGCTCGGAGCCGGCCAGGTATCCACTGGGGCACAGGTAGGCGTGCGCGCCGTCCAACGCGGCGGCCCGCCCGTGCTCGGGGAAACAGCCGTCGTAGCAGATGCCGAGCCCGAGCCGCCAGCCGTCGACGAGCAGCGTGGCACCCCGACCGCCGGCGCTGAACAACTCGCGTTCGTCGCCCCACAGTTGCTGCTTGTCGTACCCGACCCGCACCTCGCCGGCCCGGTCCACCACGAGCGCGGCGATGGTCCGCCGGCCGTCCGGGTGCCGGGCGGCGGCGCCGACCAGCGCGGTGACACCGGCCTCGCGCGTCGCGGCCCGCAGCGGGTCGAGCCGGGCATCCGCGACCAGCCCGGCCGGATCGGCCGCGACGTCCGTGCCGGCCGGGTCGGCGGCAAGGGTCGGCGGGTGGTACGCGCAGAGGAACAGCTCGGGCAGCACGGCCACCCGGGCACCCCGCTCCCCGGCCCGGCGGACCAGGTCGGCAGCGGCGATCGCGTTGCCGGCGACGTCACCCGGCATCGGCGTGGCCTGGACGGTGGCCACGGTCAGCGGGGCGGTGGGGACGGTGGGCGGCGAGGTCACCGGGCGATGGTAGTCGACAAGCTCCCAAGCCGTACGTACGGTTTGCGTGACCGGGGGTGACCTGCAACGATCGACGCGTGCCCAGAGTAAGTCAGGACCAGCTCGACGCGCGCCGGCAGGAGATCCTTGCCGCCGCCCGGGCGTGTTTCGCCCGGCTCGGCTACGAGGGGGCGACCGTCCGCCGCCTCGAGGAGGCCACCGGCCTGTCCCGTGGCGCCATCTTCCACCACTTCCGCGACAAGGACTCGCTCTTCCTGGCCGTCGCCGAGGACGACGCCGCGGCCATGGTCGAGACGGTGGCCCGCAACGGTCTGGTGCAGGTGATGCGTGACCTGCTCGCCCGCGCCGTCTCCCCGGACACCACCGGCTGGCTGGGCAGCCAACTGGAGGTCTCCCGCCGCCTGCGCACCGACCCGGCGTTCGCCAAGCGGTGGGCGGAGCGGTCCGCCGCTATCGCCGAGGCGACCCGCGACCGGCTGGCCCGCCAACGCGACGCCGGGGTGCTGCGCGAGGACGTCCCGATCGACGTGCTGGCCCAGTTCCTGGAGCTGGCCTACGACGGCCTCGTGCTGCACCTGGCCATGGGGCGGCCGGCCGGTGACCTGGGCCCGGTGCTCGACCTGGTCGAGGAGGCGGTCCGCCGCCACTGACCGCGCGGGCACCGGTCGGTCGACCGTGGCGTGGCTGCTCCACAATGGGGCCGCCGATCCCTCCGGTGACAGGAGCAGCCGATGATCGTCCACGCCGCGTCCCGCGACACCTGGGGCATCCCCGGCCCGACCTTCCTCCGGTTCTACCTGCTGGCGACGGCCGTGGTGGTGGCCGTCGCGGTGTACCACCGGGTCCGTCTGGCGGCCGGGTCGAACGCGGCCATGACCGTCGGTCCCCTCGGGCCACAGCAGGTCGCGTACCTCAACGGTGGACCCCGACTCGCCGTACACGCCGCACTCGGCGGACTGCGCGGCAGCGGCGCGATCGGTGTACGGCCGGACCGCCGACTGACCACCATCGGGGCCGCACCGACCGGGCTGACCCCACTCGACCAGGCCATCCACTGGGCCGCGCACCAGCACGCCCGGGTCGGGGACCTGCCGCAGGACGAGCGCGTACGCGTCGCGCTGCACCAGATCCGCGACGGCCTGGAGCAGCGGGGCCTGCTGACCGACGACACGCAACGCGCGCGTGCCCGCTTCTGGACCACACTCCTGATCGCCCTGCTGGGCCTCGGCGTGCTCCGGCTGGTCTCCGGCCTGTTCAGCGGTCACCCGGTCGGCTACCTGTTGCTCATTCTGGCCACGCTTCTGATCGTCACGCTGGTGCTGCGCCGGCCGCCGGTGCTCACCCGGGCCGGTCGGTCCGCGTTGCGCGGGGTACGCCGCGAGCACACGCACCTCGCCCCGGCCTCCGCCCCGGCCTACGCGACCTACGGAGCGGCCGGCGCGGCGATGGGCGTGGCGCTGTACGGCACCGCCTCGCTCTGGGCGCTCGACCCCGGCTTCGCCGAGCAGGCCGAGATCCAGCGCCAGGCCGCCTCGGGCAGCGGCTGGACGGGAGGCTCCGACGGATCCTCGGGTGGGGGCGACAGCTCCGGTTCGGACGGCGGCAGCTCCTGCGGCGGCGGAGGCGGCTGCGGCGGAGGCGGAGGGTGCGGCGGATGACCGGGCCGTCCGGGATCGGCATCGGTTGGCGTCCGGAGATCGCCGGCTTCGTGGCCGACCTGCCCGGCCTTCGGTTCGTCGAGGTGGTGGCCGAGGCGGTGCCCGCATCCGGGCCGCTCCCGCCGGGCTTGGCACAGCTACGCGAACGCGCGGTGACCGTCGTACCCCACGGGGTGCGGCTGTCCCTCGGCGGCGCCGAGCCGGTCGACCCGGCCCGGGTCGCCCACCTGGCCGCGGTGGCGCAAGCCCTGGACGCCCCGCTGGTCAGCGAGCACATCGCGTTCGTCCGGGCCGGCGGCCTGGAGGCCGGGCACCTGCTCCCGCTGCCGCGCAACCGGGAGGCGGTCGACGCGGTCTGCGCCAACGTGGCCCGGGCCCAGGCCGAGCTGCCGGTGCCGATCGCGCTGGAACCGATCGCCGCGTTGCTCGAGTGGCCCGACGACGAGTTGGACGAGGCGGACTTCCTCACCGAGATCCTGGACCGGACCGGGGCCCTGCTGCTGCTCGACGTCGCCAACGTGCACGCCAACGCCCACAACCGGGGCGGCGACCCGCTCGCGTTGCTGGACCGTCTGCCGCTGGAGCGGATCGCGTACGTCCACGTGGCCGGCGGCGCCGAACACGGCGGCTTCTACCACGACACCCACACCGATCCGGTGCCGGCGGCGGTGCTGGAACTGGTCGGAGCGCTCTGCGCCCGGCAGCGACCGCCAGCGCTGCTGCTGGAACGGGACGGCCACTACCCGCCGGCGGCCGTACTCCGCTCCGAACTGGACGCCCTGGCCAGCACCGCCGGCTTTCCGGCCGTCACATGACGGGCACCGCGCCTCGTGCGGGGCTCGCCGAGCGGCAGGCCGAGCTGGTCGCGGCGCTGGTCGCCGGAGGTCCGCCGCCGGCGGGGTTCGCCCCGGGCCCGCTGGCCGCCACCCGCACCGCCCTGCTGCGCAAACGGGCCGGCGACGTGGCCCGGCACTGGCCGCTCCTCGCCGCCGGCCTCGGCCCGGGATGGTCGGCGACGTTCGCCGGCTGGGCCGCCCGGCGGCCCACCGCCGGGTCGGTGCGCGACGGTTGGGACCTGGCCCGCGCGCTACACGACAAGGGGGCGCTGCCCCCGGCCGCCGCCGAGGAACTGGCCGTTCGGGAGGCGCGCCTGCGCTACGACGGCCGGCGAGCGCCACGTCCACGCCGGATGCCGGCGGTGGGCCGCGCCGGCGGGGCCGTGGCGGTGCAGGTCGCCGGCCGGGTACGTCTGCTGCGCCCCGCCCCGCGGGTGTCCACCCGTGCTGGCGACGCCGTACCGGATGCGGCAGGATCGGAGTTATGGATCTCGGACTGACCGACCGCGTGTACGTCCTCACCGGCGCCTCCCGCGGTCTGGGTTACGCGACCGCGCAGAGCCTGGTCGCAGACGGTGCACGGGTGGTGCTCTCGGCACGGGACCCGGACGCGGTGGCCGCCGCCGCAGAGCAGCTGGGTGGCCCGGAGCACGCCGTCGGGCTGACCGCCGACCTGACCGACCCGGAGACCCCGGAGCAACTCGTCGAGGCAGCCCGGGAGCACTTCGGTCGGCTCGACGGCGCGTTGATCTCGGTCGGCGGCCCGCCGGCGGGCAACGCCGCGGCGATCACCGACGAGCAGTGGCGACTCTCCTTCGAGACCGTCTTCCTGGGCACCATCCGCGCGGTGCGCACGGTCGCCAACGCGCTGCCCGAGGGCGGCGCGATCGGGCTGGTGCTCTCCACCTCGGCGCGTGGCCCGGTGCCCGGTCTCGGCATCTCCAACGGGCTGCGGCCCGGCCTGGTCGGGGCAGCCAAGGACATCGCCGACGACTACGGCCCACGCGGGGTACGCGTGGTCGGCCTGCTACCCGGCCGGATCATGACCGACCGCAATCGGCAACTCTTCGCCGCGACCGGCGACCCGGATCGCGCCCGCGCCGAGGCGGAGGCCAACATCCCGCTGCGCCGGCTCGGCGACCCGGCCGAGTTCGGTCGGGTGGCCGCGTTCGTGCTCTCCCCCGCCGCGAGCTACCTCACCGGAATCACCCTCCCGGTCGACGGCGGCGCGCTACGCGGGCTGTGACCCCCGACCCGGCCACGCACCCCCGACCGACCAGGGCGGACCTGGCCGCCGCCACCGACCGGACCATCGAGGACGTGCTCGCGCCACGGTTGTCGGTGCTCTTCGTCGGGATCAACCCCGGTCTCTGGTCGGCCGCCACCGGCTGGCACTTCGCCCGCCCGGGCAACCGGTTCTGGCCGGCGCTGCACCTGGGCGGGTTCACCCCTCGGCTGCTGCACCCCAGCGAGCAGGGCGAGCTGCCCGCCCTCGGCCTCGGCATCACCAACATGGCCGCCCGGGCCAGCGCCCGCGCGGACGAGCTGAGCAGCGACGAACTGCTCGACGGGGCGGCGATCCTGACCGACAAGGTGAGCCGGTACCGGCCGCACTGGGTGGCGGTGGTGGGGGTGACCGCGTACCGGATCGGTTTTCAGCGGCCGAAGGCCGCCTTCGGCCCGCAACCGGAGTTGCTGGCCGGCGCTCGGCTGTGGGTGCTGCCCAACCCGAGCGGCCTGAACGCGCACTTCACCCCGGTCACCCTGGGCGCCGCGTTCGCCGAGCTGCGGATGTCCACGGGTCTGCCGGACCGCCGCCCGGCCTGAGGCTGTCGTCACCGCTCCGGGCAGGGAAGTTCCGCTCAACAGCGGTGGATTCGCTGGCAAGGTGATCCGGATGACCGCCCAAACTCACTGGCAGGCGTGGCACGAACCCTACGCCGATGCAACGTCCCCCTTGTCGCGTCGACTGCGGCTGGTGCAACAGCACATCGCCTGGTGGCTTGATCAGCGTTCAGGCGAACGGCTGACTGTGGTGAGCGCGTGCGCGGGGCAGGGCCATGACCTCATCGGGGTCCTTGCCGCACGGCCTGACGCTCATCGAATACACGGCACCCTGCTTGAGTACGACACGGGCAACGTCTCCGCCGCACAAGCCGCCGCCGATCAGGCCGGGCTCCCCAATCTCGTCATCAAACAGTCCGACGCGGGTCAGCTCTCTTCATACATCGGGGCAGTTCCGGCCGATCTGGTGCTTATGGTCGGAGTCTTCGGCAATACCTCGGACGCCGACATACGGCGAACGATCGCTGCCCTACCCCAGCTGTGCGCGGCGGGTGCCATGGTGATCTGGACCAGGACGCGACGGGCACCGGACCTGACGCCAGCCGTGCGGGGATGGCTTTCGAACATTGGCTTCGTGGAGGCGGCGTTCCACGCTCCGGACGACACGCGATTTTCCGTCGGCGTCCACCTGTTTGGAGGCACGCCGCAGCCCCTGAGTGCCAGGGGAAAGATCTTTACTTTCCTGAAGTGACGAGAATGCGCTGGGTTAGTCGATGCCGCTCCGCGATCCGACGTCGAGGGTGGCGCCCGAGCGCTGGCCTGCTGCCGTGCCTGAGGCGGACCGGCGAGAGGTCGGGGTGCGCCTGCCAGGACGCAGGGAGCCGACCACGTGGGAGGGGTTATCGGGCGGCGTGGGTGTGCGATGAGCACCCACAGCCCGGTCCTGCTGATCTGGAGCTGCGGCGGCTGCGACCTGCCCTGGCCCTGCCCGACCCGCAGGCGGGAGCTACGTGCGGAGTACGCCGACACGCCGGTGTCGCTGGCCCTCTACCTCGGCTCCTACCTCGTCCAGCCCGCCGAGGAGATGCCCTGGGCGCCAGTCGGCGCGCTGCACCCCCGGTTCATCGGTTGGACCAGACAGCCGCCGGAAGCCCCAGCAGGCCGATCGACCTCGGACGACACTCGATCCGACCGGCTTGCCGACAGCCCGAACTAACGGGTCAATTCGCCGCAGCGGGCGGCAGCACCTCGTCGGCGCGGTACGTGCCCAACGGCATGACGACCGGCTCGGGGCCGGTCGCGTCGACGAACGGGGTGGGCGAGTCGGCGACCGCGAACTGGGTCCGGTACAGCTCGGCGTAGAGCCCGCCGACCGCCACCAGCTCGTCGTGCCGCCCCCGCTCGACGATCCGCCCATCGTCCAGGACCAGGATCTGGTCGGCGTCGCGCACGGTGGAGAGCCGGTGCGCGATCACCAGGGCGGTCCGGCCGGTCAGCGCCACCGCCAACGCCCGCTGCACCGCCGCCTCGCTCTCCGAATCCAGGTGGGCGGTCGCCTCGTCGAGGATCACGATCGACGGCGCCTTGAGCAGCAGCCGGGCGATCGCGATGCGCTGCTTCTCGCCGCCGGAGAACCGGTAGCCGCGCTCCCCGACGGTGGTGTCCAGACCGTCGGGCAGCGCCCGGACCAGATCGGCCACCTGCGCCCCGGCCAGCGCCGCCCAGATCTCGTCGTCGGTGGCGTCCGGCTTGGCGTAGCGCAGGTTCTCGGCGATCGTCTCGTGGAACAGGTGCGAATCCTGGGTGACCACACCGATCTCGTCGCGCAGGGACGCCAGCGTCGCGTCGCGTACGTCCACCCCACCGACCAGCACCTGCCCGTCGCTGACGTCGTAGATCCGGGAGATGAGCATCGACAGGGTCGACTTGCCGGCCCCGGACGGGCCGACCAGCGCGACCATCTGGCCCGGCTGCACGCTGAACGAGACACCCTTGAGCACCGGCTCGTTGACGGTGCGGTCGAGCGTGGCGACCTCTTCCAGCGAGGCGAGGGAGACCTCGGAAGCGCTCGGGTAGCGGAATCGCACGTCGCGGAAGTCGACCCGGCCGGCGCCCCGGGGCACCGGCACCGCGTCGGGCTTCTCCACGATGCCCGGCTTGAGGTCGAGCACCTCGAAGACCCGGTCGAACGAGACCAGGGCACTCATCACGTCCACCCGGACGTTGGAGAGCGCGGTGAGCGGACCGTACAGGCGGGTGAGCAGCAACGCGAGCGTCACGACGGTGCCCGCGCTGACGCCGCCGGTGACCGCGAGCCAGCCGCCGAGGCCGTAGGTGAGCGCCTGCGCCAGCGAGGCCACCAGCAGCATCGCCACGAAGAACGTGCGGGAGTACATCGCGGACTGGATGCCGATGTCGCGGACCCGTTCGGCCCGGTCTCCGAACCGGCGGGCCTCGATCTCGGGCTGACCGAAGAGTTTGACCAGCAACGCGCCGGCCACCCCGAACCGCTCGGTCATGGTCGCGTTCATCTTGGCGTCGAGGTTGTACGCCTCCCGGGTGATGTCCGCCAGCCGTCGACCGACCCGGCGCGCCGGAATGATGAAGATCGGCAGCAGCACCAGCGAGAGCGCGGTGATCTGCCAGGAGAGGGTGAACATCACCGCCGCGGTGAGCACCAGTTGGATGACGTTGCTGACCACACCGGACAGGGTGGAGGTGAACGCCCGCTGGGCGCCGAGCACGTCGTTGTTGAGCCGGCTGACCAGGGCGCCGGTCTGGGTACGGGTGAAGAACTGCAACGGCATCCGCTGCACGTGGTCGTAGACCCGGGTGCGCAGGTTGAAGATGATGCCCTCGCCGATCCGGGCGGAATACCACCGTTGGGCCAGCGACAGCAGCGCGTCGGCGACCGCCAGCCCGGCGATGAACAGGGCCAGGCGGACCACCTGCCGGCCCGCCTCGGTGCCGCCCCGGTTGATCTCGTTGATCACGTCGCCAGCGAGCACCGGGGTGGCCACACCGATGATCGCGGCCAGCACCACGGTGGCCAGGAAGACGACGATGTCACGCCGGTAGGGCCGGGCGAAGGCCACGATGCGCCGGGCCACCCCCCGCTTGAGCCGGTGGGCGGAGACGTCGTCGCGGTTGCGCATCGACCGGAGCATGCTCCACCCGGCCATGCCACCGCCGGACATCGGGTTGGACATCGCTCACCTCCGGGTCGTCGGGCAGACCGCGTCGTCAGGTCAATTCTCCCGACGAGTGTGACAACCTCGGCAGTAACCCGGATCTTCCCGTGCGGTCCTTACCTATTCTCCCTTGCCGGCGAGGTCACGAAGCCGACGGGTCTGCGCCTCCCGCTCGGCGCGCTGCTGGTCGGCGTGCGACCGCCCGGCGGCACCGGCGAGCAACGCCTTGATCTCCACCACCGCGTCCCGGGCCCCGGAGAGCAGGCCAGCGGTCAGGTCCCGCACCGCGCCGTCCAGCTCGGCTGGCGGCACGACGAGGGTGGCCAGCCCGATCCGGTCCGCCTCGGCGGCGTCCAACCGGCGGCCGGTCGCACAGATCTCCAACGCCCGCGAATACCCGACCAGCTCGACGAGGCGCTTGGTGCCGGCCAGGTCGGGCACCAGGCCGAGCGCCACCTCGGCCATCGACAGCTTCGCGTCCGCGGACAGCACTCGCAGGTCACAGGCGAGGGCGAGCTGGAAGCCCGCACCGATCGCGTGACCCTGCACGGCCGCGACGGAGATGACATCCGGCCGGTGCAGCCAGGTGAAGCCGGCCTGGAACTCCGCGATGCGCTCGGCACACTCCTGCTCGGGCAGCGTGGCCAGCTCCGCGAACGAACCCGGGCCGGAGGCACCGGCCGCCGCGAGGTCGAGGCCGGCGGAGAACGCGCGACCCTCACCGCGGACCACCACCACCCGCACGTCGCCGGGCAGGTCGCGGGAGAAGTCGCTCATCGCCCGCCACATGGCGGGCGTCTGGGCATTGAGCACGTCGGGCCGGCACAACGTCACCGTGGCAACCGGCCCGTCGCAGGTCAGCCGAACCCCGGTCGCCTCGGCGGTCACCGGGCGGCCCGGGGCGCGGCGCTGGTGAACGACGCTGAGGGGCGGGTCACGCCTTCTTGCGGCGCCGGGCTCCACCGCGCTGACGCAGCTGCACCCCGGACTCGGTGAGCACTCGGTGGATGAACCCGTAGGAACGGCCGGTCGAGGCCGCCAACGCGCGGATACTTTCCCCCGAGGTGTACCGCTTTACCAGGTCCTTGGCGAGCGTCTGACGCTCGGCTCCGACGATCCGGCGACCCTTCTCAGTGCTGGTGGCTGTGCCAGTGGCTGCCATGCTGTGTCCTCACGTCCCAGACTGTGCGGTTCGGATACGGTCCCACCTATTAGACCGCCTCGAACGATCATGCGCCAGATATCAACTCTTCGCCAACCGACACGCTATGCAATGTCAGCTTCCCGATAGAGTGATCCTGGCAATCGGCCCCGCCTGGCCTCCGGGCGTACCTCCGAAGGCGATGGCTGCTGCCGACGAGCCGTAACCTGCCGTCGTGATCGACCTGCTCAGCACGGCGGCCGGAGCCGGAACCGACGCGAACGCGCTGGCGAGCGCGATCGTCGCGGCCGGGCTGCTGGTGGTGCCCGACCCGCGGACGGGACGCTCGGTGTCGCGGGGATGACGATCGCGAACGGCGTCGACAACGTGGCCGTCTACGCACCCGTCCTCCGGGCCTCGGCGCACGGCTGGGGCCCGGTTCCAGCGATCAGGCCAGCTCGACCAGTTCGAGCAGGTCGTCGCTCCAGGCATCCTCGTCGCCGTCGGGCAGCAGGATGGCCCGGTCCGGCTTGAGCGCCAGCACCGCACCCGGGTCGTGGGTGACCAGGACGATCGCGCCGGGATAGTTGGCGATGGCGTCGAGCACCTGCTCCCGGCTGACCGGGTCGAGGTTGTTCGTCGGCTCGTCGAGCAACAGCACGTTGGCGCCGGAGCAGACCAGAGTGGACAGGGCCAGCCGGGTCTTCTCGCCACCGGAGAGCACCCCGGCCGGCTTGTTCACGTCGTCGCCGGAGAAGAGGAACGCGCCGAGGATCTTGCGCAGGTCGGTGTCGGACTGCTCGACGGCGGCGGCGCGCATGTTCTCCAGCACCGTCCGCTCCACGTCCAGCGTCTCGTGCTCCTGGGCGTAGTAGCCCAGCCGCAGGCCGTGCCCCGCGTGCACCTCGCCGGTGTCCGGGCTGAGCAGCCCGCCGAGCATCCGCAGCAGGGTCGTCTTGCCGGCGCCGTTGAGCCCGAGGATGGCCACCCGGGAGCCCCGGTCCACCGCCACGTTGACGTCGGTGAAGATCTCCAGCGATCCGTACGACTTGGAGAGGCCGGTGGCCGTGAGCGGGGTCTTGCCGCACGGCGCGGGGCTGGGGAAACGCACCTTGGCCACCCGGTCGGCGACCCGCACCTCCTCCAGGCC
Organism: Micromonospora sp. WMMD961; assembly: GCF_029626145.1. Classification (NCBI taxonomy): domain Bacteria; kingdom Bacillati; phylum Actinomycetota; class Actinomycetes; order Micromonosporales; family Micromonosporaceae; genus Micromonospora; species Micromonospora sp. WMMD961. The sequence continues at coordinate 5,227,342 of NZ_JARUBJ010000002.1, forward strand.
GGAGATCAGCTTCTCGGCGCGGCGGGCCATGTTCTGCGCGGCCACCGTCTTGGTGGCCTTGGCCCGCATCTTGTCGGCCTGCGCCATCAGCGCGCCGGCCTTCTTCTCCGCGTTGGCCCGCTCCCGCCGGCGGCGTCGCTCGTCGGTCTCGCGCGCCTCCAGGTACGCCTTCCAGCCCAGGTTGTAGACGTCGATGACCGACCGGGTGGCGTCGAGGAACCAGACCTTGTTGACCACCGACTCCAGCAGCGCGCCGTCGTGGGAGATCACGATCAGGCCGCCCTTGTGGTTGGCGAGGAAGCCGCGCAACCAGGTGATCGAGTCGGCGTCGAGGTGGTTGGTCGGCTCGTCGAGCAGCAGGATGCCGCCGCCGTTCTCACCGGCGTCCCGGAACAGGATCCGGGCCAGCTCGATGCGCCGCCGCTGACCACCGGAGAGGGTGCCGATCGTCTGCGCGAGCGCCCGGTCCGGCAGGCCGAGGTTGGCGCAGATCCGGGCGGCCTCGGCCTCGGCGGCGTACCCGCCCAGGGCGGCGAACTGGTCCTCCAGCGCGCCGTAGCGACGGACCAACTTCTCGTCGGCGTCCTCGGCGAGGCGTGCCTCGATCTCCTGCATCTGCGACATGAGGACGTCCAGGCCGCGCGCCGACAGCACCCGGTCGCGGCCGGTCACCTCCAGGTCGCCGGTGCGCGGGTCCTGCGGGAGGTAGCCGATGACGCTGCGCTGGTCGATCTGGCCGCCGTACGGCTGCCCCTCGCCGGCGAGCACCTTCAGCGTGGTGGTCTTGCCGGCGCCGTTGCGACCGACCAGGCCGATCCGGTCCCCGGGCTGCACCCGCAGCGTGGTGTCGGACAGCAGGATCCGGGAACCGGCACGCAGTTCCAGGCCGGTGGCAGTGATCATGTTTGCGGGCTCGCTCTCGGGGTTTGGAAGGCTGTCTCGGGGCACGCGAAACGGCCGGCGGGCTCAAGAGGCCCGACGGCGCGGGGCGGTTCAGCCTTCGCAGCGCAGCACCCGACAAGTGTACCGGGCGCTCACCGGCGACCCGCTCGGATTACCGATCAAGATCGTCGGGTACCGGAACGCCTGTCCGGGCCGCGTCCGGCACTCTCGCAACGAAACGACACACAGACGACATTCACGGCATACGGCGATCGGGGTCAGCATGGAACTCAACGAGCGGGCCGAGCTCGACACCTCCCAGGCCAACGACCTGGGGCGTGGATCCGGTGGTGGGGGCGGCGGCATGGGCATCCCCATCCCGGGTGGTGGCGGCCGCGGCGGCATCATCGGCATCGTGGTGGCCGTCCTCATCGCCCTGCTCGGCGGTGGGTTCGGCCTCAACGCCATGACCAACGGCGACGAGGGCGGCCAGGCCGGGAGCGGCGACCTGGACCAGGCGTGCTCCACCGCCAACCCCGACCGACTCGACGACGCGCGCTGCCGCAACCTGCTCTACGTCAACAGCATCCAGGCCTACTGGCAGAAGGCGTACCCGGAGCTGGGCGACGGAAAGTACGAGCCGACCGACACCAACTTCTTCCAGGCGGCCGTGAACACCGGCTGCGGGCAGGCCGACTCGGGCGTCGGCCCGTTCTACTGCCCCGCCGACAAGCAGGTGTACATCGACCTGAGCTTCTACGACGAGTTGGCCGCCCGGTTCGGCGCCAAGGGCGAGTTCGCCCAGCCCTACGTGCTCGCCCACGAGTACGGACACCACATCCAGAACCTGCTCGGCACGAACGCCAAGGCCGGCCAGGGCGACCAGAGCGGCCCCCGCTCCGCCTCGGTGCGGTTGGAGTTGCAGGCCGACTGCTACGCCGGTGCCTGGGCCAAGCACGCCACCGAGAGCAAGGACAAGACCGGCCAGGAACCGCTGTTCACGTCCATCACCCAGACCGACATCAGCGAGGCCGTGCAGGCCGCCGAGGCGATCGGCGACGACAGCATCCAGGAACGCTCCGGTGGGCAGGTCAACCCGGACCAGTTCACCCACGGCACGTCCGAACAGCGCAAGCGCTGGTTCACCCAGGGCTACGACCAGGGCGACCCGAAGACCTGCGACACGTTCGGCACCGACCAGCTCTGACCTCGTGGCGAGATCGTGGCGGGCCCCTCGGCGGGCCTGCCACGATCGTTTCGGGCCATGACACCGCAGCATCAGAGAGCGTTCACGACGGCTACCTACGTTCACCGGGTCCCTGCAACCCGCTGTGAAGAGGTAACGATGAAGACGACCACCAGGTGGACCCTGGCCGTCGGCATGGCCCTGACCGCCGTCCTCGGTGGCGCCGCCACCGCCCAGGCCACCGGCCCGGCCACCGGGCACTCCGGTGTGGGCCACCCCCGCGACACCGCGCTCGCCACCGCATTCGGCGCCGTGGACCGCAACACCTCCTGGCAGCAGACCGGCAGGCTGAAGCTGAACTTCCCCACGTTCCACACCGAGGGCATCGCCTTCGCCGGCGACCGGATCTTCCTCTCCTCGGTCGAGATCATCGAACCGACCGTCAAGTACCCCACCCCGCAGAACGGGTACGACCGCAGCCCCGGCAAGGGCGTGGGCCACCTTTTCGTCATGGACCGCCACGGCAACCTGCAACGGGACATCGTCCTCGGCGAGGGCGACATGTACCACCCGGGCGGCATCGACTTCGACGGGACGAACATCTGGGTGCCGGTCGCGCAGTACCGCCCCAACAGCAGCACGATCGTCTACCGCGTCGACGCCTCCAGCCTGCGGGTGCACAAGCAGTTCGAGGTCACCGACCACTTCGGCGGCGTGGTCCTCGACAAGACCACCGGCCGCCTCGTCGGCAACACCTGGGGATCGCGACGCTTCGCGGAGTGGAACCTCCAGGGCAGGCAACTGCGGACCTGGGACAACGAGAACTTCTTCGTCGACTACCAGGACTGCCAGTACGTGCCGAACGGCAAGATGATCTGCGGTGGTGTCACCAACCTGCCGCAGACCCCTGCCGCCGGCGGCAGCCAGGCCACCTACGAGCTCGGCGGGCTGGCCCTGATCGACCTGCACAGCCACGACGTACTCCGTGAGGTGCCCTTCCAGCAGTGGTCCACTGCCGGACACGTGGCCACCCGCAACCCGGTGAAGCTCGCCGCCGACGGCAACCGGCTCACCATGTGGGCCGCGCCGGACAACGGCGAGGAGGGCAACGGCACCGAGATCCTGACCTACCAGGCCACTGTCGCCCGGTAGACCGTCCCGCTCTCGGCCATCCACTGCCGTGATCGGGAGTGGATGGCCGACGGCGTGGTCACCACGGGTGGCGGTCGTCGCCCCTCGCACGTCGGGCACCGCCGAGTTCAGTCGGGGTCGCGCACCAGGATCCGGACCGCACGAGCCGCGCCAACCGCCGCGAGTAGCACAGCGTGCCGGGGCTCCGGCACGTCGAGCAGGCGCTCGGCCCGAAGCGGCACGAGCGGGGCCAACCGCCGATCCGCCAAAACAGTGTCCACCGCCCGCCGGTCCCCGCCGCAGACCAGCGCGGCGAGCGTCGCCGCCTCCGGCAACAGCAGGCGTACGGCCAGGTCCGCCGCGTCACCCAGCGCGGCCTTCGCCTGGTTGTCGCGCCGGCGGGCGAACCGGTGCTGCGACCATCCCCCGGCAGCGGTGCGCCCCTGCACGTACCGGGTGTCCACCTTGGAGACAACGAGGTCGGCGCCCTCGGCCACTCCCAGCGCGACCGCGCCCTTGCGGGCCAGCAGCAGGCCGATCCGGCGGGGCGTGACGGCGGAGGCCACGAACCCGGCCATATCCGTGCCGGCCGGCGCACCCGGTGGGGCGTACAGCTCGGCGGTGGCCCCGTCCGGGGCGGAGAGCAGCAGCCCGTATTCCCGTGCGCTGGTGGTGGGCGGGCCGTGCCGGTCGGCGAAGCCCTCGACCCAGCGGCCGACGCGGGCCGGGTCGACCTCGACCCACCGACCGCCGCCGGCTGCGGGTCGACTGGTCACCGTCCGACCGTACGGCACGGCGCACCCGCCCGGGTCGTCGGGCGGCGACGGTCAGTCCGGCAGCAGCGCGGCCACCGCCAGCGCGGCGATGAGCGCGCTGGAGGCCAGGCCGGTGACCAGCCGGCCACGCGGTCCGGTCAGCGCCCGGCCGACCATCGTCCCGCCGCCGGCGATGAGCAGCTGCCAAGTCGCCGACGCCAGGAAGACGCCCGCCACGAAGAGCGCGGCGGTGGCCGCGCCCGCGTCGACGGTCGCCCGGCGGCCGAGCACCAGCGCGGCGAAGTAGAGCACCGTCGCCGGGTTCAGCAGGGTCAGCCCGAGCAGCGCCGCGTAGGCCCGTCCCGGAGTGCTCAGCCCCTGCCCGGTGCGTGCCGCCGGGGCCCGGCGCGAGCGGTGGGCGGCCCAGGTCCGCCAGAGGCCGTGCGCGGCCAGCCCCAGCAGGACCACGGCGGCCACCACTCGCAGCGGACCGGCGGCCGGCGCGATGATCCCGGCCAGACCCGCGCCGCCGAAGGCGGCGACCGCCGCGTAGAGCCCGTCGGCCGTCGCCACCGCGAGCGCGGCGGCCGCGCCGACCCGAAACGAGGTACGGGCACTGAGCCCCAGGATGAGGATCGCGATCGCGCCGACGGGCACGGCGACGCCGTAGCCGGCCACCAGGCCGGCGAGGAACGCCGCGCTCACGACGCCGGGCGGCGCATCGAGGCGGCGTCCGGCGCGGTGCGCTGTCGACGCACGGCGGTGGCCGCACGGACCGAAGCCTGCATCGGGTACGCCTCAATCACCAGCGCATCCTGCGCGCCGAAGCCGCGCCCTCGCCACCGCTTTTCCGCGCGCCCCGCGCCGTCTCACCTCAAAATGCCCGCGCTATCCCCGTGCGCCCCGCGCCCCGCGCCCTCGGCCCTGCGCCCTCGGTCCTGCGCCCGCGCCCTGCGCTCCGCGCCCGCGCCCCGCGCCCCGCGCCTGTCAAGATCGCGCTCGATCCAGGAAGTAGTGGCATCCTCGACGCACCGACACCACTACATCCACGATGTTGCGCGACCTTTGGCGGGTGTTGCCTTCGTTGAAGCGAAGCAAGGGCTGCGGCGTGGGACGCAACAGCTGAAATGGGATGGGGCGCACGGCTGCTGACAGGTGCGAACGCGTCGAGCGCGACGCCCCGGTGGGGCATCGCGCTCGACGGGTGAAGCCGGCCGGGGTCGGCTCAGACGTTGAAGCCGAGGGAACGGAGCTGGTCCCGACCCTCGTCAGTGATCTTGTCCGGACCCCACGGCGGGAGCCAGACCCAGTTGATCCGGATGTCGTTGACCAGGCCGCCACCGGGGCCGGTGGTCAGCGCCTGCCGGGCCTGGTCCTCGATCACGTCGGTCAGCGGGCAGGCCGCCGACGTGAGCGTCATGTCCAGGGTGGCGACGTTCTCGTCGTCGACGTGCACGCCGTACACCAGACCCAGGTCGACCACGTTGATGCCCAGCTCGGGGTCGACGACGTCCTTCATCGCCTCCTCGATGTCGGCGATCATGGCCTTGCTGACGCCGACGCCGTCCGCCGGAGCGGCGGCAGCGCCGGTGGTCGGCGTCGCCGCGGCGTCGCTGGTCACCGCGTCGGTCTGCGCCGCCACGGCGTCACCAGCCTCCGGCGTCGCTGCGGTAGCGGTGTTCTCGCTGCTCATGCCTTCACCTCCGGGCTCACGCCCACGCCGGCGCGTGCCGCGGCGTCCTTGAACGCCATCCACGGCAGCAGCGCACACTTGACCCGGGCGGGGTAGCGGGCGACACCCGCGAAAGCAACCCCGTCACCGAGTACGTCCTCGTCCGGCGTGACCTGGCCACGACCGGACATCAACTCCACGAACGCCTCGTGCACCTCGAATGCTTCCCCGGTGCCCCGACCGCGCAGCAACTCGTGCAGCACGCTCGCCGACGCCTGGCTGATCGAGCAGCCCATCCCGTCGTACGAGATGTCGTGCAGGACCGTGCCGTCGGTGGCCACCCGGACGGTGACCTCGTCACCACAGGTCGGGTTGACGTGGTGCGCCTCCGCGACCCGGTCGCCCGAGTCTTCGGCGTCGCGCAGACCGCGCCCGTGCGGGTGCTTGTAGTGATCCAGGATGATCTCCTGGTATAGCTGGTCGAGCTGCACCATCAGTCGAACACCTTCCGTACCTGCTCCAGACCGCCCACCAGTGCGTCGATCTCCTCGGTGGTGGTGTAGAGGTAGAACGAGGCCCGGGTCATGGCCGGGACACCGAACCGGCTGCACACCGGCTTGGCACAGTGGTGACCCACCCGCACCTGCACGCCGAGCGAGTCGAGCACCTGACCCACGTCGTGCGGGTGTACGTCACCGAGCGCGAACGAGATGGTGCCGCCCCGGCCCACCGGCACGGTCGGGCCGAAGATCCGTAGGTCCGGCACCGTGCCGAAGGCGTCCAGCGCGTACGCCGTCAGCTCCTTCTCGTGCCACTGGATGGCCCGCATCCCGACGGCGGTCAGGTAGTCCACCGCCGCGCCCAGCGCGACCGCCTCGGCGATCGGCGGGGTGCCGGCCTCGAACCGGGCCGGCGGGGCCGCGAACGTCGAGCGACCCATGGTGACCGTCTCGATCATCGAGCCGCCACCGAAGACGGGTGGCATGGCCGCGAGCAGCTCGGCCCGGCCCCAGAGCACGCCGATGCCGGTCGGGCCGCACATCTTGTGGCCGGTGAACACGATGTAGTCGGCGTCCAGGTCGACCACGTCGATGGGCAGGTGCGGGGCCGACTGCGAGCAGTCCAGCATCAGCAACGCACCCACCTCGCGGACCCGGGCGGTGATGCGGGAGGTCGCGTTGACAGTGCCCAGGATGTTCGACACGTGCACCAACGAGACGATCTTCGTCCGCTCGGTGACCAGGTCCTCCAGGCCCGACTCGTCCAGCCGGCCCTGGTCGGTGACCGGGAACCAGCGCAGGGTAGCGCCGGTCCGTTCGCAGAGCAGCTGCCACGGGACGATGTTCGAGTGGTGCTCCATCTCGGAGATCACCACCTCGTCGCCGGGGCCGAGCCGGAACCGGGGGTCGCCGTCCGGGCGCAGCGAGGCGTTCGAGAAGGCGTACGCCACGATGTTGATCGCCTCGGTGGAGTTCTTGGTGAACACCACCTCGTCGGTGCTCGGCGCGTTGATGAACGCGGCGACCTTCGCCCGTGCCCCCTCGAACGCCTCGGTGGCCTCGGTGCCCAGGGTGTGCACCGACCGCGAGACGTTCGCGTTGTGCCGCGCGTAGTGCTCGTCGAGCACGTCGAGCACCTGGCGGGGTTTGTGCGAGGTGTTGGCGCTGTCGAGGTAGACCAGTGGATGCCCGTTGATCTCCCGATCGAGGATCGGGAAGTCGGCGCGCACGCGAGCCACGTCGAAACGCGGCACGTCGTCGTACTGCGGCATCCCCTCAGGGATCGCGATGCTGGTCATCTCGGCAGCGCCTCTCCCGCTCAGGCCTTGGCCGTGCCGGCCCCGGCGGCGTACCGCTCGTAGCCCTCGGCCTCGAGCTTGTCGGCCAGCTCCGGGCCACCCTGCTCGACGATCCGGCCGGCCACGAAGACGTGCACGAAGTCCGGCTTGATGTAGCGCAGGATCCGCGTGTAGTGGGTGATCAGCAGCACGCCGGTGTCGCCGGTGTCGCGCACCCGGTTGACGCCCTCGCTGACCACGCGCAGCGCGTCCACGTCGAGGCCCGAGTCGGTCTCGTCGAGGATCGCGATCTTCGGCTTGAGCAGCTCCAACTGGACGATCTCGTGCCGCTTCTTCTCACCACCGGAGAAGCCCTCGTTGACGTTGCGCTGGGCGAACGCCGGGTCCATCTGCAGGCGCTCCATCGCGCCGCGCAGTTCGCCGCCCCAGGTGCGCAGCTTCGGCGCCTCGCCGTCGATGGCGGTCTTCGCGGTACGCAGGAAGTTCGCCACCGAGACGCCGGGCACCTCGACCGGGTACTGCATGGCCAGGAAGAGGCCGGCGCGCGCACGCTCGTCGACCGTCATGGCGAGCACGTCCTCGCCGTCGAGGGTCACCGTGCCACCGGTGATCTCGTACTTGGGGTGACCGGCGATCGAGTACGCCAGGGTGGACTTGCCGGAGCCGTTCGGCCCCATGATCGCGTGGGTCTCACCGGAGCGGACGGTCAGGTCGACGCCGGCCAGGATCGGCTTGAGCTCACCCTCGGGCAGCTTGACCGACACCTTCAGGTCGCGGATCTCCAGGGTGCTCATTATCGGGTCACTCCATTACTCGGCGTCAGGCTGAGGTAGATGTCGCCGTCGCGGACGTCGACGGGGTAGACGGGGACGGGTTCGGTGGCGGGCAGCCCGGTCGGCTCGCCGGTGCGCAGGTCGAAGCGCGAGCCGTGCAGCCAGCACTCCAGCGTGCAACCGTCGACCTCGCCCTCGGAGAGGGCGACCGCGGCGTGCGAGCACTCGTCGTACGCCGCGTAGAAGTTGCCGTCCTCGCCGTGCACCAGGGCGATCGGAGTGCCGTCGACGTCCGCGCTGATCGCGGTGCCCTTCGGCACGTCCTCGGTGGAGCAGATCCGGATCATCAGGCGCCGGCCTTGGTCAGCCGGGCCTCGATCGCGTCGCCGAGACGCTCGCGCAGCGACTCCACCGGGATCTTGTTGATCAGCTCCGCGAAGAAGCCACGAACCACCAGGCGGCGGGCTTCGCCCTCCGGAATCCCCCGGGCCATCAGGTAGAACAACTGCTCGTCGTCGAAGCGGCCGGTCGCGCTGGCGTGGCCGGCGCCGGCGATCTCGCCGGTCTCGATCTCCAGATTGGGTACGGAGTCCGCGCGGGCGCCGTCGGTGAGCAGCAGGTTCCGGTTGATCTCGTACGTGTCGGTGCCGGTCGCCTCGGCCTGGATCAGCACGTCGCCCACCCAGACGGTGTGCGCGTCCGCGCCCTGCAGGGCACCCCGGTAACCGACGTAGCTGCGGCAGTCCGGCACGTTGTGGTCGACCAGCTGCCGGTGCTCCAGGTGCTGACCGGAGTCGGCGAAGTAGACGCCGTACAGCTCGGCCTCGCCACCCCGACCCGTGTATTCCACGCTGGTGAACTGCCGGACCAGGTCACCACCGAGGGAGACCTGGATGTGGACGACCTTGGCGTCCCGACCCAGCTTGATCTTCAGGTGCTGGGCCTGGACCGCGTCGTCGGCCCAGTCGGCGATGGTGACCAGGGTCAGCTTCGCGCCGTCGGCGACCAGCACCTCGACGTTGTCGGCCAGGGTGGCCGACCCGACGTGTTCCACCACCACTGTCGTCTCGGCGAAGCGGCCCACCTCGACGAAGGTGTGCCCGAACGCCGGCTGCTCGGCGCCCGTGCCGACCACCCGCAGACGCACCGGCTCGCCGAGCACCGCGTCGGGGGCCACCCGCACCAGCAGGGTGTCGGCCGCGGCACCGTAGGCCAGTGCGCTGACCCGGTCCACCGGGGTCAGCACGCTCCCGACCCGCGCGTCGTCGCGGCCGACGCGGGTGACGGCCACGCCCTCGGGCAGGTCGCCGTACTCGTGCCGGACCGCGCCGGTCACGGCCGGCGCCTCGGCGGTCAGGCCGCGGAGGCGCTTGAGCGGGGTGAAACGCCACTCCTCCTCCAGGCCGGTGAGGGCCGGGAAGTCGGCGACGTCGTACGAGCGCAGCGCCTGCGACTTGGTGCTGGGCGGCGGCGCGGAAGCCTGGGTAGTCATCTCTTCCTTGGTCTGTCATGAATCGGAGGGTCGAAGCGGGCTGGACCGAACCCGGCGTACCGGGTCCGGGTCCGGCCGTGGCCGGGCGGAGGCGGCGTCAGCCGACCGCGCCCTCCATCTGAAGCTCGATCAGGCGGTTGAGCTCCAGCGCGTACTCCATCGGGAGTTCCTTGGCGATCGGCTCGATGAAGCCGCGCACGATCATGGCCATCGCCTCGTCCTCGCTCAGGCCCCGGCTCATCAGGTAGAAGAGCTGGTCATCGCTGATCTTGGAGACGGTCGCCTCGTGCCCCATCGACACGTCGTCCTCGCGGATGTCGACGTACGGGTAGGTGTCCGAGCGGGAGATCGTGTCGACCAGCAGCGCGTCGCACTTGACCGTGCTCCGGCTGTGGTGCGACCCCTCCAACACCTGGACCAGGCCGCGGTACGAGGTGCGGCCGCCGCCCCGGGCGATCGACTTCGACACGATGGTCGAGGAGGTGTGCGGCGCGGCGTGCACCATCTTGGCGCCGGCGTCCTGGTGCTGGCCCTCGCCGGCCATCGCCACCGAGAGCACCTCGCCCTTGGCGTGCTCACCGGTCATGTAGACCGCCGGGTACTTCATGGTCACCTTCGAGCCGATGTTGCCGTCGACCCACTCCATGGTCGCGCCCTCGTGGCAGACGGCGCGCTTGGTGACCAGGTTGTAGACGTTGTTCGACCAGTTCTGGATGGTCGTGTACCGGCAGCGCGCGTTCTTCTTCACGACGATCTCCACGACCGCGCTGTGCAGCGAGTCGGAGGAGTACAGCGGCGCGGTGCAGCCCTCGACGTAGTGCACGTACGCACCCTCGTCGACGATGATCAGCGTCCGCTCGAACTGGCCCATGTTCTCCGTGTTGATCCGGAAGTAGGCCTGCAGCGGGATCTCCACGTGCACACCCTTCGGCACGTAGATGAACGAGCCGCCGGACCACACGGAGGTGTTCAGGGCGGCGAACTTGTTGTCGCCGACCGGGATCACCGTGCCGAAGTACTCCTTGAAGACGTCCTCGTGCTCGCGCAGGGCCGTGTCGGTGTCCAGGAAGAGGACGCCCTGCTCCTCAAGGTCCTCACGGATCTTGTGGTAGACGACCTCGGACTCGTACTGCGCCGCGACACCCGCGACCAGCCGCTGCTTCTCCGCCTCCGGGATGCCCAGCCGGTCGTAGGTGTTCTTGATGTCCTCGGGCAGGTCCTCCCAGCTGGTGGCCTGCTTCTCGGTGGACCGCACGAAGTACTTGATGTTGTCGAAGTCGATCCCGCTGAGGTCCGCGCCCCAGGCCGGCATCGGCTTGCGGCCGAACAGCCGCAGGCCCTTCAGCCGCAGGTCGAGCATCCACTCCGGCTCGTTCTTCTTGGCCGAGATGTCCCGCACCACCGCCTCGTTGATGCCGCGCTGGGCAGTTGCCCCAGCGGCGTCCGGGTCGGACCAGCCGTACTCGTACCGACCCAGGGCGGCGAGCTGCTCTTCCTGGGTCAGGGGCTGGACGATCTGCTCGGTCATTTATCTGTCCTCACAGTGGTGACGGGATTACCGGATTGAGCACGGCCCGGCTGGGTCGGGATGTGCGTGGTGCACACCCCGTCGCCGTGCGCGATGGTGGCCAGGCGCTGCACGTGGGTGCCGACCAGACGGGAGATCACCGCGGTCTCGGCCTCGCACAGCTGGGGAAACTCGGCGGCCACGTGCGCCACCGGGCAGTGGTGCTGGCAGAGCTGACCGCCGGAGGCGATCGTGGTCGCGTTGGCAGCGTAACCCTCGGCGGTGAGCGCCGCGGCTAGTGCCTCCGCTCGGGCGAGAGGGTCGTCGCCGGCGTCCTCCATGGCCGCCCGACAACGGGACTCGAGAGCCGAAACCTGCTCGGTGGCGAACGCCTCGACCGCGTCCGAACCGCCGCTGCGGGCGATCCAACGCAACGCGGCGGTGGCCATGTTGTCGTAGTGGTGTGTGCCACAGCGGACCCGGGCGGCCTCGGTCAACAGGAACACCTTGGCCGGACGCCCCCGCCCACGGCTGCCCTGCACGGTCTGCTCGCGGGCGTACACGTCACCGTCGGCGAGCATCGCGTCCAGGTGTCGGCGGATCGCCGCCGGGCTGAGCCCGAGGGCCACACCGAGCTGCGCGGCGGTGGTGGCTCCCCGTTCCAGCAGCAAATGGGTGACCCGGTCGCGGGTGGAGATCTCGGCCGCAACGGCCCCTGACGTGCTCACGACGGGCGCGGACGCGGACGCACCGACAGCCGGACCGGCCGTCGGCTGCTGCTCGGAGAGCGCCGCCGCGTTTTTCACAACGCCAACGTTACGTAATTACGCGGAGGGTCGCAAACCCGGGCTCCGGTGATCCGAACCACCGCGTCGCCGGAGTCGGACGAACCTCGATCACTACGGTGCGTAGGATTTGCGCCGTGAACCGAATCGTCCGTCCGGTCTCCGGCACCCTGCTGCGCCGCCTCGCGCTCGCCTCGATCATCGCGAACGTGGGCATCGTCGTCACCGGCGGGGCCGTCCGGTTGACCGCCTCGGGCCTCGGCTGCCCCACCTGGCCCCGGTGCACCGACGATTCCTACGTCACCACGCCCGAGATGGGCGTGTACGGGGTGATCGAGTTCGGCAACCGGATGTTGACCTTCGCGGTGGGTCTCATCGCGCTGGCCACCCTGCTGGCCGTGTTGGCATACCGACCCCGCCGACCCGGGCTCCTCGCGCTGGCCGTCGCGGTCTTCCTGGGCATCCCCGCCCAGGCCGTGATCGGTGGCATCACGGTGCTCACCAACCTCAACCCGTGGGTGGTCGGGCTGCACTTCCTGGCCTCGATGGCGGTGATCGCCGCCGCGTACGCCCTCTGGCGGCGGATCGGCGACCCGGACGGCCCGACCGTGGCAGTGCTGCCCACGCCGCTGCGCACGCTGGCCCGGATCACCACCGGCGTCACCGTGGCCGTGCTGGTCATCGGCACCTGGGTCACCGGCAGCGGCCCGCACGCCGGCGACCATGGCGCCGCCCGCAACGGGCTCGACCCGGAAACGATCTCGCAGGTGCACGCGGACGGCGTCTTCCTGCTGATCGGCCTCTCAGTGGCGCTGATCTTCGCGTTCCGCGCCGTCGGTGCGCAGCGCGCCACCCGCGCCGCGATCATCCTGGTCGCCGTGGAGCTGGGCCAGGGCCTGATCGGCTTCGTGCAGTACTTCACCCACGTGCCAGCCCTGCTGGTCGGGGCGCACATGCTCGGCTCCTGCCTGGTGCTGCTGGCCGCCCTGTCGGTGCAGTGGTCCACCCGGGAACGCCGTCGGGTCACCCCGGCATCCCAGGCCGTCCCGGCCGACGCCGCCACCCCGGTCCCCGTCACCGCCTGACAACGCCCCGCGCCCCGCGCCCCGCGCCCCGCGCCCCGCGCCCCGCGCCCCGCGCCCAAGATCCTCACAACATCGGGGATGGTGCTGCCTCCGGCACGCGGGAGACAGCACCATCACCGCTCTTGCGCGGATCTTGACGCCGAACACCGCCACCGGACGCCCGGAAGCGATCTTGGGACGGAGTCCAGCGTCCTTGGGACGGAGTCCAGCGTCCGGGAAGAGCTGCCGCAGGGTGGGTCAGCCGTGACGGACCAGATGGGTGGTGATCGCGTCGGCGAGCCGGTCGGGGGCCCCGTCGGCGTACCCGATGAAGAGTGACGGCTCGGTCAGCTCCAGCTCGACCAGGACCGGCTCGCCGTCTGGGCCGGGGATGAGGTCGACCCGGGCGTAGAGGAGCTGCCGCGTGCCCCCGGGGATCGCGGCGAGGGTCTTCTCGGCCGCCGCGAGCTGTTCGGGTCGGGCGGTACGCGAGGTGATCTCCTCGGCCTTGTAGAGCCCGTCCGGGCCGAGGTCCGGGCCGATCAGCATCGGGCCCTTACGGATCGCGTGGCTGAACGCGAGCCCGTCCGGGCCGGCCAGGAAGAGCAGCGCTGTCTCGCCCTCGGTGTCGACGGCAGGCAGGTACGGCTGGACCATGGTGACCCGGCCGGCCTCGGAGAGCCGGCGGACGTGCGCGGCGGCGAGAGTCCGGTGCTCCGGATCGGCCAGGTCGTACCGGCCGGTGTCCTGGCTGCCGGCGCTGACGGCGGGCTTGAGGACGTACTCGCCGGTCCCGGCGGGCGGCTGCCAGCCCTCCCCCGGCTCGACCCACGACGTCGGTACGGTCGGCACCCCGGCGGCGCTCAGCTCGGCGAGGTAGCGCTTGTCGGTGTTCCAGCGAACCACCTCGGCCGGGTTGACCAGCACCGGAACGGTGGCCGCCCAGGCGACGAACTCGTCGCGGCGCAACGCGTAGTCCCATGGTGAGCGGAGCACGACCAGGTCGTAGGACGACCAGTCGACGTCGGGGTCGTCCCACACCGCGGTCTCGACGGTGATGCCACGGGCGGTGAGCGGGGCGAGGACCAGCCGGTCGTCCGGGTCGAGGTCGGCCAGGTCGGCGCAGGTGACGAGAGCGACCCGGGGTTCCCCCCGGGTCGACTGGTGATGGGTGGTCAATTGAGGTGTCTGTTCAGCGGGCCATCGTGCGCCGAGCCATCGACCGCCAGAGGTCGTTGCTCGGACGCATCTGGTCCATCAGTTCACGCTCCCAGGCGTTCTCGACGGCAACTCCCGCCTTGGCGCACGCCTCCCGGGCGGTGACGGTGTCGTCGGCGAACTGGTCGCCCCACTCACCGTCCGCGCCGACCAGGACGATTCTCGCGCCACGCTTGCCGACGTACTCGATGACCGCCTTCGCGCCGCCGTGTCCGGCGGCGAACGCCTTGAGGCCCGCAACCAGGCCCTGGGGCGTCTGCTCGCCGGCGGTCTGCTCGGCCGTCAGCGTCGTATCGGAACCATCTGCCATGACGCGAAGCCTAAGCAGAGTCGCACCCTCCCGGGCGAGAACCATGAACCTTTTGTGATGCCAATTACCTACAGGTTTAAGGCTGACCACAGACTTGCTGTCCGTTTATATGCCGACTTTTGCCCCCAAAGCACGTCGACAATTGAGCACCCAACCGCCGCAGGTTGAGCCCATCCGACTCATGCCGAAAGTTACTCTGATGTGACGTTAAACCGGGACAACCCATCCACGGACCTGATTAATCAGGCGATCACCGACGTCGATCACCGACAGCCCCAGCCGCAACGCGGCAATCGGGCTAGACCAGCGCGGGCCAGATCAGCGCGGGTCAGATCAGCGCGTCGAGCGCGACGGCCACGAACACGATCGTCAGGTACGTCGTCGACCAGTGGAACAGCCGCATCGGCTTGACCGCCTCGCCGCGTGTCGCGCGCCGGCAGAGCTTGTGCGCCTCGACCACGAAGATGGCACCCACCACCAGGGTCGGCACCCCGTAGATCGCGCTGAGCCCCAGCGGCCAGACAGCCAGGGACGTGAGCACGGTGAGCCACGCGAAGATCAGGATCTCGGCGTTCACCCGTCGGGTCGAGGCGACCACCGGCAGCATCGGGATGCCGGCGCGCGCGTAGTCGTCCTTGTACTTCATGGCGAGGGGGTAGAAGTGCGGCATCTGCCAGAAGAAGACCACCGCGAAGAGCCCCCAGGCGGCGGGTGCCAGCGAGCCGGTCACCGCCGCCCACCCGATCAGCACCGGGGCCGCTCCGCACGCGCCGCCCCAGAAGGTGTTCGTCGGGGTGGACCGCTTGAGCCACAGGGTGTAGACGAGGTCGTAGTAGGCGATGGCCGCGAGAGTCAGCCCGGCGGCCAGCAGGTTGGTGAACGCCGCCATCATGGCGACCGACACGGCCGCCAGCACCAGACCGAAGATCAGCGCGTTACGCGGCGACACCGTGTGCGCCGGCAGCGGCCGACGCTTGGTACGCCGCATCAACTGGTCGATGTCCCGGTCGATGTAGCAGTTGAGGACGCTGGCCGCGCCGGCGGCGAGCGAGCCGCCGATCAGCACGACGGCCATCAGCCACAGCGACGGGAGACCACCCTCGGCGAGCATCATCGCCGGGATGGTGGTGACCAGCAGCAGTTCGACGATCCGCGGCTTGGTCAGCGTCACGTACGCGGAGAGGACCGCGCGTACGTCCCGCCGGGCCACCGGGCCCTCGGCCGCCCGCGCCGGGTGTTGCCCGGCCGGGTTGCTCGCGGGGCGCTCGGTGATCATGCTCACGGATTGCCACCTTCCGGCATCGGGCACGGGGAGATCGGATCGGCCGGGACCGCGCGGGTCCGCATACCGACCCACACACTACGCGTCGTCGTTTTGGCTGCCCGGCCGACCCGACAACGGTGCGGGCCGTCACACCACCGGGTTGAACCGAGCATCGGGATGGTCACGTAGCGCACACCATGCACAGATCCCTGGGCGCACGTTTAGGGACGCTCGATAAGGTCATCGGTGAGGGTTCCGCCCATCTGCCGAGGAGCACAACCATCGTGGCTGTTAAACGACCCGCGCACTCCGCACTGAACTGGTCCGACCTCGATCGCCGGGCCGTAGACACCGTCCGCGTGCTGGCCATGGACGCCGTAGAGAAATCCGGCAACGGCCACCCGGGCACCGCGATGAGCCTCGCGCCCGCGGCGTACCTCCTGTTCAACCGCGTCATGCGGCACAACCCGGCCGACCCGAACTGGCCCGGCCGTGACCGGTTCGTTCTCTCCGCCGGGCACTCCAGCCTGACGCTCTACATCCAGCTGTTCCTCTCCGGTTACCCGCTGAGCCTGGACGACCTGAAGTCGCTGCGGCAGTGGGGCTCGCAGACTCCGGGGCACCCCGAGCACGGGCACACGCCGGGCGTGGAGACCACCACCGGCCCGCTCGGGCAGGGCCTGGGCAACGCGGTCGGCATGGCCATGGCGGCCCGCCGCGAGCGCGGCCTGTTCGACCCCGAGGCCGAGCTCGGCGCGTCCGTCTTCGACCACGACATCTGGTGCATCGTCTCCGACGGTGACATCGAGGAGGGCATCAGCCACGAGGCCAGCGCCCTCGCCGGGCACCAGCAGCTGGGCAACCTCACGGTGATCTACGACGACAACGAGATCTCCATCGAGGACGACACCCGGATCGCCAAGAGCGAGGACGTGGCGGCCCGCTACGAGGCGTACGGCTGGCACGTGCAGACCGTCGACTGGCGCAGCGGCGACGCCGACCAGGGCGACTACCACGAGGACGCGGAGGCGCTGTACGCGGCGCTGGTGGCGGCCAAGGCGGAGACCGGCCGCCCCTCGTTCATCGCGCTGCGCACCATCATCGGCTGGCCCGCCCCCAACAAGCAGAACACCGGCAAGATCCACGGTTCGGCGCTCGGCGCCGACGAGGTGAAGGCCACCAAGCGGATCCTCGACTTCGACCCGGAGCAGACGTTCCAGGTCGACGAGGAGGTGCTCAGCCACGCCCGCACGGTGATGGGCCGCGGCTCCGACGCGCAGCAGGAGTGGACCACCTCGTTCGACGCCTGGAAGAAGGCCAACCCGGAGCGCTCCGCGCTCTACGAGCGGATCGCGGGCCGGGTCCTCCCCGACGGCTGGACCGACGCGCTGCCGGTCTTCCCGGCCGACGCCAAGGGCGTGGCCACCCGGGCCGCCTCCGGCAAGGTGCTGGAGGCCCTCGCGCCGGTGCTTCCGGAGCTGTGGGGCGGCTCGGCCGACCTGGCCGAGAGCAACAACACCACCATGAAGGGCGAGCCGTCGTTCATCCCGGCCGCGCACGCCACCAAGGACTTCCCCGGTCACGAGTACGGCCGCACGCTGCACTTCGGCATCCGTGAGCACGCCATGGGCGCGATCCTCAACGGCATCGCCCTGCACGGCGGCACCCGCCCGTACGGCGGCACGTTCCTGGTGTTCAGCGACTACATGCGCCCGTCGGTCCGGCTGGCCGCGCTGATGAAGCTGCCGGTGACCTACGTCTGGACGCACGACTCGATCGGCCTCGGCGAGGACGGCCCGACCCACCAGCCGGTGGAGCACCTGACCGCGCTGCGCGCCATCCCGGGCCTGGACGTGGTCCGCCCGGCGGACGCCAACGAGACGGCCTGGGCCTGGCGGCAGGCGCTGGAGCACACCGACCGGCCGACCGCGTTGGCGTTGAGCCGTCAGCCGCTGCCGACCCTGGACCGGGAGGTCCTCGGTGCCGTGGAGGGCGTGGCCAAGGGCGGTTACGTGCTGGCCGAGGCGTCCAACGGCAAGCCTCAGGTGATCATCATCGGCACCGGCTCCGAGGTGCAGCTCGCCCTGACCGCCCGGGAGCGGTTGGAGGCCGACGGCACGCCGACCCGGGTCGTCTCGATGCCCTGCCAGGAGTGGTTCTACGAGCAGGATGAGGCGTACCGGGAGTCGGTGCTGCCCCGCGGGGTAAAGGCACGGGTGAGCGTGGAGGCGGGCATCGCGATGTCCTGGCGCGGCATCGTCGGCGACCTCGGCGAGAGCGTCAGCCTGGAGCACTACGGGGCGAGCGCCCCGCACACCGTGCTCTTCGAGCAGTTCGGGTTCACCCCGGACCGGATCGTGGCGGCGGCGCACGCCTCGCTGGCCCGGGTGGGCGACATCACCGGTTTCACGACCGGCAACTGAGGGAGCGTGGACGGCATGACGGACAAGCTGAATGAGCTCACCGCCGCGGGTGTGGCGGTCTGGCTCGACGACCTTTCCCGGGTACGACTGAGCTCCGGCGGGCTGGACCAGCTCCGCCGCGAGAAGCACGTGGCCGGTGTCACCACCAACCCGACGATCTTCGCGAAGGCGCTCAGCGACGCCGACGAGTACAACTGGCAGCTGCACGACCTCGCCACCCGTGGCGTGGAGGTCGAGGAGTCGGTGCGCATGCTCACCACGTACGACGTGCGGTGGGCCTGCGACGTGATGCGCCCGTCGTACGACGGCAGCGACGGCGTCGACGGCCGGGTCTCCATCGAGGTGGACCCCCGGCTGGCCCACGACAGCGACAAGACGGTGGCCGAGGCCAAGGCGCTGTGGTGGCTGGTCGACCGCCCCAACCTCTTCATCAAGATCCCGGCCACCGAGGCCGGCCTGCCGGCGATCACCGCCACCCTGGCCGAGGGGATCAGCGTCAACGTGACGCTGATCTTCGGCCTGGACCGCTACTCGGCGGTGATGGAGGCGTTCCTCGCTGGTCTGGAGCAGGCCAAGGCCAACGGCCACGACCTGTCGAAGATCGGTTCGGTGGCGTCGTTCTTCGTCTCCCGGGTCGACTCCGAGGTCGACAAGCGATTGGAGAAGGTCGGCTCCGACCAGGCCAAGTCGCTGAAGGGCAAGGCCGCCATCGCCAACGCCCAGCTGGCGTACGAGCGCTACACCGAGGTGTTCTCCTCCGATCGCTGGAAGGCGCTCGCCGCCGCCGGGGCGCACCCGCAGCGGCCGCTGTGGGCGTCCACGTCGACGAAGAACCCGGACTACCGCGACGTGATCTACGTCGAGGAGCTGATCGCCCCCGGCACCGTCAACACCATGCCGGAGTCGGTCATCCACGCGTACGCCGATCACGGCGAGACCCGCGGCGACACCATCACCGGCGCCTACGACGCGGCCCGGAAGGTCTTCGCGGACCTGGAGTCGGTCGGGGTGGACATGGACGACGTGATCGCCACCCTGGAACGCGAGGGCGTGGAGAAGTTCGAGGCCAGCTGGCAGGAGCTGCTCGACGGCGTGCGCAAGTCGCTGGAGGCGGCGGCCAAGGGCAAGGGTGCGCCGAACAAGGCCGCCAAGGGCAACGCGAAGGCCGCCGAGAAGGCCGGTGGGAACGCATGAGTGACCTTCTTGCGGGGCCGGTGGAGGCAGCCGCCGGGCTCGCCGTGTACGGCGCGGACGCGGTCGACAAGGCCGCGCCCGCCTCGACCCGGGACGCGCTGGTCAAGGCCGGCGTCCCGGGCAAGCTTGCGGGCAAGGACGCGAGCCTGTGGGGCCCGGACGCCGAGGCCGAGGCGAAGATCCGGCTGGGTTGGGTGGACACCCATCGGCGCAGCCGGGAGCTGCTGGTGCAGTTGGCCGAGCTGACCGCGGAGCTGGCCGACCTGGACCACGTGGTGCTCGCCGGCATGGGTGGCTCCTCGCTCGCGCCCGAGGTGATCACCCGGACGCTGGGCCGCCCGCTGACCGTGCTGGACACCACCGACCCGGGCCAGGTCCGGGCGGCGCTCGGTGACCGGCTGGAGCGCACCGTCGTCGTGGTGGCGAGCAAGTCCGGGTCGACGGTGGAGACCGACAGCCACCGGCGCGCCTACTGGCAGGCGTTCCTGGACGCCGGCATGACCGAGGCGGAGGCCGGCCGGCATTTCGTCATCGTCACCGACCCGGGTTCGCCGCTGGAGGCCACCGCGGCCGAGATGGGCGCGTTCACCGTGCTCGCCGACCCGAACGTGGGCGGCCGGTACTCGGCGCTGACCGCGTTCGGTCTGGTGCCCTCGGCGCTGGCCGGGGTCGAGGTCGCGGAACTGCTCGACCAGGCCGACGCGTTGGCCGCGTCGCTCGGCGCCGACCAGAACAACCCGGCTCTCGCGCTGGGCGCCGCCCTGGGCGCGGCGGCGACGCTGGCCCGGGACAAGGTCGCCCTGGTCTCCGACGGCACCGGCATCGACGGGCTCGGCGACTGGGCCGAGCAGCTGATCGCCGAGTCGACCGGCAAGGCCGGGGTGGGCATCCTCCCGGTGGTCGTGGAGTCCCCGCAGAGCCCCGGCGCCACCGGGCCGGACGTGCTGACCGTCAGCTACGGCGGCGCGCTGGCGCCGGGCGACGTGCCGGGCGGCGGCGCCAACCCGGACGTGGCCGTCAACGGCCCGCTGGGCGCGCAGTTCCTGGCCTGGGAGTACGCGACCGCGGTGGCCGGTGTGGTGCTCGGCATCGACCCGTTCAACCAGCCGAACGTCACCGAGTCCAAGGAGAACACCAACAAGATCCTGGCCTCGGGCCCGCCGGCGGAGACGCCGTCGTTCACCGAGGGCGCGATCGAGGTGTACGCCCCGCAGGGCGCTCCCGGAGACCTGGCCGGCGTGCTGCGCTGGCTGCTCGACGGGCTCGGCGACGACGGTTACCTCGCGGTGATGGCGTACCTCGACCGGTTCGCCGACGCCGACGCGGCCCGGCTGCGGCCGATGCTGGCCCAGGCGGGCGGGCGCCCGGTCACCTTCGGTTGGGGTCCGCGGTTCCTGCACTCGACCGGCCAGTACCACAAGGGCGGCCCGCAGGTGGGCAGCTACCTGCAGGTGACCGGTGCGGTCGCCGAGGACCTGGCGGTGCCGGGCAAGCCGTACACCTTCGGTGAGTTGCAGGCGGCCCAGGCCGCCGGGGACCGGCAGGCCCTCGCCGGTCGGGAGCGGCCGGTGCTGCGGTTGCACCTGACCGACCGTGCCGCCGGTGTCGCCCAACTGCTCGACGCCTCCGGTGCTCTGCGGGCGTGAGGATGGACGACGTGACTGAGGCGGAGCGAGGAGGTGGCCCGGTGAACCCGCTGCGCGACCCGCAGGACCGCCGGTTGCCCCGGATCCCGGAGCCCTGCGCTCTGGTGATCTTCGGGGTGACCGGCGACCTGGCCCGCAAGAAGCTGCTCCCCGCGGTCTACGACCTGGCCAACCGGGGGCTGCTGCCGCCCGGTTTCGTGGTGCTCGGCTTCGCGCGCCGCGACTGGGGGGAC
This sequence comes from Micromonospora sp. WMMD961, assembly GCF_029626145.1. Classification (NCBI taxonomy): domain Bacteria; kingdom Bacillati; phylum Actinomycetota; class Actinomycetes; order Micromonosporales; family Micromonosporaceae; genus Micromonospora; species Micromonospora sp. WMMD961. The sequence continues at coordinate 5,248,675 of NZ_JARUBJ010000002.1, forward strand.
GGCGACTTCGAGACCCTCGCGTGCGAGGCGGCCCGCAAGCACGCACGTACCCCGTGGCGGGACGAGGTGTGGGCACGTCTGGCCGGCAACATCAAGTTCGTCGGCGGCTCGTTCGACGACGACGCGGCCTTCGACACCCTGGCCTCGACGCTTGACGACCTGCGGCAGACCCACGGCATCACCGGCAACGCCGCGTTCTACTTCTCCATCCCGCCGGCCGCGTTCCCCGTCGTGCTCAAGCAGTTGGCCCGCACCGGAATGGCCGACAACGCGAAGTCCGGTGGTTGGCGTCGGGTCGTGGTGGAGAAGCCGTTCGGCAACGACCTGCCGTCGGCGAAGGCGCTCAACGACCTCGTCGACGACGTGTTCACCCGGGAGGACGTCTTCCGGATCGACCACTACCTGGGCAAGGAGACGGTTCAGAACATCCTTGCCCTGCGGTTCGCCAACAACCTGTTCGAGCCGCTGTGGAACTCCAAGTACGTCGACTCGGTGCAGATCACCATGGCCGAGGACGTCGGCATCGGCAGCCGCGCCGGCTTCTACGACACCGTCGGCACCGCCCGCGACGTGCTCCAGAACCACCTGCTCCAGTTACTCGCACTGGTGGCGATGGAGGAGCCGACCAGCTTCGACGCCGACGAGATCCGGACCGAGAAGCTGAAGGTGCTCAAGGCGATCACCCTGCCCAAGGACGTCGCCCGGGACACCGTCCGCGGTCAGTACCTGCCCGGCTGGGTCGGCGGCGAACGCGCCGTCGGTTACCTGGATGAGCAGGACGTCCCCGCCGACTCCACCACGGAGACGTACGTGGCGGTGCGGCTGGGCATCCAGAACCGCCGCTGGGCGGAGGTGCCGTTCTACATCCGGGCCGGCAAGCGGCTGCCCCGGCGGGTCACCGAGGTCGCCATCATGTTCAAGAAGGCGCCACACCTGCCGTTCAACGACGCCGACATGGAGTCGCTGGGCAACAACCAGCTGGTCATCCGGGTGCAGCCGGACGAGGGCGTGGTGCTCAAGTTCGGCTCGAAGGTGCCGGGCACGACGATGGAGGTCCGCGACATCGCGATGGACTTCCAGTACGGCGAGGCGTTCACCGAGTCCAGCCCGGAGGCGTACGAACGTCTCGTCCTGGACGTGCTGATCGGCGACCGCACCCTGTTCCCGGACGCCGCCGAGGTCGAGCAGAGCTGGCAGGTGATCGACCCCCTGGAGCACGCCTGGGAGGGCACCACCCCGGAGCCGTACCGGGCCGGTGAGTGGGGGCCGCGGGCCTCCGACGAGATGCTGGCCCGTGAGGGTCGCGCTTGGAGACGAGCATGATCGGGCTGTGGGACACCACCGGCAACGAGGTGGTCAAGGCGCTCGCCGCCGAGCGGCGCAGCGCCGGCGGGGTCGCCAGCGGTATGGCGCTCACCCTCATCGTGGTCGTGGACGAGAAGCGGGTTCGGGAGGCGGAAGCGGCGGCGACGATCGCCGCCGCCGCCCACCCGTGTCGGCTGGTGGTGGTGGTCCGCTCGGAGATCGAACGGGACCGCAACCGGCTCGACGCGGAGATCGTCGTCGGCGGTCGGCTCGGCCCGTGCGAGGCGGTGGTCACCCGCATGTACGGTCGGCTGGCCCTGCACGCGGAGTCGGTCGTGATGCCGCTGCTCGTTCCCGACGTGCCGGTGGTCACCTGGTGGCACGGGGAACCACCGGCGGAGATCGCCACCGACTTCCTCGGGGTGGTCGCCGACCGGAGGATCACCGACGCGGCGCAGGCGGCCGACCCGGTGGAGGCGTTGCGGCAGCGTGCCCGGGACTACGCCCCTGGCGACACCGACCTGGCGTGGACCCGGATCACCCCGTGGCGCACCCTGGTGGCCGGGGCGTTCGACACCACGAGCGCCCAGGTCACCGAGGCGACCATCGTCGCGCCGTCCACCGACCCGACGGCGGCCCTGATGGCCGGTTGGCTGTCCAGCCGGCTCGGCATCACCCCGCGTCGGGTGGACAGCAACGAGTCCCCCCGGATGCGGGAGGTGCAGCTCAGCTGCGCCAACGGCGACCAGCTCACGCTGACCCGCGAGGACAGCATGGCCGTGTTCCGGCGGACGGGCCAGGACGACCGGGCCCTGCCGCTGGTCCGCCGCCCGCTCGGTGACGAGCTGGCCGAGGAGCTGCGCCGCCTGGACGCCGACCAGGTGTACGCGGAGGCGCTGGGTGCGACCGTCGGGTTGCGGGGGTTGGAGCAGCGTCCCGCGCAGCGGGTGCACGTCTGGAAGGATCCGGCTACCGCACGGCGGGCCGAGGCCGGGGTCACCGCGCACTCCGGCACGAGCGGCGAGGGCTGATCCCCACCCGCACGACGTCGGGGCAGGGCCGGGTTGCGACCGGGCCCTGCCCCGAAACCTCCGGGGCTTTCGCCCCACCACCTCGGGCCCACCAGCCCGGGTACGACGCGACAGCGACCGCCCTGCGGTCGGGAAACGAAGGCGCATCCCATGAGTGAGGCGAGTGTCGCCGTCCACGCCGACGCCGACCTGCTGGCGCAGGCCGTGGCGGCCCGGTTGCTGGTGAAGCTGCTCGACGCCCAGGCCGACCGGGGCGAAGCGTCGGTGGTGCTCACCGGAGGTCGGGTCGCCGCGGCTGTGTACCGGGCGGTGGCGACACTGCCGGCCCGCGACGCGGTGGACTGGTCCCGGGTCGACGTGTGGTGGGGCGACGAACGGTTCCTGCCGGCCGGCGACCCGGACCGCAACGAGACGCAGGCTCGGGCCGCCCTGCTGGACGGGGTGCCGCTCGACCCGGCCCGGGTGCACCCGATGCCGGCATCCGACGGCCCGGCCGGCAACGACCCCGAGGCGGCGGCTGCGGCGTACGCCGACGAGTTGGCGCGCGCCGCCCGGCCCGGCCACGCCACGCTGCCGCACTTCGACGTGCTGATGCTGGGCGTCGGCGAGGACGGGCACGTGGCCTCGGTCTTCCCCGAGCACCCGGTGCACTACGACACCCGGCCGTGCAGCGCGGTGCGGGGCAGCCCCAAGCCGCCGCCGGTGCGGACCACCCTCACCCTGCCGACGATCAACACCGCCGACGAGGTCTGGCTGGTCGCCGGCGGCGCCGACAAGGCCCGTGCGGTGGGCATGGCGTTGGCCGGCGCCGGGCCGGTGCAGTTGCCGGCCGCCGGGGTGCACGGCGTGAGCCGTACCCGTTGGCTGCTGGACCGGGCTGCGGCAGCCGACGTACCCGCCCGCTTCCGCAGCCTGCGCTGAGGCCGCCCACAGCGGGGCCTTGCCGCCGGCCTAGCGGTGCGTCGGCTTCGGGCCGCGCCCTGCTCGCCGGTCGGCCTTGCCGCCGCCTCCACGGTGCGTCGGCCTTTGCGGCCGTGCCCTACTCGCCGCGGCGGCGGCGGAGCGCGGCGAGCGCCTCGGCCAGCAGCGCCTCGCCCTCCTCGGCGGTGCGCCGCTCCTTCACGTACGCCAGGTGGCTCTTGTACGGTTCGGCGCGGACCCGGCCGGGCGGGTTCTGCGCGTCCCGGCCGGCGGGTAGGCCACAGCGGGGGCAGTCCCACAGCGCCGGCGCCTCGGCGTCCGCGGCGATCCGGATGTCGATCCGGTGGTCGTTGCGGCACCAGTAGGTGACGTCCTGTCGGGGGGCGGGTTGGTGCCGCTCGTCGGGGCGCATCGGTGCGGACCCGACCCGGGCGCCACGGATGACGTTGCCACTAGGCACGGCTGCTCGCTCCTGTCGTCGGAGGGGACCCGCCGTCGTCGAGGGGTGGGCGGCGGGCGACGCGGTGCAGCGGAGAAAAGCCTGCGCGCGGCCCGTCGAGTGACGGACCGCGCGCAGATTGTACGACTTGACGCGCTCGCTCAGGCGCCGCTGTTCATTTGCAGGCGGAGCCAGAGCCCGAGGCCGACGATGGCGGCGAACCAGACGACGCTCACCAGAACGGTGTAACGGTCCAGGTTCTTCTCCGCCACCGACGAGCCGGCGAGGCTGGAGCTGACGCCACCGCCGAACATGCTCGACAGACCGCCGCCCTTGCCGCGGTGCAGCAGGATCAGCATGGTGAGCAGAATGCTCGTGATGACCAGCAACACGATCAACGTGTATGCGAACCAGATCGGCATGGCTGGGGTCAGTTCCTCTCGTAGCGATCCTCGCCCGGTCTGATCGGGCACGGCGGCACCGACCGGCGGACGGGCGGTGTCAAGGATACCGAGCGATCAGCGGGCGAGGTGCTCCGGGAAGCGGCAGATCTGAGCGAATTCCTCCGCGTCCAGGCTGGCGCCCCCCACCAGGCCCCCGTCCACGTCCGGCTGGGCCATGATCGAGGCGACGTTGGACGCCTTGACCGAGCCACCGTACAGGACCCGGACCTGGTCGGCGGTCTCCTGGTCGAAACGCTCCGCCAGTCGCTTCCGGATCGCCCCGCAGACCTCCTGGGCGTCCTCCGGGGTCGCGGTCTTGCCCGTGCCGATCGCCCAGACCGGCTCGTACGCGATCACGACCTGCCGCACCTGCTCGGCGGTGAGCCCGGCGAGGCCCCCGTCGAGCTGGTCGGCGCAGTGCGCCACGTGGGTGCCCTGCTCGCGGACGTCCAGCCCCTCCCCCACGCAGAGGATCGGGGTCAGGCCGTGCGTGAGCGCCGCCTTGACCTTGGCGTTGACGACAGTGTCGTCCTCGTGGTGGTAGGCCCGCCGCTCGGAGTGCCCGACCACCACGTACGTGCAGCCGAGCTTGGCCAGCATCGGCCCGGAGATGTCGCCGGTGTACGCGCCGGAGGCGTGCGGGGAGAGGTCCTGCCCGCCGTAGCCGATCAGCAGCTTGTCGCCGTCCACCGCCGTCTGCACGGTGCGCAGGTCGGTGAAGGGCGGCAGCACGACCGTCTCGACCTCGGTGAGCTGCTTCTCGGTGAGGCTCGCCGCCAGCTTCTGCACCAGCAGGTTGGCCTCGAGGTGGTTGAGGTTCATCTTCCAGTTGCCGGCCATCAGCGGCCGACGGGTGGTGCTCGCCATGTTCAGTTCTCCAGGGCCGCGATGCCGGGGAGGGTCTTGCCCTCGAGGTATTCCAGGGAGGCGCCGCCGCCCGTGGAGATGTGCCCGAAGGACGACTCGTCCAGCCCGAGGGCACGGACCGCCGCCGCCGAGTCACCGCCACCGACGACGCTGAACGCGTCGGCCTTGGTGATCGCCTCGGCGATCCCCCGGGTGCCCGCCGCGAACGCCGGCATCTCGAACACGCCCATCGGGCCGTTCCAGAAGATCGTCTTCGCCTGGGACAGCGCGGCGCTGAAGCCGGCAACCGTCTCCGGGCCGACGTCCAGCCCGAGCCGGTGGCTCGGGATGCCGTCCACGCGGACCGTGTCGTGCGCGGCATCCGGGGCGAACGCGTCCGCCACCACCACGTCGACCGGGAGCAGGATCTTGCCGTTGGCCCGCTCCAGCAGGTTGCGGCAGGTGTCGACCATGTCCTTCTCCAGCAGCGAGGTGCCCACCTCCAGGCCCTGGGCCTTCAGGAAGGTGAAGCACATCCCGCCGCCGATGAGCAGCCGGTCGACAGTGGGCAGCAGGGCCTCGATCACGGCGAGCTTGTCGGACACCTTCGACCCACCGAGCACCACCACGTACGGGCGCTCGGGGTCACCGGTGAGCTTGGAGAGCACCTCGACCTCACGCAGCACCAGTCGACCCGCGACGTGCGGCAACCGGGCCGGCACGTCGAAGACGCTCGCGTGCTTGCGGTGCACCGCGCCGAACGCGTCGTCCACGTACGCGTCGCCGAACGCGGCGAGCTGGTCGGCGAACGCGCCCCGCTCGGCTTCGTCCTTGCTGGTCTCGCCCGCGTTGAAACGCAGGTTCTCCAGGAGGGCGACCTGGCCGTCGGCCAGGCCCGCGACGGTGGAACGGGCCGACTCACCGACGGTGTCGGTGGCGAAGTGCACCGGAGCGCCGAGCAGCTCACCGAGCCGCCCGGCGACCGGGCTCAGGCTGAACTGCGGGTCCGGCGCGCCCTTCGGGCGGCCCAGGTGCGAGCAGACGACCACCTTCGCGCCGGCCTCGACCAGCGCGCCGAGGGTCGGCAGCACCGCGCGGATCCGGCCGTCGTCCGTGATGGCACCGGTCTGCTTGTCGAGCGGGACGTTCAGGTCGGCGCGCACCAGCACGCGCCGACCCGACACCCCCTCGGCGAGCAGGTCGTCGAGGGTCCGGATGCTCACAGCGACGAACCGACCAGCTTGACGAGGTCGACGAGGCGGTTGGAGTAGCCCCACTCGTTGTCGTACCAGCCGACGACCTTCACCTGGTTGCCGACGACCTTGGTCAGCGGCGCGTCGAAGATGCACGACGCCGGGTCGGTGACGATGTCGGTGGAGACGATCGGGTCCTCGTTGTAGACCAGGATGCCCTTGAGCGGGCCGTCCGCGGCGGCCTTCAGCGCGGCGTTGACCTCGTCCACGGTGGTCTCGCGACCCACGTTGACGGTGAGGTCGGTGACCGAGCCGGTCGGGATCGGCACCCGCAGGGCGTACCCGTCGAGCTTGCCCTTGAGGTCCGGCAGGACCAGGCCGATCGCCTTGGCGGCGCCGGTGGAGGTCGGCACGATGTTCAGCGCGGCGGCGCGGGCCCGACGCAGGTCCGAGTGCGGCGCGTCCTGCAGGTTCTGGTCCTGGGTGTACGCGTGGATCGTCGTCATCAGACCGTGCTGGATGCCGAACGTGTCGTGCAGGACCTTCGCCATCGGGGCGAGGCAGTTGGTGGTGCACGAAGCGTTGGAGATGATGGTGTGCTTCGCCGGGTCGTAGGTGTCGTGGTTGACACCCATGACGACGGTGACGTCCTCGTTCTTCGCCGGTGCGGAGATGATGACCTTCTTGGCCCCACCGTCGACGTGCGCCTTCGCCTTGGTGGCGTCGGTGAAGAAGCCGGTCGACTCGATGACGACGTCGGCGCCGACCTCGCCCCACGGCAGCGTCGACGGGTCCTTCGCGGCGAACGCCTTGATGGTCTTGCCGCCTACGGTGATCTCGTCGGCGGTGGCCTTGACCTCGTACGGCAGGCGGCCCAGGATGCTGTCGTACTTGAGCAGGTGGGCAAGCGTGCCGTTGTCGGTCAGGTCGTTCACCGCCACGACCTCGATGTCGGCGTCAGACGCCAGCACTGCCCGGAAGAAGTTACGGCCGATTCGGCCGAAGCCGTTGATGCCAACCCGGATGGTCACAGGTCCCATCTCCTCGCGTTCTGGTCGCCGGCCTCAGACAACGGGCCGGCGGAGTGGTGTGCGCCGACCGTTGGAGCCGGCCGTTGACGGTTCGTCTCGGCCACCCCGCCGCGGTCTGAGGACCTTGACCGCCCGAGGCGGTGTGCACGACGAGGAGTGCCTGTGTCGGCCCCCTTGCCGTACGCAGCGACCTTATCCGAGCGTGCGAGACCACGCTGCGCCGGGTCGTGCTCCCGGGCGCACCGTGCGGCCTTACCGTCCTATCAGACCACGAGCATGTCGGGCGTGACTGCCGCTTCGGTATCCGGGATGCCGAGGTCCCGGGCCCGCTTGTCGGCCAGCGCCAGAAGTCGGCGGATCCGCCCGGCGATGGCGTCCTTGGTCAGCGGCGGGTCGGCCAGCGCGCCCAGTTCCTCCAGCGACGCCTGCCGGTGCTCCAGGCGCAGCCGCCCGGCGTCGGTCAGATGGTTGGGCGCCTCGTCGGCGAGGATCTCCAGGGCACGGGTGACCCGGGCGGCGGCGGCGACCGCCGCGCGCGCCGAGCGGCGCAGGTTGGCGTCGTCGAAGTTGGCGAGCCGGTTGGCGGTGGCCCGCACCTCGCGGCGTACCCGACGCTCCTCCCAGGCGAGCACGCTGGAGTGCGCGCCGATCCGGGTGAGCAGCGCGGCGATCGCGTCGCCGTCCTTGACGACCACCCGGTCCACCCCGCGTACCTCACGGTTCTTCGCGGTGATGCCGATGCGGCGGGCCGCGCCGACCAACGCCAGCGCCGACTCCGGCCCCGGACAGGTGATCTCCAGCGCACTGGAGCGGCCGGGCTCGGTGAGCGAGCCGTGCGCCATGAACGCCCCCCGCCACGCGGAGACCGCGCAGCAGACGTTCGCCGCGACCACGTGCGGGGGCAGCCCGCGCACCGGGCGGCCCCGCACGTCGAGCAGGCCGGTCTGCCGCGCGAGGGCCTCGCCGTCCTTGACCACCCGCACGATGAAGTGGCTGCCCTTGCGCAGCCCGCCGGAGGCCAGCACGTGGATCTCGCTGGGATAGCCGTAGACCTCGGCGATCTCCCGGCGCAGCCGTCGGGCCACCGCCCCGGTGTCCAGTTCCGCCTCCACCACCACCCGGCCGGAGACGATGTGCAGCCCGCCGGCGAAGCGCAGCAGTGCGGCCATCTCCGCCCGCCGACAGCAGGGCTTGGGCACGTCGACCCGACTCAGCTCGTCCTTGACCGCGGCCGTCATCGCCATTGTGCGTCCCCTCACGGACCGGTTCCGGCGTGTCGCCGGAGATTACGTACGTGTCTAACGATCGGCGCCCAGGACAGGCACCAGTGCGGCGCCCAGGGCAGCCGGATCATGGCGGGGAGTGCCACCGGTGACGGCGACGGGGGCGAGGACCAGGCGGGCACCCAGCGATTCTGCCGCACGTTCGACCGGTTCGGGGTCACCCACCGCCTTGGCGTCGGCGAGCACGAGATCGACCTTGAGCTCGGGCAGGTACCAGTGCAGAGCCGCGAGGTGGTCGGCGACGGAGAGGCCGAGGGTCTCCTTCTCCGCGGCGAGGTTCAGCGTGACCAACCGCCGGGCCGAGGTGGACACGATCGCGTCGGCCAGCTGCGGCACCAGCAGGTGCGGGAGCACGCTCGTGTACCAGCTGCCCGGTCCGAAGATCAACCAGTCCGCCGCCCTGATCGCCTCGATCACCTCGGTGCAGGCCGGCGGGGCGGCGGGCGTGAGGCGCAGCGACTCGACCCGCCCGGTGGTGACCGCCACCTGGTGTTGGCCGCGTACGGTGCGCACCTCGTCGGGAGCGGCGGGGTCGACCCCGCGCACCTGCGCCTCGATGCCGACCGGCTGCCGGGACATCGGCAGCACCCGGCCGACCGCGCCGAGCATCGCACCGGCGTGCTCCAGCGCGGCCACCGGGTCGCCGAGCAACTCCATGAGACCGCAGAGCACGAGGTTGCCGACCGCGTGCCCGGTCAGCCCGTCGACGCGGGCCGCCGCCCGGTCCGCGCCCGGGCCCTGGCCATCCGCGCCGGAGTCGCGACCGCCGGCCCCCTGGTCCGCACCGGAGTCGCGACCATCGGTCGCCGCCCGGCCCGGGTCGGCTTCGCCGAGCTGCGGTACGCCGGCCGGCACGGCAGCGAAACGGTGCTGGAACAGCCCGGCGCTGCGCCGGGTCGCCGGGTGGTCTCCGGCCAGTGCCACCAGCGCCTGACGCAGATCACCCGGGGGCAGACCACCCCGCTCGGCGCGCAGCCGGCCACTGGAGCCGCCGTCGTCCCCGACGGTGACCACCGCGGTGATGTCGAGATCGAGCTCGGGGGCGCAGTGACGCAACGCGCGCAACGAGGCGGACAGCCCGTGTCCGCCGCCGAACGCCACCACCCGCCGGGCCGTCATTCCCGCCCCAGGTCGCGGTGCTGGGCGTTGGCCGCCAGCCCGGAGTGGCGCAGCCGCCCGGCCAACTCCTCGGCGATGGCGACGCTGCGGTGCTTGCCGCCGGTGCAGCCCACGGCGACGGTGAGGTACCGCTTGCCCTCCCGCTCGAAGCCGGTGGTGGTGGCGTTGACCAGGTCGGCGTACGAGGCGACGAAGGCGTCCGCGCCCTCCTGACCGAGCACGTACGCGCTGACCGCCTCCTCCCGCCCGGTGTGCTCGCGCAGCTCCGGCACCCAGTACGGGTTGGGCAGGAACCGGGCGTCCAGCACGAAGTCGGCGTCCGGCGGCAGGCCGTACTTGAAGCCGAAGGACAGCACGGTGACCCGCAGCCGACGCGCGTCCTCGCCGCCGAACAGCTCCTCGATGCGTCGGCGGAGCTGGTTGACGTTGAGGTGGCTGGTGTCGATGATCACGTCGGCCTGGTCGCGCGCCTCCTCCAGCAGGCCACGCTCCACGGCGATGCCGTCGGCCAACCGCCCGTCCCCCTGCAGAGGGTGCGAACGGCGGACGCTCTCGAACCGTCGGATCAACACCTCGTCGTCGGCGTCGACGAAGACCACCCGGGGCGAGAACCCGCGCTCCTTGAGCGCGCGGATCGCCCCGGCCAGATCGGTGGAGAAGGCCCGCGACCGCACGTCCAGCACCATCGCGGTACGCCGAGCCGCGCCGCCCGCCTTGAACGCCAGCTCGGCCATGTCCAGCATCAGCGCCTGCGGCAGATTGTCGACCACGTAGTAGCCGACGTTCTCCAACGCCCTGGCGACCGTGCTGCGGCCACCGCCGGAGAGCCCGGTGACCACCACGAGTGTGGTTTCCGACTCCGCCGCCGACTGCCCCTCGACCGCCTCCGGGTCGTCGATCCGGTCACCGACTGTGCGCGCCTCGCTCACCCGTACCCCCAAGCCGTGGCGCCGCGGCCGCCTCTGGCCGCGAGTGGTCAATCAGCGACTCTATCCCGCTGCCGGGTCCAGTCCGCGCACCCGCCACGGCCTGCCACCTCCGCCCTTGGTGACGATCAGTGATCACAGGTGCGCTTTTCGCGATCTTCGCAGGTCAGGCCGGACGGTTGGCGAGGGCGACGACCACCGCCCGGGTGCGCCGGGCGGGTGCTGTCGGGCTCGGCTCGTAGACTCCGCGGATGGCTTCTCCCACCGACCTGCGGACCGAGGGCGCGTTGCCGGTGCTGCGCCGGGTGTTCGGCTACGACGCCTTCCGCGGCTTCCAGCAGGACGTGATCGACCACGTGGTCGACGGCGGCGACGCGCTGGTGTTGATGCCCACCGGTGGCGGCAAGTCCCTGTGCTACCAGATCCCGGCCCTGGTTCGCGACGGCGTCGCGGTCGTCGTGTCCCCGCTGATCGCCCTCATGCAGGACCAGGTCGACGCGCTCACCGCGGTCGGCGTCCGCGCCGGCTTCCTCAACTCGACCCAGAGCCTCGACGCCCGGCGCCGGGTCGAGACCGCCTTCGTCGCCGGCGAACTGGACCTGCTCTACCTCGCCCCGGAGGCGCTCGGCGTCCGGTCCACGCTCGCCCTCCTGGACCGGGGCCGCATCTCCCTGTTCGCGATCGACGAGGCGCACTGCGTGTCCCAGTGGGGGCACGACTTCCGCCCCGACTACCTGGCGCTGTCGATGCTGCACGAACGGTGGCCGCAGGTGCCACGCATCGCGCTGACCGCCACCGCGACCAGCGCCACCCGCACCGAGATCGCGACTCGGCTCAAGCTCGACGACGCCCGGCACTTCGTGGCCAGCTTCGACCGGCCCAACATCCAGTACCGGATCGTGCCCAAACGGGAGCCGCGCAAGCAACTCCTGGCGCTGCTGCGCGACGAACATCCGGGCGACGCCGGGATCGTCTACTGCCTGTCCCGGGCCTCGGTCGACAAGACGGCGGAGTTCCTGGTCGCCAACGGAATTGCCGCACTGCCGTACCACGCGGGTCTCGACGCGGCCACCCGCGCCGCCAACCAGCAGCGCTTCCTGCGGGAGGACGGCCTGGTGATGGTGGCCACGATCGCCTTCGGCATGGGCATCGACAAACCCGACGTACGTTTCGTCGCCCACCTCGACCTGCCCAAGTCCGTCGAGGGCTACTACCAGGAGACCGGCCGCGCCGGACGGGACGGCCTGCCGTCCACCGCGTGGCTCGCGTACGGACTGCAGGACGTGGTCCAGCAACGCAAGATGATCGAGACGTCGGACGGCGACCTCGCCCACCGCCGGAACCTCGCCGCCCACCTGGACGCGATGCTCGCCCTCTGCGAGACGGTGCGCTGCCGACGCGTCCAACTGCTCGAATACTTCGGCGAGACGTCCACGCCCGCCTGCGGCAACTGCGACACCTGCCTCAGCCCGCCGGAGTCCTGGGACGGCACTGTCGCCGCCCAGAAGTTGCTCTCCACGGTCTTCCGCCTCGACCGTGAGCGCAACCAACGCTTCGGCGCCGGGCACTGCATCGACATCCTGCTCGGCAAACACAATGACAAGATCAGCCAGTACGGCCACGACTCGCTGACCGTCTTCGGCATCGGCTCCGAGCTGAGCGAGGCGGAGTGGCGGGGTGTGGTCCGGCAACTGCTCGCCGAGGGGCTGCTCGCCGTGGAGGGCGACTACGGCACACTCGCGTTGACCGCCGCCAGCGCCGACGTGCTGGGCCGCCGCCGAACGGTCACGATGCGACGCGAGCCGGAGAAGCCGGCATCGAGCCGCTCGTCGAAGCCGCGCGGCTCGGCCACCGTCGTCGCCGAGCTGACCCCGGCCGCCGCGCCGGTCTTCGAGCGCCTGCGCGGCTGGCGGGCGACCACCGCCAAGGAGCAGGGCGTTCCGGCGTACGTGGTCTTCCACGATGCCACGCTTCGACAGATCGCCACCGACGCGCCGGGCACGCTCGCCGAGCTGTCCCGGGTCAGCGGGGTCGGCGAGAACAAGCTCGCCAAGTACGGCGAGCAGATCCTGGCCGTACTGGCCAGCGACTGAGACACGGCGAAGGGCCGGGCCCCGTGGTGGGGTCCGGCCCTTCGTCGTTCGGGTGGTGCTGTGGTGTGGGTCAGCTGGTGGCGTAGCCGCGGGTGGCGATCCAGTCCGCGAGGTGCTCGACGGTCACCTGGTAGGAGGCGGTGTTCGGGTCGGCGGAGTCGGCGATCGTGACGATGGTGCCGTTGTCGCGGTAGCCGACGACGCTGATGTAGTGCCCACCCTCGAAGGAGTGGATACCACCGTCGGTGTCAGTCGTGGTGCCGGCGATGTTGGCGACCACGGCCCGGCCGTCGTCGACGGTGCGGACGATGTCGGCGCGCAGCTTGTCGGTCTGCTTGTCGTCAGCCGCCGGGGTGCTGATCTCGACGGAGCGGTAGGCGTCGTTCTTACCGGTCTCCTTGTTCAGCACCGGGGTGATGTCGTTGATCGAGTTCGTGCCGGCCTCGGTGGTGCCCATCTCCTTGGCCATGGCGTCCACGCTGATGTCCTTGCCCTGCACGGACAGGGCGTTGCGGGCGGCGGCGGGGCCGCAGTAGTAGAAGTTCGGCTGCGCCTCGTAGCGCACACCCAACTCCCGCTCACCGCTCTTACGGTCGGTCTGGGTCTGCGAGGTGGGCTTGGCGTCGGACATGGCGTACGCGGCGGTCACCGGACCGGCGATGGCACCACCGGTGAACGCGAGGCCAGCGGCGGTCAGCGCGGTCTTACGAATCAGATCGGTACGCATGATGGCGTGCTCCTCTGCTTCATCGGGGGATACGCACGACTCACGGGGAACGGCCGTGCGGGGAAAGCTCCGTTGCCCGGCGGCCCTGGGGGGCCGGCATCGGGACGAGGTGTAACCGTGCCGGGCGGCGACTCATTCCGCCGGGCTCCCGGCCCGTGGGGCTCGGGGGTGCAACGAGGGCGGCCTGGCCGGTGTTCCCGGCGGCTGCCGCTCACCACGACCCAGGGTCGCGGCCGTGCCAGGTATAACGACCCCGAGCCGGCCCGGATTCCGCTGGCCGGGTGACAGCGACCAGCGGACCAACCTCACGAACCGGGCAATCCTTCCCCGACGACCGCCACTCTGCTTGATCCACTCGGGTTTCTCGACCTCGGGGCGTCCGAGTGCCGGGGATACTCCAACATCAGCGAAACCGAGTGGATCAAACCGCCGGCGCGATGATGCGCGGCCTGCGCGCCCCTGGGTGCGTCGGGCGTCCGTGAACCCCCTGCGCCGCCTGCGCGGTTTGCCGGAATTCGCCCCAAGGTCGCACTCAAACCAGGAAAGAGTGCCTTCCGCGCGCCGACGAGACCACTGCAACCTGGATCGAGCAGGATCATGCAGGAAGGCGACCTGCCACCGCGACCGGCGCGACCTGCCGACAACAGCCGTGTCCGTCATCCGCACACTCTCCGGGAAACTGACACCTCACACCGGGCCGAGACAGCACTTCCCCGAGATTGCGCAGTCTTGGACCGCCGAGCGGTGCGAGTGCGACGTCAGACTGTCGGGGGCGACTCCACACCCTCGTCGGCTTTCGTGTCCGTGTCGAGAGCCGCGAGGATCGCCTCGGCGGTCCGCCGGCCCACCCCCGGCACTTCGGTGATCTCCTCGACTGTTGCGGCGGACAGCCTCTTGAGTGAGCCGAAGTGTCGCAGCAGCGCCTTGCGCCGTACCTCACCGAGGCCGGGCACATGATCGAGTGCCGACTCGGTCATCCGCTTCGACCGGCGTTGCCGGTGGAAGGTGATGGCGAACCGGTGGGCCTCGTCCCGGACCCGTTGCAGCAGGTAGAGACCTTCCGAGGTGCGGGGCAGGATGACCGGGAACTCGTCGTCGGGAAGCCAGACCTCTTCCAGCCGCTTGGCCAGCCCGCACAGCGCCACGTCGTCGATGCCCAGGTCGGCGAGGGCCTGCGCGGCGGCAGCGACCTGCGGGGCACCACCGTCGACGACCACCAACTGCGGCGGGTACGCGAACTTCCGCGGTCGGCCGGTGGTCGGGTCGATCAGGACGCCGACCTGCGGCTCGACCGTGTCTTCGGGAGTGGTCGGGTCGTCGGCCGACTCGACTCCGACCTCGCCCGTCTCGGCCCGCGCGTCCAGGTAGCGGGCGAAGCGGCGGCGCAGCACCTCGGACATCGCGGAGAGGTCGTCGGTGGCGCCGCGGACGATGAACCGCCGGTATTCGCTCTTGCGGGGCAGCCCGTCTTCGAAGACCACCATGCTGGCCACCACGTCGGTGCCCTGGATCTGGGAGATGTCGAAGCACTCGATGCGCAGCGGCGAGGTGCGCATGCCCAGCGCCTCGCTGATCTCGTCCAATGCCTTGCCCCGGGTGGTGAGGTCCCCGGATCGCTTCAGTTTGTGCCGGGCCAGCGCGTCCTTGGCGTTGCGCTCGACGGTCTCCATCAGTTGGCGTTTGTCACCGCGCTGCGGCACCCGCAGCGACACCCGGCTGCCCCGGTGGTTGGAGAGCCATTCCGCCAGCGCCTCGGCGTCGGCGGGCAGCTCGGGCACCAGCAACTCCCGGGGCACGTCGGCCTCGCCGTGCTCGCCCCCGTACACCTGGGTGCAGAAGTGGTGCACCAGGTCGCCGGTGGTCAGGTCCTCGGTCTTCTCCACCACCCAGCCGCGCTGGCCGCGAACCCGGCCGTCGCGGACGTGGAAGACCTGCACTGCCGCTTCGAGGGGGTCGTCGGCGAACGCGACCACGTCGGCGTCGGTGCCGTCGCCCAGCACCACGGTCTGCTTCTCCATGGCCCGGCGCAGGGCGGCGACGTCGTCGCGCAGCCGGGCGGCCCGCTCGAACTCGAGCTGCTCGCTCGCCTCGGTCATCTCACGTTCGATCTTGCGGACCATGGTGTCGGTGCGCCCCGCCATGAAGTCGCAGAACCCGTCGACGATGGCGCGGTGTTCGTCGGCGGAGACGGTGCCGACGCATGGTGCCGAGCACTTGCCGATGTAGCCGAGCAGGCAGGGGCGGCCGACCTGGCCGGCCCGCTTGAAGACACCCGCGGAGCACGTGCGGGCGGGGAAAACCCGCAGCAGCAGGTCGAGGGTCTCGCGGATCGCCCAGGCGTGCGAGTACGGACCGAAGTAGCGCACCCCCTTGCGCTTGGCGCCACGCATCACCTGGAGCCGTGGGTATTCCTCGTTGAGGGTGACAGCCAGATAGGGGTACGACTTGTCGTCGCGGTAACGGACATTGAACCGGGGGTCGTACTGCTTGATCCAGGTGAACTCCTGCTGGAGCGCCTCGACCTCGGTGGCGACGGTGATCCAGTCCACCGATTCGGCAGTGGTGACCATCTGGCGCGTGCGCTCGTGCAGGTTCCACACGTCGCCGAAGTAGGAGTTGAGCCGGCTGCGCAGGTTCCTCGCCTTGCCGACGTAGATCACCCGGCCGGTGCCGTCACGGAAGCGGTAGACCCCCGGTAGCTCCGGGATGGTGCCGGGTGCGGGGCGGTAGGTCGAGGGGTCAGCCACGCCAGCAAGCCTAGTCCGCAGCACCGACAGCCCAGCGCAAGCTCTAGATCCACTCGGTTTCCGGGAGATCGGGGTGCCGCACTGTCACGAACACCCCGATCTCCCGGAACGGGAGTCGACCATCCGGCGGGGCCAGCGGCCAGCCCCACCGCGTCAGCGTCAGCGTCAGGCCAGCGAGATCTGGTCGCCGGTGACCTTGATGTCCTTGGGCGGCAGCGGCTTGGTGGCCGGACCGGCCTTCACCGAGCCGTCCTCGATCGAGAACTTGCTGCCGTGGCAGGTGCAGTTGATGGTGCCGCCGTCGACGTTCGACACCGGGCAGTTCTGGTGCGTACAGATCGGGCTGAAGCCCTTGAACTGGCCGGCCGTGGGCTGGGTGATGACCACGCCCTCGGCGGCGAGGATCTTGCCGCCACCGACCGGGATGTCGGCGGTGGTGGCCAGCGACTGGGCGCCCTGCCGGTCGCCGCCACCGGCGTCGCCGGTGCTGGGGACGGCCGGGCCGCCACTGGCGGGGGCACCGCTGCCGCTACCGTCGTCGCTGCCGCAGGCAGCCAGGACGACGGCCGCGCCGACCGCCCCGACTCCGGTGAGCAGGGTGCGACGCGTCTGCGTACCCGGACCGGTCAGCGCCTGATCGTCACTCATGCCTCGCCTCTCTCTAGCCCGCTGCGGCGGCGAAAGCCGGCCACACTTCTCCACACGGGCAACTGTGCCGGATGGTTCATCCGGGCATCTCTCCGACCCAGGAAACCGGGTATCTGTCCGAACCCAGGAAACAGGACGGGGCGGGCTCCGGACCGCCCCGTCCGCGCCACGATCGACACGCACGAACCTGACCGGACCCGCCCCGCGAAGCCCGCCGCAGGCGGACCCGTCCTCGCGGATGCCAGGTCAGCGCGCGCCGGCGGGCACCTTTCGGCTGGCCCGCGCCTTGGTCGTGCCGTTGGCCTTGGCGGCACGGGTGGTGGCGGCGGCCGCGCCCTTGGCCTTGCCGTCGAGCTTGAGCACCTGGCGCAGGAACTCGCCGGTGTGGCTCTCGGCCACCTCGGCGACTTCCTCGGGGGTGCCGGTGGCGAGCACGGTGCCGCCGCGGTGGCCGCCCTCCGGGCCCATGTCGATCAACCAGTCGGCCGTCTTGATCACGTCGAGGTTGTGCTCGATGGTGATCACCGTGTTGCCCTTGTCGACCAGCCCTTCCAGCACCATCAGCAGCTTGCGGATGTCCTCGAAGTGCAGACCGGTGGTCGGCTCGTCGAGCACGTAGACCGTCCGACCGGTGGAGCGCTTCTGCAGCTCGGACGCGAGCTTGACCCGCTGTGCCTCACCGCCGGAGAGGGTGGGCGCGGGCTGACCGAGGCGTACGTAGCCCAGGCCGACGTCGACCAGGGTCTTGAGGTGCCGGTGGATGGCCGGGATGGCGGAGAAGAACTCGGCGGCCTCCTCGATCGGCATCTCCAACACGTCCGAGACGGTCTTGCCCTTGTAGTGCACCTCCAGGGTCTCCCTGTTGTACCGGGCGCCCTTGCAGACCTCGCAGGGGACGTACACGTCGGGCAGGAAGTTCATCTCGATCTTGATGGTGCCGTCGCCGGAGCACGCCTCGCAGCGCCCGCCCTTGACGTTGAAGGAGAACCGTCCCGGGCCGTAGCCGCGTACCTTCGCCTCGGTGGTCTCGGCGAACAGCTTGCGGACGTGGTCCCAGACCCCGGTGTAGGTGGCCGGGTTGGAGCGCGGTGTCCGGCCGATGGGCGACTGGTCCACGCCGACGACCTTGTCGACGTGCTCCAGACCGGAGACCCGGGTGTGCCGGCCGGGCACCAGCCGGGCGCCGTTGATCTGGTTGGCCAGCACCGCGTACAGGATGTCGTTGACCAGCGTCGACTTCCCCGACCCGCTGACCCCGGTGACCGCGATCAGCTGCCCGAGCGGGAACCCGACGGTCAGGTTGCGCAGGTTGTGCTCCCGCGCGCCGTGCACCACCAACTCCCGTGCCGGGTCCTGCGGGCGGCGCGTCGACGGTGTCGGGATCGACCGACGCCCGGACAGGTACGCCCCGGTGATCGACTCCTTGTTCTTCAGCAGCGCGGGCACCGAGCCGCTGTGCACGATCTTGCCGCCGTGCTCACCGGCGCCGGGCCCGATGTCGACGATCCAGTCGGCGACGCGGATGGTGTCCTCGTCGTGCTCGACCACGATCAGCGTGTTGCCCAGCCCGCGGAGCCGGATCAGCGTCTCGATCAGCCGGTGGTTGTCACGCTGGTGCAGCCCGATCGACGGTTCGTCCAGCACGTAGAGAACGCCCACCAGACCCGAGCCGATCTGGGTCGCGAGCCGGATGCGCTGCGCCTCCCCGCCGGACAGGGTGCCGGCCGGCCGGTCCAGGGAGAGGTAGTCCAGACCGACGTCGAGCAGGAACCGCAGCCGGGCGTTGATCTCCTTGAGGACCCGCTCGGCGATCAGCTTCTGCCGGTCGCTCAGCTCGATGCCGGCGAGCAGGTCGGCGCACTCCCCCACGGACAGGTTGCAGACCTCGGCGATGCTCTTGCCCGCGAGGGTGACCGCGAGCACCTCGGGCTTGAGTCGGGCGCCCCCGCACGCCGCGCACGGCACGTCGCGCATGTAGCCCTCGTACTTGTCGCGGGACCACTCGGACTCGGTGTCGGAGTGCCGGCGCTCGATCCACTGCACCACGCCCTCGAAGCCGGTGTAGTAGGAGCGCTCACGGCCGTACTTGTTGCGGTAGCGCACGTGCACCTGGTCGTCGGAGCCGTGCAGGATCGTCTTCTGTGCCCGAGCCGGCAACGCCCGCCACGGGGTGTCGACGTCGAAGTGTTGCGCCTCGCCGAGCGCCTCCAGCAGGCGCAGGAAGTATTCCAGGTTGTGCCCGGTGGACCAGGGCTGGATGGCACCCTCGCGGAGGCTGCGCTCCGGGTCGGGGATCAGCAGCTCCGGGTCGACCTCCTTCTTGGTGCCCAGGCCGGTGCACTCCGGGCAGGCGCCGTACGGCGCGTTGAAGGAGAAGACCCGGGGTTCGAGATCCTCGATGGCGAGCGGATGGTCGTTGGGGCAGGCCAGGTGCTCGGAGTAGCGGCGTTCCCGGTCCGGGTCGTCCTCCGGAAGGTCGACGAAGTCGAGCAGCACCAGGCCGCTGGAGAGACCCAGGGCGGCCTCGACCGAGTCGGTCAGCCGCTGCTTGGCGCTGGGCTTGACGGTGAGCCGGTCGATCACCACCTCGATGGTGTGCTTCTCCTGCTTCTTGAGCTTCGGCGGCTCGGTCAGCGGGTGCACCACGCCGTCGACGCGGGCCCGGGCGTAGCCCTTGGCCTGCAACTCGGCGAAGAGGTCGACGTACTCCCCCTTGCGGCCCCGGATGACCGGCGCGAGCACCATGAACTTGGTGCCCTCGGCCATGGCGAGGACCCGGTCGACGATCTGCTGTGGGCTCTGCCGGGAGATCCGCTCGCCGCAGACCGGGCAGTGTGGCTCGCCGATGCGGGCGAAGAGCAGACGCAGGTAGTCGTAGACCTCGGTGATCGTGCCGACGGTCGAACGCGGGTTGCGCGAGGTGGACTTCTGGTCGATCGAGACGGCGGGGCTCAGGCCCTCGATGAAGTCGACGTCTGGCTTGTCCATCTGGCCGAGGAACTGCCGGGCGTACGACGAGAGCGACTCGACGTAGCGGCGCTGGCCCTCGGCGAAGATCGTGTCGAAGGCCAGGCTCGACTTGCCCGACCCGGACAGCCCGGTGAACACGATGAGTGCGTCCCGGGGCAGGTCGAGACTGACGTCACGCAGATTGTGCTCGCGCGCGCCACGGATGATCAGTCGGTCGGCCACAGTGCGTGTACTCCCGGGAGAAGACGAAGCGAAGAATGTGTCCCGCTCTGGGTGATTTGAGCGGTCGTACGGGCGCGGGAACCACGCCTCGGCAACTCTAGCCCCGAGGTACGACACTTTCCCTCGCCCGCACATTCCCCCAGCTCAGCCCGGTCGGCCGCACCAGACCACAGCCCGCAGCCGCCGCCGGACCACAGCCCGCAGCCGCCGCCGGGCGGCAGCCCGCCGACCGCGCGGAGCAGAACGCTCAACGCGACCGGCGGGACCCGGCGAGCCCGTACCCAGCCGTTGCCCCGGCCACCACCGGAGGCGAACGACCGGAGAGCCCGGTCAGTAGCCGCCGGGCGTCGGCGGACGGGCCGTCCGGCGTCGGGCCGAGCGCCAGCCGCCGCGCCGTTCCGCCGCCACCCGCGCCTCCCGCCGTCGGCTCTCGTGGGCCACCTCGCCCTGCAGGCGCCGCCAACTCTCCCAGCGTCGGGTGGACAGTTCGCCGGTGTGCAGCGCCTCACGTACCGCGCAGGCGGGCTCGCCGTCGTGCCCGCAGTCGGCGTACCGGCAGCCCTCGGCCAGCCCGGCGATGTCGGCGAACGCCCGGTCGAGCCCGGCCGCGCCGTCGAGTAGGCCGACCGCCCGCACACCGGGCGTGTCGATCACCGCACCCCCGCCGGGGATCGGTACGAGTGCCCGCCACGTGGTGGTGTGCCGACCCTTGCCGTCGACCCGGCGGATCGCCTGCGTCGGCATCGTCACGGCGCCGGCCAGGGCGTTGACCAGGCTCGACTTGCCGGCGCCGGAGGGCCCGAGCAGGCCGAGCGTGCGGCCCGGGGTGACCTCGGCGCGCAACGGGTCGAGCCCGATGCCCCGCTCGGCGCTGACCGGCAGCACCGGCACTCCGGGGGCGACCGCGGCGAGTTGGCGGGCCAGCGCGGCCGGGTCGGCCGCGAGGTCGACCTTGGTCAGTACGACCAGCGGCCGGGCGCCGGACTCGTGGGCCAGGGACAGCAGCCGTTCGATCCGGCCCACGTCCGGCTCGGGGTGCACCGGCTCCACTACGGCAGCGGCGTCGAGGTTGGCGGCCAGCACCTGCCCGCTGGCGTCCTTGCCGGCGGTACGCCGGACCAGCGCGCCCCGGCGCGGCAGCACCCCCTCGACGGTGACGCGACGGTCCGGCCAGTTGGTGAGCAGAACCCAGTCCCCGGCGCAGGGCAGGGCGGAGGGATCCCGGGTGGCGGCGGCCAACACCGCCCCGCCCAGGCTGGCCCGGACCGGGCCGGACGCGGTGAGTACGGTGCAGACCCCCCGATCCACCCGGGCCACCCGACCCGGGTGCTGCTCGGGGCGTCGCTCGGCGTACGCCGCTCGCTCGGCGTCCCAGCCGAGGGCGGTCAGGTCGATCGTCATGGCATCCTCATCGGTGTCGAAGCTGGTGATGGCGGAACACGCGTGCCACGTCCGGCATGATCACCACCTCCGTCCGATGTCCCGGTGCCGCGTCTGCCGCTGACGGTAGGTCGCGCGTCGACGCGCCGAAAGCGATTTCCCCGGCGACGCCGCGACGGCGGACCGCTAGGGTCGACGGGTGACCACGGATCCGCTGTTGCTGATGGGCGAGGTGGACGCGGCCACCAGCCGTCTGCTGCGTACCGCCGCTTCCTTCGACGACGCGGACCTGGCCGCCGCGTCGCTGCTGCCGGGCTGGACGCGCGGCCACGTGCTGGCGCATCTGGCGCGCAACGCCGACGGCTTCGTCAACCTGCTCACCGCGGCGCGCACCGGCCAGGCCCTGCCGATGTACGCCTCGCTGAAGGTCCGCGCGACGGACATCGAGACCGGTTCGGGCCGTCCGCCCGCCGAGCACCTGGACGATCTGCGGCGCAGCGCGGACCTGTTCGCCGAGGCGGTCGCGGCGATGCCGGCCGAGGCGTGGGCGGCGACGGTGCAGGCGCGCATGGGCCCCTGGCCGGCCGCGCTGCTCGTCTGGGGTCGCCTGCGGGAGATCGAGGTGCACCACCTCGACCTGGCTGCGGACTACCGGGCCGCGGACTGGTCGGACACGTTCGCCCACCGGCTGCTGCGCGAGGCGGCCAGCCACCATGCCACGCGGCCGACAGCGCCGGCTATGGTGCTCCGCCTCGACGGCAGTGAGCACGAGGTGGTGATCGGCGACCGGGACGGCGCCCCGATCGTCGCCGGTCCGGCCCCCGACCTCGCCGCCTGGCTGATCGGCCGTGCCGACGGCGTAACGCTCTCCGTCACCCCTGACGGTCCCCTGCCTACTCCACCGGAATGGATCTGAAAACGTCATGACATACAGCGGAGACGTCACGCACGGCGGAGCGCCGGCGGTACGCGAGCTGGACGGGCTCACCATCAGCAAGCTGTCGGTGGGCCCGATGGACAACAACGCCTACCTGCTGCGCTGCACGAGCACCGGTGACCAGGTGCTGATCGACGCCGCGAACGAGGCGCCCCGGCTGCTGGAGCTGGTCGGCGACGGCGGGCTCACCGCCGTGGTGACGACCCACCAGCACATGGACCACTGGGTGGCGCTGGAGGAGGTGGTCGCCAAGACCGGCGCCCGGGCACTGGTGCACGCCGACGACGCTGCCGGGCTGCCGATCGAGGCGGAGCATCTGTCCGACGGCGACACGGTGTCGGTGGGTGACTGCGTGCTGGAGGTCATCCACGTCAAGGGCCACACCCCGGGCTCGATCGCGCTGCTCTACCGCGACCCGGCCGGCACCCCGCACCTCTTCACGGGCGACAGTCTCTTCCCCGGTGGCGTGGGAAACACGGACAAGGACCCGGACCGTTTCGCGGCGCTGATCGACGACGTCGAGCACAAGCTGTTCGACCAACTGCCGGACGACACCTGGTTCTACCCGGGCCACGGCAAGGACAGCACCCTGGGTGCCGAACGCCCCGCCCTCCCCCAGTGGAAAGCAAGAGGCTGGTAACACCCCAACAAAAGAACCAAACGCCGACAGAGAACCACCGAAGATCAAACCCCACCGGCGGGGCGCCACGAACAGACGCAGGCCAACCACAACGGGGGCGGGGCCCGCCGTGCCCGGCGCAGGGATCAAGCCTGACCGCCCGGAGCCGGGCACGGCGGGCCCCCGCCCCACCACCGCAACCACCGACAACCACCGACAAAGCACTAACCAAGAGCAAACAGCCGCCGCCGCGCCCCCAGCAACACGACGGAAGCCAGCACCAACCCGACCGCCATCGTGATCAGCAGCGGGCTGGGCGCACCGGGCAGCAACCCGGCGAGGGACCGCGACGCGGTGCCCAGCGCGAGGTAGAGACCGGCCCAGGCGGCCGCGCCGAGCGTGGCGCAACCGAGGAATCGACGGTACGACATCCGCAGCCCACCGGCGGCCAGCGGAAGCAGCGCGTTGAACACGGGCAGGAACGGGGCGACGACCATCATCCGGCCGCCGCCGCGACGCAGGATCCCCTCCGCCGCCGCCCAGCGCGTCTCGCCGATCCAGCCGCCGACCCGGCTGCGTCGTAGCTGCTCGGCGTAGCGGCGGCCGACCAGGAAACTCAGCGACCAGCCGGCCAGGCAGCCGACCAGGACGGCGGCGAAGGTGGCCAGCCCGGTGGCCGGGCGACCCACCCCGACGGCGGCGAGGATCGCCACGTCACCGGGGACCAGGACACCCAGCAGGGGTACGGCATCGAAGAGCATGACGAGCCCGAGCGTGCCCATCAGCAGCAGAACGGGCAGTTCACCGATCTGGGCCAGCCATTGCGTCATGCCTCGTACGCTATGGCCGCCGCGCCACTTCGGACATCCGGTTGCAGCCCCCAGCCACCCCTGGGTTCCGTCTCGGGGTCATCCCTGAGGCGGCGCCGGCACTCAGACGGGTCGCAGCACCTGCACCCGGCGTAGTGACGAGTCGACCGACGGTTCGGTGGTGGGCACCGGATAGTCGGCGAGCACCGTCAGTCGGTCCGCCGGCAGGTGCTCCCGGCCGGGGTCACCGACCAGCACCTCGGCGCCGGCGGCGGCGATCCGTTCCAGGAACGGCAGCATCCGGTCGGCCATCGCCCGGTCGTAGAAGACGTCCCCGGCGACGACGAGGTCGGCCTCCGCGTCACCGCTGTCGAGCAGGTCGTCCCCGACGGCGTCGACGGCGACCTGGTTGGCGCGGGCGTTGAGCGTGACGGCGGCGACGGCGTACGGGTCGATGTCGTTGGCGATCACCTGGGTGGCGCCGGCAAGTGCGGCCGCGATGGCGACCAGTCCCGACCCGGCGGCGAGGTCGAGCACCCGGCGACCGGCGGCCAGCTCCGGGTGGTCCAGGAGGTGTCGGGCCAGAGCCTGGCCTCCCGCCCAGGCGGAGGCCCAGTACGGCGCCGGCAGGGCGTGTCCGGCGCTGGCCTCCATCCGAGCCCACCAGACGATGGCGTCCTCGGCCAGGTGCAGCCGCACCTCGGGGACGAACGGGGTGGGGACCAGCCGGAGCCGGTCCAGGCCGGCCCCGGGAGCGTCGATCTCGCGCTCCAGCTCGGTCAGCGCGTTGGCTGCGGCACCCGTCATCGGCGCAAGCATGCCCCAGCGACGGGGGGTCGGGGCGGCTTTCACGTGCCGCCGCGCAGAGTTCACCCGAAGACCTACGGCACTTCGGCCAGCAGATTGGGGTTTTGCCCGTTACTGTCGAACAGGTACGGGCGATCATCGGCCAGAGGCCGAGGGTCAGCCGCTTTGAACAGGGAGAGATGCATGGCAACCGGCACGGTTAAGTGGTTCAACTCGGAAAAGGGCTTCGGCTTCATCGAGCAGGACGGTGGAGGGCCGGACGTGTTCGTCCACTACTCCGCCATCGCGACGAGCGGCTACCGGGAGCTCAACGAGGGCCAGAAGGTCGAGTTCGAGGTGACCCAGGGGCAGAAGGGTCCGCAGGCGGACAACGTCCGCCCGATGTAGCTCCGTGCCGGTGGCGGCGGCCGGTCTCCGGCCGCCGTCGCAGCGCACTCAAGACGCCGCCGGGGCGGCGGGCAGGTCCCGCCGCCTTCGGAGTGGCCCGATCAACAGGATCAACGGGGTGACCGCCTGCCAGGCGGTCATCACGACTATCGCTGTCCCGACGCCGTAGCGCGCCCCGATCGCACCGGCCAGCACGGCCGCCAGCGGGATGGTGCCGTAGTTGAGCAGCTGCATGCTCACCGTCACCCGGCCCAGCACGTGGTGCGGCGTGTAGGTCTGCCGGAAGGCCCCCTTGACCACGTTGCCGATCGCCACGCCGAGGCCGATCAGCAGACCGCCGACCGCCGGCCAGGTCAGTCCGATGCCGGGCGCGGCGAGCGGGATGAGCAGTGCCGGCGGGCCGGCGAGAGCACCCCCGATCAGCAGGGCTCGTGCGCTGCCGCAGCGCCGGGCCACCCTGGTGGCCACCAGGGCCCCGATGATCCCTCCGGCACTCATCACCCCGACCAGCGCACCGATCAGACCGGGTTCGAGGCGCAGTTCGCGGACCAGGAAGACCACCAGGACCGCCTGGTAGCCGCTCAGCCCGAAGTTGCTGGCCGCGCCGAAGGCCGTCAGCACCCGCAGGTACGGGTCCCGGACGACGAAGCGCAGCCCCTCGGCGATGTCCTGACGCAGTGACCGGGACCGGTCCGCCCGGCGTACGCGCGGTTCTGGCGTGCGGATCCGCAGCAGCAGGGCCGCCGAGGCGAGGAACGTGAGCGCGTCCAACACGAGGGCGGCGACGGCACCGGTGAGCTGGGCGATCAAGCCGGCGAGGCCGGGCCCGACGACGTAGCTGGCGGTCTGCGTCGCCTGGAGCTTCGCGTTGCCCTCGGGTAGTTGCTCGGGCCGCAGCAGCACCGGCAGGTACACCTGGTCGGCGGTCTCGAAGAAGACTCGCGCGGCACCGGCGCTGAGAGCGACCACCAGCAGTTGCGTCACGGTGAGCCGACCCAGCACGGCGGCCAGCGGCACACTGAGGAACGCCACCGCGCAGAACAGGTCGCACACCACCATCACCGAGCGACGGGGCAGCCGGTCCACCCACGCGCCGGCGGGCAGGCCGATCAGCAGCCAGGGCACCCAGGCGGCGGCGGTGAGCACCGCGACCTGGAAGGTGGCGGCGTCGAGGACGGCGACCGCGACCAGTGGCAGCGCGACCGTGGTGACGTTGCTGCCGACGCTGCTGACGGCCTGGCCGGCCCAGAGCAGCCGGAAGTCGCGGTGCCGCAGCAGCCCGCCGGCCGTGCGGACGGGCGTCGGGCCACTGCGGGTGGCGGTGGTCACGGTCGGGCCGGTACACCGTGGACGAACACGAAGACGGGCTGGCGGTCGGCGTCGTCGTCGGGCAGGTCCCGGTTGGCCCAGCGGGCGAGGAGGTCGATCACCTCGCGGCTCAGCTCGGCCAGTTCGCCGGGCGTGAGGTGCAGCCAGTGGTCGGTGGAGAACGGCGCGTCCTCCCAGGCGGCCTGGGTGGCCTCGTCGGTGGCGTGCCACGCGCGGGCCAGGGCGACGTGCCGGTCGAGGTTGAGCGAGGTGGCGGCGTCGGCGACCACCCGGGCGGCCGGGTCGTTGTCGAAGTCGGTGTTGGACCAGCGCAGTCCTCGGGTGACCAGCCGCCACCACCGCTCGCGCCGGTCGCGGGCCAGCTCGGGCGCCTCGGTGACCAGGTCCGCGGCGGCGAGGACCTTGAGGTGGTGGCTCACGTTCGCCGGCGCCTGGTCGGTGCGCTCGGCGAGCAGACCGACGGTGGAGGGGCCGTGCACCTTGAGCACGTCCATCAGGCGGCGGCGCAGCGGGTGGGCCATGGCGGCCAGCGCCCGCGAGTCGGTGATCTGGCGTACGTCGGGACTCTCCATGGGGGCCACGATGCCACTCGCAACAACTGTTGCGCAATAAGTATTGCCCAACAGTTGTTGCGGAAATGGGAGGAGGGGCGGCTCGGCGGCTACGGGCCGCCCCTCCGCTCAGGCGACCAGCCGGCGGGCCAGCTCGTCGGCGACCTGTTTGGCGATGGTGGGCGGAATGGCCGCGGCGATCTTCTCCGGCGTCAGCGAGGCCAGCACACCCTGGACGATCGCCGCCTCGTCGGTGAAGTCCTTCCCGGCCAGTGCGTTGAGCGTGGTCTGCAGGGCGGTGAGCTGCTTCGTCATCGCCTGCAGGTTCCAGTTGCCGGTCACCGGGGCACCGGTGTCGTCCCGACCCTCCGCCAAACGGGTGTAGATCTGCCCGATCGGGTTTCGGCCGTCCAGCACGGTGAGGTTCGTGTAGACGGTCGCCAGCCAGTTGTGTTCTTCGGGGGTCATGTCGTCGTCCTCCAGGAGTCCGATGGAGCTGAGATAGCGGCGGAACAACGGCCGCTGGTCGCGGCCCGCCTTGATGGCGTCACGGAAGAAGCTGAAATGGGTGTGCCAACGGTGCGAACTGTCGCCGGTGCTGCGCTTGCCGAGGCGGTCCCACCGCCGCACCGTGCTGCCGTCGGGGCTGTAGATGATCTCGCGGATGTCCCGGGTGTCGGCCGCGTTCGCCGCGCACTGGGCCACGCACCAGACCGAGAAACTGGCCATGGTGTGCGTACGACCCCCGGAGCGGACCTCGAACTGGCCGACATCCAGCGCCGCCGCGTCGAGGGTCAGTCCAGCGCGGTCCCGGGGTGACTCGACCACCGAGTAGTCGTTGGGGACGACCCGGTCTGATCCGCAGTGGTAGCCGCCCCGGTGGGCCGAGTCGCCGACGATGCCGACCTCCGCCGGCTCCAGGTCGTCCGGGCCGGGGGCGTTGTCGAGGTGGGTGAGAAGCAGACTTCGAAGGGCCAACAGGTTTGCCGGGGCCCGGGTCATGGGGTCCCCCCTCTCAATCGGGCGGGGACCGGGCACGACGTCACACCGCGTACGCGGTGTTGGGCTTTGGGCGAGCCCGGTCTGCTGGTGCACGGCGCCGGGCGTTGACTCAACCATAGCCCGCGTTTCCGGTGAATGCCCAGCTCAGACCGGCTCTGTTCAGATTGGAGGTTCGGCCGGGGCAGAGTGGACAATCGGCAACAGCAGTGCCGAGGGATGCGGGGGGTCATGCAGAACCTGCCGCCAGCCGGCACGCAGCGTCACCGCCGTGCCGAGGGGTTCGCCGGTGCCGGGGTTGCGCGCCCAGCGCGGGTGGGCGCCGCCGGCGACCTGCACCCGCAGTCGGTGTCCGGCGGCGAACCGGTACGCGGTCGGCCAGAGCGGCACCGGCACCCGCCGCACGCCGTCAGGGTCGGTCGGAAAGTGCTCGGGGGTGACTCGCACCAGCCCGTCGCACACGTTCCACGAGCGCCCCCGACGGTCCACGTCGCACAGTCGAACGAAGACGTCCAGGTGCGGCAGCTCGGCGCGGACGTGGATCTCGGCGCGGACCGGGCCGATCACCTCGACCGGGCCGGTCAGTGGGGCGCTGGTGTAGGTCAGCACGTCGGGGCGGGCCTCGACGTGCCGGTTGTCCACCGGGCCGGCCCGCTGGGCGACGAGCAGCGGGCCACCCGCCGACGGGGTCGGGTCGGCCGGGTCGTACCGGAACTCGTCCGGCGCCGACTCGACCGGCGGGCGCGCCGCCAGCTCACCACCCGGATGCAGGTGCCACGCGGTCTGCACCGCCGGGGGCGGCCAGTCCGGCAGGTTCCGCCACCCGCCGCCGGGACCGCCCACGTACAGCCGTACCGGGGCGCAGACGTGGCGTTGCGGGCGTCGGCCCGCCGGTTGCGCGGCCGCGAGGTGCTCGTCCAGCCAGGCCAACCCCTCCCGCAGGGCGGCCACGAACAGTCCGGGGCTGCCGTGCGTCCACGGGCCGATCACCAGGCGCGGCTGCGCTCCGGCGGCGCGCAGGGTGGCGTAGTCGTCGAGCTGGGCGGGCAGGAAGATGTCGTGCCAGCCGGTGACCATGGCCACCGGTGCCCGCACCCGGGCCACCCGGTCGGCGAAGACACGGGTCCGCCAGTAGACGGCGTCCGGGTCGTGGTGGCGCAGCCACTCCTGGAAGAACGGAATGGTCACGCCGGTGGCCACCCGGTCGGCGTCCACCAACGGCAGGTGCCGCAGCGCGGCGGCGAGCCGGGGTTGCCCACGCTTGAGCTCCCACTGCCGGGCCAGCCACGGCACGGTCTGCGCGTGCAGCAGCTCCGCCCAGGTCAGCACCGTGTCCAGCGCGAAGGACTCCCCCGCGTACGTCGAATCCCGGGTGGCCGATGCGGTCACCACGGCGACCATCGCGCGGAGGTCGGCGTCGGCGTCGGCGGCCAGCGCCCACTGCGCGAAGCCCTGGTAGCTGACCCCGAACATGCCCAGCTGGCCGGCCCACCAGGGTTGCCGGCGCAGCCAGTCCAGGGTGTCCACTCCGTCGTCGCGCTCGTGGACGAGCGGGGCGAAGGTGCCCCCGGAGCCGTCGGTGCCCCGGCAGGACTGGATCACCGCATGCAGGCCCCGGGCGGCGAGCAGCCGGCCGAGCAGCCGCAGCGGTCCACCCCGCCCGTACGGGGTGCGGATCAGGACGGTCGGCGCGCCCCGGGCCGCCGGGGCGTAGTGGTCGGTGCGCAGCACCACACCGTCGCGGGCCCGGACCGGGATGGCGCGGGTTAGCCGCACCGGACCGGGACGGGTCGGTGGCAGCCGGAGCGCGGCGGCAGCGAGGCGGGCGACGAGCCGGTCCGGCACTTCTCAGCCCGTCGGGCGGCGGGGCGGCTCGGGACGGGCGGCGCGTACCGCGTCGCGGTGCTCGCGCAGCGACTCGCCCATCTCCGCCATGAACCGGTGCACGATCTCCAGCTCGTCGTCGCCGAAGCGGTCCATCACCGTGTCGGTACGCGCGCCCAGGGGCTGGAAGAACGCCATGGCCAGGGCGGCGCCCTGGTCGGCGTAGTGCAGCAGCACCTTGCGCCGGTCGGCGGTGTCCCGGTCCCGCCGGATGTGACCGGCCCGTTCGAGCCGGTCGATCAGGGCGGTGACCGAGCCGGAGGAGAGGTTGAGGTGCTCGCCGAGGCGGCCGGGGGTGATCGGCTCACCGAGCAGCTCGGCGTCCATCACGGCGATCAACGCCTGCAGGTCGGTCGGGTTGAGCCCGTGCAGGTTGGCGAAGGCGTGACCGACCTGCTGGGCGTCCGCCGCGTACCGCCGGAGGTTGTTGGTGATCTCCGCGACCAGCTGCTCGCGGCGCGTGTCGCGCCGCCGGTACATGCCGTGAGTCGCCACCTCGCGTCGCTTCCCCCGTCGTCGGTCCTCGGGTTGCAGCATAGAACAGCCGCCGATAATCTCGCCTATCAAGATACTCGACTTCCGAAGGACCCCGAGGTCACCCTGATGTCTGTGTTCACCAGAGTCGCCCGAGGCCGGTTGGCCGCCTGGCTCACCGTGGCCGCGGCGATCGTCGTCGCCGCGATCGTGTTCGGGACACCCCAGCCGGACAACCCGGCACCGGTCTCGGCCACCGGCCTGTCCGCGCAGTGGCAGTCGACCCAGGTGCAGCGCCTCCAGGACCAGCTGCCCACAAGCGACGTGCAGCCGGCCATCGTGGTGGTCAGCCGCAGCGACGGCGGCGCGCTGAGCGAGGCCGACCGGGCCGGTGTCGACGCCCGCGCCGGCGACCTGCGCCGCTTCGCGGCGGGCGGGCAGGTCAGCCCCGCCCAGGTCTCCCCGGACGGCACTGTCGCCCTGGTCGCCGTGCCGGTCGACACCGCAGGCGGGCAGGAGGCCGTCACCGCGACGGTGAGCGAGCTGCGCACCGCGCTGGCGGACCTGCCCGCCGGCCTGACCGCTGACGTGACCGGTTCCCCCGCCTTCACGGCCGACCTCTCCTCGGTGTTCGACGGCGCCGACGTCACCCTGCTCGCGGTGACCGCCGCCGTCGTGGCGGTGCTGCTGCTGATCACCTACCGCAGCCCGTTCCTGTGGATCGTGCCGCTGGCCGTGGTCGCGGCGACCGAACAGATCACCCTGCGCGCGGTGGACACCCTCGTGCCGGCCGTCGGCATCAACCTCCAGCAGGGCCAGGTCACCGGCATCGCCAGCGTGCTGGTCTTCGGCGCCGCCACCGACTACGCCCTGCTGCTCATCGCCCGCTACCGGGAGGAGTTGCGGCGTGCGGAGGATCGCTTCGCGGCGATGCGCGCCGCGCTGCGCCGAACCGCCGAGCCCATCCTGGCCAGCGGCGGCACCGTGGTGCTCGGCGTCCTCACCCTGCTGCTCAGCGAGCAGGAGACCAACCGGGCACTGGCGGTGGCCTGCGCCACCGGTGTGGTCTTCGCCATGCTCTCGGCCCTGTTCGTGCTCCCCGCCGTCCTGGTGCTGTTCGGCAGGGGCCTGTTCTGGCCGTTCGTCCCCCGCGTCGGTGGCCCGGCCCGGGAGGGTCGGCTCTGGGGGCGGCTCGGCGCCGCCGTGGAACGCCGCCCGGTGGTGGTCGCCGTGCTGGCCACAGTGCTGCTCGGCGGTCTGGCCCTGGGTGGTCTCGGGATCCGCACCGGCCTGTCCGAGACCGAGCAGTTCCGGGCCCAACCCGAGGCGGTGACCGGCGCGCAGACGCTGGCCCGGTCGTTCCCCGCCGGCAGCACGCAACCCGTGGCCGTGCTCACCACCCCCGCGGCGGTGCGGGCGGTCACCGCCGCCGCCGCCGCCGTGCCCGGCGTCGCCTCGGCGCGCCCCGGCGACGTCGGCGAGGCCGTTGCCCAGGTCGACGTGGTCCTGGACGCCGAGCCCGGCACCACCGCCTCGGACCGCGCGATCGAGGCGCTGCGCGAGGCGGTGGCCGCCGTTCCCGGCTCCGCTCCCCCGGCCGCCGCCGGCGCGGACGCGCCCTCCGGGGCGATCGTCGGTGGCTCCGTGGCCGCCACCTACGACTCCGACGAGGCCAACGACCGCGACCTACGACTGATCCTGCCGATCATCCTGCTGTTGGTCGGCGCGGTGCTCGTGCTCCTGCTACGCGGGCTGCTCGCACCGTTGCTGCTGGTGCTCACCGTGATCGCGTCGTTCTTCGCCAGCCTCGGCGCGGCGTGGCTGCTCTTCGACCACGTGTTGGACTTCCCGGCGCTCGACAGCGGCGTCCTGCTGCTCGCCTTCGTGTTCCTGGTGGCGCTCGGCGTGGACTACAACATCTTCCTGGTCACCCGGGCTCGGGAGGACGCGCGCAGCGTGGGCACCCGCGAAGGAATGCTCTCCGCCCTTCGGGTCACCGGTGGAGTGATCACCAGCGCCGGGGTGCTGCTCGCCGCGGTCTTCGCAGTGCTCGGCGTGCTGCCGCTGATCACACTGACCCAGATCGGCATCATCGTCTGCATCGGCGTCCTGCTGGACACCCTGCTGGTCCGCACGGTCGTGGTGCCGGCCCTGGCGTTCCTGCTCGGTGAGCGCTTCTGGTGGCCCGGCCGGATCACCCGCGACCCCGTGCCGGCCACCCCGAGGTCACCGGAGCCACTCGCCACTCACGACTGAGCGACAGGTGCGACGGGGGCCGTGGCGGTGCCGTCACGGCCCCCGTCGACGTCAGTAGTCCAGGCAGACGCACTCGGACATCAGCGCACGCACGTTGCGCACGTACGACGGGTTGGGGATGGCCAGCGGCTCACCCTCCTGCGCCACCGCCCCGTGCCCGAAGTTGTACGCGGCGATCACCGCGTTGAGCAGGCAGGAATTCAGCTCCGAGGTGCACAGGGCCGGGTCGAGACGGAAATCCGACTCGAAGTACATGTCGCCGATGTACTTCGTCGTCCAGGCCAGGTACGTGGCGCCCAGGTAGGCGTTGTCCCGGTAGGCGTCGATCTCGTAGCTCTTCTCGAACCGCTGGTTCATCCAGGTCGCGGTGCCCGGCATCACCTGCATCAGCCCGACGCCGCCGTCGCAGGCGTAGATGTTGGACTGCCAGCCGCTCTCCTGCCAGGCGGTGGCCTTGAGCAGGGCGAGCGGGATCTTGATGTCCGGCGCGGAGGACGGCCAGTAGGTGCGGGCGGCCGCGTCGGTCAGCGCCGCCTTCACCTCGGCCCGGGTCGCCTGGGTGCCCTTGTACGTCGGCTTGCAGGAGGTCGGCGCCGGCTTCGGTGGGGGCGGCGGGACCTGCGTCTCGGTGGGCGGCTTCGCCACGGCGAGGGGCTTCGGCGCAGTGCGGGTCGGCTTCTTCGTGGGCTTCTTCGTCGGCGTCGGGGTGGCACTGGGGCTCGGTGCGGCACCCATCGACTCCACCGCGCTCACCGACGGGCTCGGCTCCCCGGTGGCCTCGTCGGCGGGGGCGTCGTTCGGCGCGTCGGTGAGCGCCACCGGAGCCGCCTGGTCCTGCGGGGTCTCCCCCTTGGCGGCGCAGCCGACCAGCACGTTCGCCAACAGGAAGCCGGCGAGCACCGCGGCGCCCAGCCGGCTGGTCCGTCGAACCATGCCCTTGCCTCCCCCGTGTGATGGTCGCCGCACCCTAGCAAGGTTCGACCGGGCGGCGGTGCCCCTGCGCCGGCGGCACGGCCTGCTCCGCGGGCTGCTCCAGCTCCCCCACCGCCCGGTCCCGGGTGGCCCACGCCACCATGAACACCACTGTCCACAGCACGCCGAGCAGCACCGCGGCGGCGGTCCCGCTCGCCGTGTCCAGGCCCAGGTAGAGCCGCGCGCCACCGATCCCCAGCACCCCCGCCGCGGCGGTCGTCCAGGCGGCCACCGCCACCGGCCAGCGGGCGGAACGGGACACCAACCAGGCCAGGGTGCAGAGGCTCGCCGCGACGACGGCGTTCTGGGTCGGCAGCGGGGCCGACCCACCGCCGCCGTGCGGCCCGGTCAGTTCGGCCACCACGGCCAGCACCACCAGCGGCACGAACGCGCCCACCGTGCCGACCACGCTGAGCAGGTCGGTCCGCCAGGGCCGACTACGCCACGCCAACACCGCCGCCACCAGCGCCACCAACAGGATCAACACCGACCCTCGTACCACCGACACCAGGACCGTCGTGACGTCGGCGGCATCCGGGGTACGCCGGGCGGCGAACCAGCCAGCGATGGCGCCGTCCAGCGCGGCCAGGCCGCTGTTGCGCACCGCCACGGCGAGTAGGCCGGCGATGGCGAGCCCGGCGACGAAGAGCAGCAGGAGCCCGGCGGCCAGATTGAGCAGCAGCGTCCACGCCGGCCCGATCCGCATGGCCACCAGGAAGAACAGCACCCCGTAGCGCGCCGTGAGCCAGCGCACCGGGGGTAACGCACCAGCCCGGGACAGCAACGCGCGAACCGGGTCGGGGTTGCGACCCAGCCACCGACCGGCGAGCACCACTGCCAACAGGCCGGCCAGCAGCACCAGCGCCGCGCCGGTGGCCCGACCGAGCAGCCGGGAGACCGTGTCGTACGACTCACCGGCGAGGTGACCGAGCAGGACCGAACCGCCCACCCAGGTCACCACCCCGGCCAGGTTCCACAGCACGAACCGCCGGTACGGCATGCCGGCCGCACCGGCCAGCCGGGGCACCAGGGTGCGGGCGAAGGCCACCCAGCGGGCCGCGAACACCCCCCGCCCTCCGAGCCGGGCGAGCATGGCATCGGCCCGGCCCCACCGCTCGGGCCCGACCCGGTGACCCAGCCCGGCACGCAGCCGGGGGCCGTACCGCCGTCCGGCGCGGAAGGCCAGCCCGTCCCCGACGACCGCCGCGACGATCATCGCGAGCAACGCCGGCCCGAGCCGCAAGGTACCGTTGTAGGTGAGGAAACCGACCAGCAGCAGGGTAGCCTCACCCGGCACGAGCAGGCCGAAGATCACCGCGGTCTCGCCCGCCACGATCAGCGCGGCGACCAGGTAGATCCACAGGGTGGGCAGACTCTGCACCCAGGTCAGCAGGTCGTGCACTCAGGCCCCCGGGACACGGGAGCCAGCATGCCAGCCGGGAGAACCACCGGCACAGCAGTTTCACCATAGATCAGGGGCACCTGGGGGTGACCCCGACGCGGCCTGCGCGAGCGCAGGCGGAAGGATAGAGGGTATGCAGCTTCGCACCGACCTCCGCAACGTCGCCATCATCGCTCACGTCGACCACGGCAAGACCACCCTGGTCGACGCCATGTTGCGGCAGGCCGGGGCGTACGGCGCCCGGGGCGAGAACACCGAGCGGGTGATGGACTCGGGTGACTTGGAGCGGGAAAAGGGCATCACGATCCTCGCCAAGAACACCGGCGTGCGCTACCTGCCGGCGGACGGCTCCGACCCGGTCACCATCAACATCATCGACACCCCCGGCCACGCCGACTTCGGCGGCGAGGTGGAGCGCGGCCTCACCATGGTCGACGGCGTCGTGCTGCTCGTCGACGCGAGCGAGGGCCCGCTGCCGCAGACCCGCTTCGTGCTCCGCAAGGCGCTGCGGGCCCGGATGCCGATCATCCTGGTGATCAACAAGGTGGACCGGCCCGACGCCCGGATCAAGGAGGTCGTGGACGACACCTACGAGCTCTTCCTCGACCTGGACGCCGACGAGGAGCAGATCGACTTCCCGATCGTCTACGCCTGCGCGCGCGACGGCATCGCCTCGCTGACCCAGCCGGCCGACGGCTCGGTGCCCGACGACAGCACCTCCCTGGAGCCGCTGTTCCGCACCCTGCTGGACACCATCCCGGCACCCGCGTACGAGGACGGCGCTCCGCTGCAGGCGCACGTCACCAACCTCGACGCCTCGCCGTTCCTCGGCCGGCTGGCGCTGTGCCGGGTCCGCCAGGGCACCATCAGCAAGGGTCAGACGGTGGCCTGGTGCCGCACCGACGGCAGCACCCAGCGGGTCCGCATCTCCGAGATGCTGATGACCGAGGGCCTGGAGCGCAAGCCGGCCGAGACCGCCGGGCCGGGCGACATCATCGCGGTCGCCGGCATCTCCGACATCATGATCGGCGAGACCCTCGCGGACCCGGAGAACCCGGAGCCGCTGCCGCTGATCACCGTCGACGAGCCGGCCATCTCGATGACCATCGGCACCAACACCTCGCCGCTGGTCGGCCGGGTCAAGGGCTCCAAGGTCACCGCGCGGATGGTCAAGGACCGGCTCGACAAGGAGCTGATCGGCAACGTGTCGCTGCGGGTGCTGCCCACCGAGCGACCGGACGCCTGGGAGGTGCAGGGCCGTGGCGAGTTGGCGCTGGCCATCCTGGTCGAGCAGATGCGCCGGGAGAGCTACGAGCTGACCGTCGGCAAGCCGCAGGTGGTCACCAAGGAGATCGACGGCAAGACCTGCGAGCCGGTCGAGCGGCTGACCATCGACGCCCCGGAGGAATACCTGGGCGCGATCACCCAGCTCCTCGCCACCCGCAAGGGCCGGATGGAGCAGCTGGTCAACCACGGCACCGGCTGGATCCGGATGGAGTGGCTGGTCCCGGCCCGCGGCCTGATCGGCTTCCGCACCGAGTTCCTCACCGACACCCGGGGCACCGGCATCCTGCACCACGTCTTCGAGTCCTACGAGCCGTGGTTCGGCGAGCTGCGTACCCGCAACAACGGGTCGTTGGTCGCCGACCGGGCCGGCGCGGTCACCGCCTTCGCGATGATCAACCTGCAGGAGCGCGGCCAGCTCTTCGTCGAGCCGACCACCGAGGTGTACGAGGGCATGATCGTCGGGGAGAACTCCCGCTCCGACGACATGGACGTCAACATCACCAAGGAGAAGAAGCTCACCAACATGCGGGCGTCGACCTCCGACGAGACGGAGAAGCTGATCCCGCCGCGCAAGCTCTCGCTGGAGCAGGCGCTGGAGTTCTGCCGCGAGGACGAGTGCGTCGAGGTCACCCCGACCGCGGTGCGCATCCGCAAGGTGGTGCTCGACCAGCAGCAGCGGGGCCGCGCCGCCGCCCGCCGCAAGCACGCCGGCTGACCCCACCAGCACCCGGCACCGGGCGCGTCGGCCGCTTGCGGCCGGCGCGCCCGTCCGTTTCCCACCGGGGGTACGCGGGCCCGCCCGACCCGCCGCCGCTGATCCGCTACGGTCACCGGCATGACCTGGGATGATCTCGACGCCCACCTGGACCGGGTGCCCGGCACCGTCTCGGCGTACGTGGGCCGACTCGACGCGCCACCGACCTGGACCCGCCACCCGGACGCCGCCCACTACGCCGCGAGCACCATGAAGGTGGCGGTGCTCGCCGCGCTGCACCGGGCCGCCGAAGCCGGCGACCTGGACCTGGACGCCCCGGTCCCGGTGGTCAACGAGTTCGACTCCGCCCAACCCGGTGCGCCCCGCTTCGCCTGCGCACAGCCCTACGACAACGACGACGCGGTCTGGGACCGCCTCGGCGGGACGGCACCGCTGCGGTGGCTGGCCGACCGGATGATCGTGCGCTCCAGCAACCTGGCCACCAACCTGGTGATCGGGCACGTCGGGCTGCCCGCGCTGGCCGAGGTGTGGGCGTCGACCGGTGCCCGCAACAGCGTGACGGGTCGTGGCATCGAGGACTTCGCCGCCCGCGAGGCCGGCATCACCAACACGGTCACCGCCGCCGACCTGGCCACCCTGCTCGGCGCGCTCGCCTCCGGCGCCAGCACCCCCGGCCCACTCGCCTCGCCCGCCGCGTGCACCGCCATGCTGGACGTCCTGTTCGCCCAGGAGCACCGTGAGGACCTGGCCGCCGGTCTGCCCGAGGGCACCCGCATCGCGCACAAGAGCGGCTGGGTACGCGGAATCCGGCACGGCGCCGGAGTCGTGCTGCCCGACGACGCCCCGCCGTACCTGATCGCGGTCTGCACCACCACGGACCCGGACGACGGGGTCGAGGACGACGCCTGCCTGCTGGTCGCGGACATCTCCGCGCGGGTCTGGGCCGCCCGCCACGACCTCTGACCCGATCTCAGGACGAGCCGGTCACTCCAGCAGTTGCGCCCGCAGCGCCCTGACGTCGCCGTCGGTCAACCCCAGCCCGTCCCGCAGGTACGCGTCGAACGAGCCGTGCACCCGACGTACCTCGTCGTAGCCGGCGTCGAGGTACTCGGCGCGTACCTCCAACACCGGCAGCACCGCGTCGACGTCCAGGTCGGACTGTCGCCGTCGCATCGCCTCGACGATCACCGCGCGCAGGCTGTCGGTCAGCTCGTTGTTGCGCAGGTAGTCGGCGCGGATCGCCGCCTCGTCCACCCCGAGCGCCGTCAACAGGATCACCGTGAGCCAACCGGTGCGGTCCTTGCCGGCGGAGCAGTGGTAGACCATCGGCAGGTTCTCCGGCTGCCCAGCCAGCCGGACCGCCTCGGCGAAGCCGATCCGGGCCGACTCCCCGGTGACGAACCACCGGTAGATGGCCGCCATCGCCCCCGCCGTCCCCTGCCGGGCCAGCTCCGCGTACGCGTCCAGGTCGTGGCCGAGCAGCACCGCCGAGACGTACGTGAACACCGGGTGCTCCGGGTCGTGCACCGGCAGGCACACCAGCCGTGGCTCACCGGCGAGCCGGTCCGCCGGGGCGACCGCG
Source organism: Micromonospora sp. WMMD961 (assembly GCF_029626145.1). Classification (NCBI taxonomy): domain Bacteria; kingdom Bacillati; phylum Actinomycetota; class Actinomycetes; order Micromonosporales; family Micromonosporaceae; genus Micromonospora; species Micromonospora sp. WMMD961. Next base: position 5,287,009 of record NZ_JARUBJ010000002.1, read on the forward strand.
ATCTCCGAGTTGTCCCGGAGGTCGACCACGCACGCCGGCGCCAGCTTCGCGAGCACCGGCAGGTCCTCGTCGGTGAGCCGACCCAACGCGGGAGTACGGATCAACTGCCCCACCCGGACCCGCCGTCCGTCCGCGCCGACGAGCCCGCCCAGCTCTCGCGCGTTCGGTGCGCCCACCAGCTCCCAGCCCTGCCCGGTCATCCGGTCTCCCCTCCCGCCGTGTGCCTGCGTATAGGGTGCCGCACATGACGATCTCGGAGGTACGCACCCACCGGGTTTCCGCCCCCCTACACACCCCGTTCGTCACCGCGCTGCGTCGGACCACCACAGTGGACACCCTGGTGGTGGAACTGGTCGACTCCGACGGCCGGTCCGGCTTCGGCGAGGCGCCGCAGGTCTGGCAGGTCACCGGCGCGTCGGTCGCCGGCGCGGGAGCCTGCGTCCGCGAGGTGCTCGGCCCGCAGCTGATCGGTCGTGACCCGGACGACCTGGTGACCCGCTGCGTCGAGGTGCAGCGCGCGGTGGCCGGCAACGAGTCGGCGAAGGCGGCGGTGGACGTCGCGCTGCACGACCTCGCCGCCCGGCGACTGGGCGTACCCCTGGTGCGGTTGCTCGGGGGCACCACGCTGCGGGTGCCCACGGACGTCACGTTGGCGGCTGGCGACGCGGTGGACCTGGCGGCGGCGGCCCGGCAGCGGCAGGCCGACGGGTTCGGCGTACTCAAGCTGAAGGTCGGCACCGACGCGAGCGGCGACCTGGACCGGGTGCGGGCCGTGCGCGCGGCGGTCGGCCCGGGGGTCCGGATCCGGCTGGACGCCAACCAGGGTTGGACGCCCCGGGAGGCGGTGCGGGTGATTCGGGGCATCGAGGACTCCGGGCTCGACGTGGAGCTGGTCGAGCAGCCGGTGGCCCGCTGGGACCTGGACGGGCTGGCCTGGGTCAGCGACCGGGTGTCCGTGCCGATCCTGGCCGACGAGGCGGTCTTCGGCGTCCGTGACCTGGTGGAGGTGATCCGCCGTCGGGCCGCCGACCTGGTCAACGTCAAGTTGGCCAAGTGTGGCGGGCTGCACCCGGCACGGACCATCCTCGACCTGGCCAGCGCCCACGGTCTCGGCACGGTGGTCGGCTCGATGATGGAGAGTCAGGTCGGCATCGGGGCGGCGGCGAGCCTGGTCGGCGCGTACGGCACCACAGCGGTCCCCGACCTGGACGCCGCCTGGTGGCTGGCCTGGTCTCCAGTGCGGGGTGGCATCCGGTACGAAGGGGCGACCGTGGTGCTGCCGAACACCCCTGGCCTGGGAATCTCCGGCCTCACTGAAGCAAAGGTGCAGGCGCATGGTTGATGATCGTTGGTTTCTTTCATAGGGTTTCCCCTTGACGGCCGACACGATCTGGGGGTTGACGTGGAGCTGCAACCGGGCCGCGAGGCGGTCATCCGGGTCGCGGTGGCAACGCTGTGGACCTCCCCCGAGGCGGTCCGCCCGGTCGACCGCCCGGCACTGACCGCCCGCGCCGACATCCTGGCCTGGGTCGCCGGGATGACCACCGACCAGCAGGTCGGCGACTGCGTGCTGAGCCAACTCCTGCTCGGCGAGCGGGTCCTCGTCAGCGAGCTACGGCCGGACGGCTGGGCCCGGGTCGTCGCGGTCGAGCAGCCCGCCGCCAAGCTCGACCCGCGCGGCTACCCGGGATGGCTCCCCGTCGAGCAACTGACCCCCGTCGACCCGAGCGCCACCGGCACCGAACCGCCGCTGGTCGTGGACACCACGGTCACCGGGCTGCACGCCGCTCCGGGTGGTCCGGTGGTGCTGCCCGGCATCGTCGTCGGCACCCGCCTCGTCCCGGCCGGCCCCGCACGCGACGACTGGCGGCCGGTACACGTCCCCGGCCGGGCCACGCCGCTCTGGCTGCCCGCCGACCACCTCGTCGCGCCCCCTGCCGCCGCGCCGAACCCCGAGGAGGCGCTCGCGGTGGCGCAGCGACTGCTGGACGTGATCTACATCTGGGGTGGCCTCTCCGCGCACGGCATCGACTGCTCCGGGCTGGTGCACCTCGCCTGGCGGCGGCTCGGGGTGCTGCTACCCCGCGATGCGGACGACCAGGCCGCCGCCACCACCCCACTGACGTTGGGCGCGGAACGCCCCGGCGACCTCTACTTCTTCGCCCGCCCCGGCCGCAAGATCCACCACATCGGCATCGTCACCGCCCGGCCCGGCAACGGCGGAGAGCGTCGGATGCTGCACGCCTGCTACCGACGCCGGCGGGTCATCGAGGAGCCACTGCCGGCCGACCGGACCGCCACGCTGGTGGGCGCACACCGGGTCTAGGCGTGTGTCGGAGGTGTCGGCCGGGCCGGGCGCGTCCCGCACCCGACCGACACCCTGCTCAGCGTCGGGCGTCGACCAACTCACGGCGTCGGTCCCGCGAGGACTTGATCAGGCTTGCGGCGGTGGCGATGCCCAGGGTGCCGAGGATGACCAGCAGCGACAGCCAGATCGGGATGTGCGGCGCCCAACCGACGTGCTCGCCGCCGTTGATGAACGGCAGGTTGTTGTCGGCCAGCGCCTCCAGCACCAGCTTGACGCCGATGAAGCCGAGCACGACAGCCAGGCCGTAGCTCAGGTAGATCAACCGGTCGAGCAGGCCGCCGAGCAGGAAGTAGAGCTGACGAAGGCCCATCAACGCGAAGACGTTCGCGGTGAAGACCAGGTACGGCTCCTGGGTGATGCCGAAGATCGCCGGGATCGAGTCCAGGGCGAAGATCAGGTCGGTGGTGCCGATCGCGATCATCACGATCAGCATCGGGGTGAACAGCCGCTTGCCGGTCGCGTGGGTGGTGAGCTTCGCGCCGTCGTAGTCCTTGGAAATCGGCAGCGCCTTGCGGCTCCACCGGATCAGCACGTTCTCGGAGAACTCGTCCTCGTCCGGCTCGCCCTGCCGGGCCAGGTTGACCGCGGTGTAGATCAGGAACGCGCCGAAGATGTAGAAGACCCAGGAGAACTGCGAGATCAGCGCGGCACCGGCGGCGATGAACCCGCCGCGCATCACCAGCGCCAGCACTATGCCGACGAGCAGGACCTTCTGCTGGTACTGCCGGGGCACCCCGAAGCGGGCCATGATGATCACGAAGACGAAGAGGTTGTCCACCGAGAGGCTGTACTCGGTGAGCCAACCGGTGTAGAACTGCCCGGCCGGACTGGCCCCGGAGGTCAACCAGACCCCGGCGCCGAAGAGCAGGGCGAGACCGACGTAGAAGGCGACCCAGAGGCTCGACTCCCGCACACTCGGCTCGTGCGGGCGCCGACCAATGATCAACAGGTCGACGAGCAGGACCGCACTCAGTGCGACAAGCGTCCCCGCCCACACCAATCCGGACACGTCCAACGTTCATTCCTCCGGCAGACACGCGGCGTCGGGCACACCGTACGCCCCCGGAGGGGCCGGTGTGCCGCTGTCGCTCACTCTGGTGGCTGTCGGAGGTCTCTTCCGCCGCCACCCGTGACCGGGAGGCGACCTACGGGGCCGGGTCGGGTCGCCGTGGTTCCGGCGATCGACCGTGCTGACGACTCCGTCGCGGGGGAATACTCCCCTCCTCGGTGACCATTGTTGCCTACCACAGGCCGTGATCACACCCCGGGCGGTCGGTGGTGCCGGACACGGGTCACGCCCCCTAGGTGTCCTAGGAGGCTAGTGCAGCGGGAACAGGCCCCGGGACACCATCTGCCCCGCCCGCCGTGGGAGGCTTTCCGACATGGTGCTCGAAGTCGCGCTGATCGACGTACTACCCGGACACGAGGACGCGTTCGCCGCCGCGTACGCCGAGGGTCACCCGGTGCTCGCCGGGGCCACCGGTTGCCGCTCCGTGCGGATGACGCGGGGCATCGAGTCCCCGACCCGCTTCGTGCTCCTCGTCGAATGGGATTCGGTCGAGGCCCACGAGGACAACTTCCGGGCCACCGAACGCTTCGAGCGGTGGCGTGCGTTGATCGGGCCGCACTTCGCCGGGCCGCCCGTGGTCGAGCACTTCCTCGACGTACCCGCCTGAGCGTCGCTGGCGTGGCCCAGGGTCGCTGTCGTACCCCGCGGTTATCGTGCCCGCGCACGCGCCGGCCGCCGGTCCCGACGGGCTCGGGGGCGCCGGGCCCGGTGGCCGCGCGGCACGACCCCTACTCGCCGACGCGGCGGGCCAGCACGGTGATCGTCTCCTCCGGTGACAACGCCGCCGCCAGCAGCGCCTCGGTCATCCGCTGGTAACGGTCCACGTCGAGCACGGTGGCCAGCCGGACGTCGGTGGTCAACGCCTCGAGCATCACCGTCCGCGGGTCCGCCGGGTCTGGAAAGGCATAGCAGGAGTACGGCGTGAGTGGGTGCAGCCCGCCGCCGGCCGCCCCGCGGGGCAGCAGCCGCACCGTGACGTGGGACAGCCCGGTCACGGCCACCAGGTGCCGCAACTGTTCCCGCCAGACCGCCTCCGGCAGGTCGCCCGGGTCGCAGACCGCCTCGGCGAGCACCGCGGTGTAGCGCGGCGGATACGCCCGCCGTAACACCTCCTGCCGCAGCGCCCGGGCGCGCACCTCGGCCTCCACGTCCACCTCGGGCGTGAGCTGCACGCCGGCCGTGACCAGCACCCGGGCGTACGCGGGCGTCTGCAGCAGCCCCGGCACGACTGACGGCTGGTACTCGACGATGTCGGCCGCACCCGCCTCCAACTCGGCGTAGGTGCGTTGCCGCTCACTCATCTCGCCCAGGGTCTTCCACCAGCCGCGGCTGGTCGCCGCGTCCCGGGCGATCACGATCAGTGCCTCGCGGGCGGGCGAGGGCACCTTGTAGATATCCAGCAGATCCAACACGTCGGCGAGGTCAGGACGGCTCTGACCCAACTCGATGCGGGACAACTTCGACGTCGAGGCCCAGCCCAGCCGGTCGCAGACCTGCTCCAGGGTCAGCGCCTCGCGCCGGCGTAGTTGGCGCAACTCTGCGCCCAGACGTGCACGTCGAATGACAGGACTTGTTGGCAGCGGCATCCCGGCCTCCCCACCGAGGGAGAGTACGCAGGACGATCACCCAGTGCAATAGGTCGCTCGCACACCGCAATCAGGGCATTCGGTGCCGCCGCCGATTGGGACCGCAGGCACCGGTTGTACTCGCTGGTCGGCAGGGGTTTTCGCGGGCGGTGGAGGCCCGTGCTGGAGCACACGGCCCGGTGGGCAGGCAAACGCTGTTCGGTGCGAGCCCTGCTCGGTGCGAGCCCTGCTCGGTGCGAGCCCTGCTCGGTGCGGACCCGATGCCGTTCTGGACCTGAGCCGCACGTGATGCATTCGACCGCGCCGAGGAGGGCATCACCACCCGCTGGCGCTGTCGAGCTGATGTCGCAAACGATTCAGCCGGCACCACGGCCCAAGCCGAGGAAGACCGCGGCCCAGCAGAGGCGCGGCCCAGCAGAGGGAGACCGCGGCCCAGCCAGGGACAAGCGCGGCCCAGCAGAGGGAGACCGCGGCCCAGCCAGGGACAAGCGCGGCCCAGCCGAGGGACAACCGGTTGCCGTCACCGATACGTGGCCGTGATGCCACAAACGATTCAGCTCCAAAGCCTCCCAACCAGCACGCCTGCAGGTGGCGGGAGTGGGCGAGTGGGCGAGTGGGCGAGTGGCCGAGAGTGGGCGAGTGGCCGAGGGTGGGCGAGTGGCCGAGGGTGGGCGAGTGGCCGAGGGTGGGCGAGTGGCCGAGGGTGGGCGAGTGGCCGAGGGTGGCGGCTGGCGGGCGGGCGCGACTGGCTCAGGGGCGGTAGGTGCCGAAGGCCCACAGGTTGCCGGCCAGGTCGCGGGCGGCGTAGTCGCGTGAGCCGTAGTCGGTGTCGAACGGTTCCCGGGTGATCTCGGCGCCGGCCGCGCGAGCCTGGGCACAGTGGGCATCGACGTCCGGCACCGCCACGTAGACCGACCAGTCTTCGGTGACCGACCGAGGTGCGGTGTCGGCTTGACCACCCAACATGATCATGCCGGTGTCGAGGACGAGCTCGGCGTGCGCGACGGAGCCGTCCGGCGTCTCGTGGACGGCGTGCTCCTGGAAACCGAAGGCGGAGCAGAGCCACTCGATCGCGGCACGGGGATCGGGGTAACGAAGAATCGGATAGACGGTTCGCATGAGCTCATTCTGTGGCCCACTGACCGGGTTCGGATTGGACGAACGTGACCTCGGCACGTCGACCGGGCGAGTTTCAGCCGACCGTCGACCGGGAGGCGAGCAGCGCGGTCGGGGTGCCCCCGGTGAACTCACGGAAGTCCCGGATCAGGTGCGACTGGTCGTAGTAGCCGCAGCACGCCGCGACCGCGGCCCAGTCGACCGACCTCCCCGCGCCGGACTCGGCCGCAGCCGGCCCGCCCGGCCCGCCGTCGACCGGCGGCCCGTGGCCCGGTCCGCCCAGGGCGCTCGGCCCGACCGGCGGGCCTACGTCGCTCAACGCCGCGCACGCCTGTTGGAACCGCAGCAACCGGGCGGCCGTCTTGGGCGGCAGACCCACCTCCTGCCGGAACCGGGACGCGAGATGGCGTCGGCTCCAGCCCACCTCGTCGGCCAACGCACCGACGCTGCCCCGCCCACCGCTGGCGACAAGCCACCGCCACGCCCAGTCGAGGCGGGCGTCCACCGGCGGGGACGCCGCCAGCCGGGCACCGAGCACCCTGTCGAGCAGGATGAAGCGCTCCGGCCAGCCGGGCGTCGCGGCGAGCCGGTCACGCAGTCGCGTCAGCCAACGGTCCGGAAGCTGCCCGACGGCGACCGCCCGATTGGTCAACTCGCTCAGCGGCAGGCCGAGGAGCCGGCGGGCGGCCAGCGGGGCGAGCAGTAGCTCGACGCCCTCCCCCACACCCAGCGTGCGGGTCGTGCACCAGCCGTCGAAGGTGCCGGCCACGAACGAGTCGACCTGCGTCACGCCGCGCTCCGCGCTGCGCGGGTCGGTCACGTCCAGCGGAGCGCCCCAACCGAGGATCAGCACCACGAAGACGCCCGCCGGCTCGCGGCGGACCAAGGGGAGGTCGGCCCGCTCGCGGTAACCCACGTACCGGTCCACGAACGGACGCAGACGTACATCGGGCCGCCCGACGACCATCTCGTCGGCCGCTGCCACCTCCGTCAACCGCGTCCACCCTTCGCGTGAGGCCGCCCGCGCCCGGCGAGCCGCCCCGACCAGCCGTCGGAGGCCCGGGCCGCCAGCGCCCGAGCGGGGCGGCGGCGGAGCGGCCGTCCGTCATTTCACCCCGGCGGCGTCCATGCCGCGTAGCTCCTTCTTCAGGTCGGAGACCTCGTCGCGGATCCGAGCCGCCAGCTCGAACTGCAACTCCCGGGCGGCGGCCAGCATCTGGTCGTTGAGTTCCTGGATCAGCTGGGCGAGGTCGGCGCGGGCCATCCCCTCCCGCGAGGTGGTGGCAGCAGCGGACCGGCTCCGGCTGCGGGTCTCCTTGACCGGCGCCTTGCCCCGGGAGAGCTGACGCACCGCACCCCCGACCCGAGAGTTCTCGGTGTCCTCCGCTTCGCGGTAGATGTCGTCCAGGATGTCGTGGATCTTCTTCCGCAACGGCTCCGGGCTGATCCCGTGCGCCTCGTTGTGCGCGATCTGCTTGGCCCGCCGCCGGTCGGTCTCGTCGATCGCCGCCGCCATCGACGGGGTGATCTTGTCGGCGTACATGTGCACCTGACCGGAGACGTTACGAGCGGCCCGGCCGATGGTCTGGATCAACGATCGGCCGCTGCGCAGGAAGCCCTCCTTGTCGGCGTCGAGGATCGCCACCAGCGACACCTCGGGAAGATCGAGACCTTCCCGGAGCAGGTTGATGCCGACCAGCACGTCGTAGTCGCCCTTGCGCAGCTCGCGCAGCAGCTCCACCCGACGCAGCGTGTCGACCTCCGAGTGCAGGTAACGCACCCGGATGCCGTTCTCCAGGAGGTAGTCGGACAGGTCCTCGGCCATCTTCTTGGTCAACGTGGTGACCAGCACCCGCTCGTCGCGGTCGGTCCGCAGCTTGATCTCGTGCATCAGGTCGTCGATCTGACCCTTGGTCGGCTTGATCACGACCTGCGGGTCGACCAGACCGGTGGGCCGGATGACCTGCTCGACGAACTCGCCCTGGGCCTGCTCCATCTCCCAGGTGCCGGGAGTCGCGGAGAGGAAGACCATCTGGCCGACCCGCTCCAGGAACTCGTCGAAGCGCAGCGGCCGGTTGTCGGCCGCGCTGGGCAGCCGGAAGCCGTGGTCGATGAGCATCCGCTTGCGGGACGCGTCGCCCTCGTACATGCCGCCGATCTGCGGGATGGTCACGTGCGACTCGTCGACGACGGTGAGGAAGTCGTCGGGGAAGTAGTCGAGCAGGCAGTGCGGCGGGCTGCCGGGCAGCCGCCCGTCCATGTGCATCGAGTAGTTCTCGATGCCGGAGCAGAAGCCCACCTGCCGCATCATCTCGATGTCGTAGGTGGTGCGCATCCGCAACCGCTGCGCCTCCAGCAGCTTGCCCTGCCGCTCCAACTCGGCGAGGCGTTCGGTCAGCTCCACCTCGATGTCACGGATCGCCCGCTCCATCCGCTCCGGACCGGCCGCGTAGTGCGTGGCCGGGAAGATCACCAACTGGTCGACCTCGCGGACCACGTCACCGGTCAACGGGTTGAGGTAGTAGAGCTTCTCCACCTCGTCACCGAACAGCTCGACGCGGACGGCCAACTCCTCGTACGCCGGGATGATCTCCAGCGTGTCGCCGCGGACCCGGAAGGTGCCCCGCTGGAAGGCCATGTCGTTGCGGGTGTACTGGATGTCGACCAGCCGGCGCAGCAACTGGTCGCGGTCGAGCTCCTGGCCGACCTGCACCTTCACCGCCCGGTCGAGGTATTCCTCCGGGGTGCCCAGGCCGTAGATCGCCGAGACGGTCGCCACCACGATCACGTCGCGGCGGGTGAGCAGCGACATCGTCGCCGAGTGCCGCAGTCGCTCGACCTCCTCGTTGATCGAGGAGTCCTTCTCGATGTAGGTGTCGGTCTGCGGGATGTACGCCTCGGGCTGGTAGTAGTCGTAGTACGAGACGAAGTATTCGACCGCGTTGTGCGGCAGCAGCTCGCTGAACTCCTTGGCCAGCTGCGCGGCGAGCGTCTTGTTCGGGGCGAGCACCAGGGTCGGGCGCTGCAGCCGCTCGACCAGCCATGCCGTGGTGGCGCTCTTGCCGGTGCCGGTGGCGCCGAGCAGCACGGTGTTACGGTCGCCTTGCCGGACCCGACGCGCAAGCTCGTCGATGGCGGCCGGTTGGTCGCCGGCCGGCTGGAACTCACTGACGACCTGGAAGCGGCTGTCGAGCCGGGGAATGTCGAGCGCCATGCCGTCAACGGTACGCCGGAGGTCCGACAGGAACGGCCGTCACGCCAGGTACGTGATCGGCTTCAATATTCCCATTGTGTGGCCCATGTCACCGGGACTACCCTCTTCATGTAGGCCGCTCGCGGCGGCCGACCGGGCCGGTGGCCAGGCCGTCATCACGGCCGGCCGCCCCCGGCACTGCGGTCGCAGCACCCGGCTCGTCCGGCGTGCGCACCCGTGTGGTCGCGCTCGAGGCGCAGACCGGCCGCCGCGAGCGCCCCTGCTCGTCACCCCGGTGCCTCCCCGCCCGTTTCACCTCCGTGGACACCTCTCCGACGCCGGCTCCCGACACCACCCCCCGCGCCGGCCGCAACGCCGACGCCGAACGGCGACGTTCCACCGCACGCACCACCGAAGGGCCCGCGAGCACCCGCCGCAACGACACCTCCGCCCCTGCCGTCGACCTGGCGGACGCGGCCGGCCGACCCCCGGCCAGCCGCCGTCGACGTCGTGCGCTGCTGTTGCTCGCACTGACCGCGGTGACGTCCGCGGCGGCGCTGGTGTTCGGGCTGTTGAGCTGGGCGCCCGATCCGCCCGAGCCGACCCGGCCGCTGACCGTCGCCGAGGGCGAGCGGTTGGCCGCCGTGCGGGTCACCAACCTGCGGGACCTGCGCGCCGGGGTCCGGGTCACCGCTGGCGTCGACGCCGCCCGGATCGAGCTGGTGGGGTGGGTCGACTGGTCTCGGTCCCTGCTCTACCTCGATGTGGGTGGGCCGGGCGCGGGCGCCGAACGAGGGCTGGTGCAGAAGGTCGGCGCGGTCCTGGTGGTCCGACCCGACCCTGCGGCCGTACCCACTCCCGCCGCACCACCGCTGGTGCCTCCTGCGGACCGTTGGCGGTTGCACCGCCTGGCACCTGGGACGAACCTGGCACCGGTGCTGGACCTACTTCTCGGCCTCGCCGCCGACCGCCCGGACGCGACGCAGACGGTGCCCGGCAGCGGCGCGCGCTGGATCGCCCGGGACACCGTGGCCGCCGGCCCGGTGGACGTCCTGCAGGCGTCGCTGCCCGGGACAGCACCCCCCGCCCGAGCACCCGGCAGCACCACCCCGGACGCGGGTTCGGCGAACACCGACCCGGACGGGCAGACCCGATTCTGGCTCGACCAGGACGCCCGCCTCCACAAACTGGTGACCCGGCTGCCCGGCGTCGGCGCGGTCACGGTGGTCCTCAACCGGACGGATCGACCGACACTGCACCCGGTGGACGCCCTCGGTGGTCGGCCCGGCCTGCCCCGCGCGCTGACCGACGCCGAGCGGCGTCGACTGGACCAGCTACCGGCCCGGTTACGCGCACAGAACGGCGCCACGCTGACGCTGACCGCTCCCGTGGGCACGGACACGAACCTGCGGGGCGCCGGCTGGTTGAGCTGGACCACGCGTACCGCGTACCTCGCGGTTGCCGACCTGGGCGTGCCGGACCGCCGGACCCTGCTGCGGCGCGACACCACCGGTATGGCCCGGGCGGACCTGCCCGCGGGCACCGCCGGTGGCGGCACCGCGGAGGAGCCCGACCGGCCGCCGCTACCGCCGCCGGCCGGACCGTGGCGCGTCTCGCGATCCGGTAGCGACGCAGTGAGCGTGCTCGTCGACGCGGCGGTGGCCGCCGGGTCGGTCGGGCCACGCGGTGCGGCCGTCCGGGTACGCGAGGACGTCGCCGGCGGACAGACGGTGGACGTCGTCGAGGTGGGCCCGGCCGGGGCGCGGCTCCGCTACTGGATAGACCACGACGGGTCGTTACGCCGACTGGAGCTGCACACCGACGCCAACGCGTGGGCCCAGCTGGATTTCCGGCCCACCGTGGTGCCCCGGCTGGCCCCGATACCCCGGTCGGCTGCCACCCCTCGACCCCGCTGACCCGTACCGCTCAGGGCCGCCAGCCGGTCTGCTCGGCCCACTGCTCAGCGCGGAGGTACTCCTCGTCGAACCACGGATCGTTGGCCGTGCCCGAGTCGCCGGCCTCCGGTGCCGCGTCGACGAGGTCCCGCTTGAGCAGCAGATAGGTGGCGCGCTGATCCGGGTCGGCACGAAGGTGGTCGCGCATCATCAGGGCGTACCGCCAGCCCGGCGAGTCGGCGACCCGCACGTGCAGGCGAACCGGGCGGGCCGGGTCCGCACTGCCGTGCAGCCTCTTCTTCCACCGGGCGCTGCCGGCCGGACGCGGGTCGTCCCACCACTGCCCCGGCACCCGGGGGAACCCGGCGTTCGCCAGTCGGTCGGCCAGCGCGCCATCGGCGTCGGCGAGGCTGGTCACGGCCACCTGCACGTCGATGACGTCCTGGGCGGCGAGGCCGGGCACCGCGGTCGAGCCGATGTGGTCGATCCGTAGGGCGTCCGAACCGAGCGCGTGTCGGATCCGGGCGGCCAGCCGCGCGTACTGCTCAGGCCACGTCGTGTCGGGGCCGGCCCGGTCGATCCGACCGGGCGGGACCACCCGCCGCTCGCGCAGATTGTCCTCGAAGGGCAGCAACCGCCGTTGCCAGAGCGCGTCGACGGCGTCGTGCAGGGCCGCCAGGCTGCCGTCGTTGGTCAGCACCACGTCCGCAGCGGCCCGCCGACGGCCGTCGTCGGCCTGGGCGGCCATCCGCCGCTCAGCCTCCGCGCGGCCCATCCCCCGGTCACGCGCCAGCCGTTCCAGTCGGGTCGTCACGGCCGTCTGCACCACGATCACCAGGTGGTACGTGGGCGCGAGACCCACCTCGACCAGCAGCGGTACGTCGTTGACGACGATCGCGTCCGGCGCCGCGGCGGCGGTCAACTCCGCGGTACGGGCCCGCACCCGAGGGTGGATGATCGACTCAAGCCGACGGCGCGCCGCCTCGTCGTCGAACACCAGCGCGCCCAACGCGGCACGGTCCAACGCGCCATCGGCGTCCAGCACCGAGTCGGAGAAGGCGGCAACGATCTCGGCCAGCCCGTCCGTGCCCGGTGCCACGACCTCCCGTGCCATCTGGTCGGCGTCGATGAGCACCGCGCCCCGCTCGGCCAGCCGTGCGGCCACCGCGCTCTTGCCCGACCCGATCCCGCCGGTCAACCCCACTCTCAACACCCGACCAGTCAACCGGATCCCCAAGGCCACCAGCAAACCCGCCCACCCCGACCCGGCCTAGCCCAGCCAGCCGGCGCGGCCCAGCAGGCACGACACGGCCCCCTACACCCGGCCGGGCACCCTGCTCATGACGAAGGCCCCGCCCCCGGCGATCCGAAGATCGCGGGGACGGGGCCCGTCGTCGTTCAGCGGGTCACTTACCGCCGGCGAGCTTCTCCCGCAGTGCGGCGAGCGCCTCGTCGGTGGCCAGCGTGCCAGCCGGCTCCTCGGCCTGCCGGCTCGGGGCCGGGCTGGACGAGGAGGAGGTGCTGCCACCGCCACCACCGGCAGCGGCCGGGACGGCCGGAGTCGGGTTGGCAGCGGCCTCGGCGTCGGCGGCCCGAGAGGTCTGCACCTGCTTGGTGTGGGCCTCCCAGCGCTGACGAGCCTCGGCGTACTGGTTCTCCCAGGTCTCGCGCTGCTTGTCGTACCCCTCGAGCCACTCGCCCGTCTCCGGGTCGAAGCCCTCCGGGTAGATGTAGTTGCCCTCGGTGTCGTACGTCGCGGCCATGCCGTAGAGGGTCGGGTCGAAGTGCTCCTCGCCCTCGACGAAGCCCTCGTTGGCCTGCTTGAGCGACAGGGAGATCCGGCGACGCTCCAGGTCGATGTCGATGACCTTGACCATGACCTCGGAGCCGACCTGGACGACCTGCTCCGGGATCTCCACGTGGCGCTCGGCCAGCTCGGAGATGTGGACCAGGCCCTCGATGCCGTCGTCGACGCGGACGAACGCACCGAACGGGACCAGCTTGGTGACCTTACCCGGCACGATCTGCTGGATCGCGTGGGTGCGGGCGAACTGCCGCCACGGGTCCTCCTGGGTCGCCTTCAGCGACAGCGAGACCCGCTCGCGGTCCAGGTCGACGTCCAGGACCTCGACCTCGACCTCCTGGCCCACCTCGACGACCTCGGACGGGTGGTCGATGTGCTTCCAGGACAGCTCGGAGACGTGCACCAGACCGTCGACGCCGCCGAGGTCCACGAACGCGCCGAAGTTGACGATCGAGGACACGACGCCCTTGCGGACCTGGCCCTTCTGCAGCTTGTTGAGGAACTCGGTGCGCACCTCGGACTGCGTCTGCTCGAGCCAGGCCCGGCGGGACAGGACCACGTTGTTGCGGTTCTTGTCCAGCTCGATGATCTTGGCTTCGAGCTCGCGCCCGACGTACGGCTGCAGGTCACGCACACGACGCATCTCGACCAGCGACGCGGGCAGGAAGCCGCGCAGCCCGATGTCGAGGATGAGGCCGCCCTTGACCACCTCGATGACCGAACCGCGGACGACGCCGTCCTCGTCCTTGATCTTCTCGATCGTGCCCCAGGCCCGCTCGTACTGCGCCCGCTTCTTGGAGAGGATCAGACGACCCTCCTTGTCCTCCTTCTGGAGGACCAGGGCCTCGATGTGGTCACCAACCGTCACAACCTCGGCGGGGTCCACGTCGTGCTTGATCGACAACTCCCGAGAGGGGATGACGCCCTCGGTCTTGTAGCCGATGTCGAGCAGGACCTCGTCCCGATCGACCTTGACGACGGTGCCTTCGACAATGTCGCCGTCGTTGAAGTACTTGATGGTCTCGTCGATCGCGGCGAGGAAAGCCTCCTCGGAACCGAGATCGTCGTGGGTGACCCGGGTGGCGCTCGAGGGGGCCTCGATGCTGCTCGTCATGTGGGCGGTTGCTCCGGTCGGTGGGTTGTCACAGCAGGCTGGTGTCGCGGTGACCTGTTCGCGCCAGCGGATCCGTCGCCGGGCACACCGAACGATCGCTAGTGAGATCATGATGTGGCTCCGTCGACCGCGCACCTGCTCCCTGCCGAGGCAACGCGATCCGCGAGCGCATCGTCTAGCCTACCGTGCGCATTACCACAGCGTGCAAGCCCTCCCGGCTTCTCTACGTGCGGTGACCTGCGAAAGACGAACAATCGCCCGGAAACGACCCCTGCTGTCTCGTGCGTCACAGCGGCCCCAAGCGCCCCGCCCGACGGGCGCCGACCGGTCGGCGCCGCTCGATCAACCGACCCACCGCCCGGACCGCGCCACCCTACGGAAACCGGTCGCGGCCGACGACGCCCGGTGAGAAGTCCGCCGGATCCGGCCGCGCCGCCGCAACCGACCCGGCGCGCAGGGCCTAGCGTGGGCGCCGTGGATGACGACAGCCGGGTCACCCGGCGCCGGGTGGGTGACGCCGAGGTCCGGCGGGCCAACCGCGGCTGGTGGGACACCGACGCCGACGACTACCAGGCCGAGCACGGCGCGTTCCTCGGCGACGTGGACTTCGTCTGGTGTCCGGAAGGACTCCGCGAGGCCGACGCCCACCTGCTCGGCGAGGTGTCCGGGCGGCGTGTGCTGGAGGTCGGCTGCGGGGCGGCGGCCGCCGCCCGCTGGCTCGCCACCCAGGGCGCCCGGCCGGTCGCCTTCGACCTGTCCGCCGGCATGTTGCGGCACGCCGCCAAGGCCGCCGACGACACCGGGGTACGCGTACCGCTGGTGCAGGCCGACGCCCTCGCCCTGCCGTTCGCCGATCGGTCGTTCGACAGCGCCTGCACCGCGTTCGGCGCGATCCCGTTCGTGGACGACTCGGCGGCCCTGCACGCCGAGGTGCACCGGGTGCTGCGCCCCGGCGGACGATGGGTGTTCTCGGTGACCCACCCGATGCGCTGGATCTTCCTCGACGATCCCGGCCAGGGCGGGCTGACGGCCGTGCACTCGTACTTCGACCGCTCTCCCTACGTGGAGCAGGACGAATCCGGCGTGGCCACCTACGTCGAGCAGCACCGCACCCTCGGCGACCGGATCCGGGAGCTGGTTGCGGCCGGGTTCCGGCTGGTGGACCTCGTGGAGCCGGAGTGGCCGGAGGGGCACGAGGGCATCTGGGGGCAGTGGAGCCCGCTGCGCGGACGACTCTTCCCCGGTACCGCCATCTTCGTCACCGAGAAGCCCGCCGACTGAGCGCTTCGCACCCGCGGTCCGACCTGCGACCCATCGATCGCCGGTAGGCTCGGCCCCATGAGCGCCGAGCCCATCCCGACATCACCTGGCCCCTGGTGTCCGGATCCGATGCGGCAGCAGCGTGCCGACTACACGCTGGGGGACCTGCTCGCCCTGCCGGACGACGCCCCCCGCGTCGAACTCGTCGACGGAGTCATCCAGGTGACACCCTCCCCCACCCTGGGCCATCAAGACATCTCGTTCCTGCTACGTCTGTGGCTCCACAGGCATGCGCCGGCTCACCTGCGGGTGAGCCAGGCCATCGGTGTTGGGCTCAGCCCCAACACCAGCCGTCAGCCGGACGTGCTGGTCTGTCGCGCCGAGGTGCCGTCCCACCGGTCCACGTTACGGCCGGCGGACGTCGTGCTCGCCGTGGAGATCGTCTCGCCCGGCACGCGACGGATCGACCGGTTCGCGAAGCCCGGTGAGTACGCTGCCGCCGGCATCCCGTTCTACTGGCGGATCGAGCAGGACCCGGTGCACGTCTACGCGTACCGGATCGGCGACCACGTGGGGCCGGGCGGTGAGCGGCAGTACGAGCTGGTCGTCGACGGCGCCGACGTGATCGAACTGGCCGAGCCGTTCGACATCAAACTGCCGATCGCCGAGCTCACCCCGTAGTCGTTTCTCCCCACAGTCGTTTCTCCCCGGCCGGGTCGGGTAGCCGAGGACCATGGCCGAACAGAGATTCCACAAGGGCGACCATGTCTCCTGGTCGGCCCACGGCAGCCGCGCGCACGGCGTGGTGCAGGAGACCATCACCGAGCGGACCCGAATCCGGGGACGGGCCGTGAACGCGGCGCCCGACGACCCGCAGTACCGGGTACGCAGTGACGGAACGGGCCGCGACGTGGCCCACCGCCCCGAGGCGCTGCGCCATGAGCAAGGCTGACGACAAGGGCCGGGACACCTATCGGGAGTTCACCGAGGCGGTGAACATGAAGCCCGGCGAGCTGTCGTCCTGGCTGGAGACCGACGAGTCGAAGCAGGTCGGCTGGCACAAGGGCGGCCGCTCCGGTGGCGGCGAGTCCGTCGGGCACGAGTCCGGCCGGAAGATCATCAACCTGCTGCGTCGTAAGCGCGGTGATCTGTCCGAGGGCGACTACAAGCACATGCGCAAGGTGGTCGGCTACGTACGCCGGCACATGGCGCAGCGCCCCTCCGGCAACGTCCGCGACACGAAGTGGCGCTGGTCCCTGATGAACTGGGGCCACGACCCGATGAAGTAACGAACCGGCCCGATACGTCGCGGGCCCCCGCAGCAAGATCCGCACAACTTCGCTGAAGTTGCTGCCTCAGAACGCCACGACCCAGCACTTTCCCCGAAGTTGCGCAGATCATGAGGCGGGGGACGGGCCCATGACACCTACGGCCGCGACAAGGACGACCAGGTCAGGGTTGCGGGGCAGCCCGACCCGCGCAGGGATCAAGCCTGACCGCCCGGAGCGGGGCGGGCTGCCCCGCAACCCCCACCCGCAACCGGCCCGGACCGCCCGCAACCGGCCCAGACTGCGCCGTCCGCAGCCGGACAGGCCGAGGCTCAGTGGTCGGCGCTGTTCCAGTCGCGGCCCTCGCCGACCGAGACCTCCAACGGCACCGACAGCGGGTACGCCCCGCCCATCTCGTGGCGGACGAGTGCCTCCAACGCCTCCCGCTCACCCGGGGCGACCTCGAAGACCAGCTCGTCGTGCACCTGCAGCAGCATCCGCGAGCGCAGCCCGGCCGCGCCGAGTGCGGTGTCGACGTGCAGCATCGCGACCTTGATGATGTCGGCCGCGGAGCCCTGGATGGGGGCGTTGAGCGCCATCCGCTCGGCGATGTCGCGGCGCTGCCGGTTGTCGCTGACCAGGTCGGGCAGGTAGCGGCGGCGACCCAGGATGGTGGAGGTGTAGCCGTCCTGGCGGGCTCGGGCGACGACCTGCTGGAGGTAGTCGCGCACCCCACCGAAGCCGGCGAAGTAGTTCTCCATCAGCCCGCGTGCCTCTTCGGTGCTGATCGAGAGCTGCTGGGACAGGCCGAACGCGCTGAGCCCGTACGCCAGGCCGTAGTTCATGGCCTTGATCTTGCGGCGCTGGTCCGGGGTGACCTCGTCGAGCGGCACCCCGAAGACCGACGAGGCGGTGGCGGCGTGGAAGTCGGCGCCGGAGTTGAAGGCCTCGATGAGTGCGTCGTCCGACGACAGGTGCGCCATGATGCGCATCTCGATCTGGCTGTAGTCGGCGGTGAGTAGGCATTCGTAGCCCTCCCCCACCACGAAGGCCCGGCGGATGCGCCGGCCCTCCTCCGTGCGGATCGGGATGTTCTGCAGGTTGGGTTCGGTGGAGGAGAGCCGACCGGTGGCCGCCACCGTCTGGTTGAAGGTGGTGTGGATCCGACCGTCGTCGGAGACCGACTTGAGCAGGCCGTCCACTGTCGACTTGAGCTTGGCCACGTCCCGGTGGCGCAGCAGGTGGGCCAGCACCGGGTGCGGCTGCTGGGCGTAGAGCCACTGCAGCGCGTCGGCGTCGGTGGTGTAACCCGTCTTGATCTTCTTGGTCTTCGGCAGGCCCAGCTCGGTGAAGAGGATCTCCTGCAACTGCTTGGGTGAGCCGAGGTTGAACTCCCGACCCACCGCCTCGTACGCGCCCTGCGCGGCGGCCTTCACCTCGGCGGCGAAGTGCGCCTCCAACTCGGACAGGTAGTGGGTGTCGGCGGCGATGCCGGTGCTCTCCATGCCGGCCAGCACCCGCATCAGCGGCAACTCCACCCCGGCCATCAGGCGGGCGGACTGCTCACCGTCGCGGGACAGCTCGGCGTCGATCGCGTCGGCCAGGTCGAGGGTGGCCCGGGCCTGGAGCATCAGGTTCTGCTCGGCGACGCCCTCGTCGCCGAGGCCGTCGAGGGTGAGCTGGCCCGACTCCGGGACGTCGACCCGCAGCTCCCGGTGCAGGTAGCGCAGCGCGAGGTCGGTGAGGTCGTAGGAGCGCTGGTCGGGGCGGGCCAGGTACGCGGCGATCTGGGTGTCGCGGACGATGCCGGCGAGCTGCCAGCCGTGCGCGGCGCAGGCCAGCACGGCCGGCTTGCTGTCGTGCAGCACCTTGGGTCGCTCGGCGTCGGCCAGCCAGCCGGCCAGCGCGCCCTCGTCGGTCGGGTCGAGCCGGGCCGGGTCCACCCAGGCCGCCGCGCCGCCGGCGGTGGCCAGCGCCAGGCCGGTGATGGAGGCGGTGTGCCGACGGTTGACGCCGGTGTCGAGCTTGACCGCCAGCCCGACCGGTGTGCCGGTCGGCGCGTGCGTGCTCAGCCAACCGGCCAGCGCGCCGGGCTCGCTGAGCACCTCGCCGGCCAGGTCGAACCCGGACTCGGCCTCCGGCTCGACCGCCTCCAGGTACTGGTAGAGGCGGTCGCGCAGGATGCGGAACTCGAGGGTGTCGAAGACCTGGTGCACGGCCTCCCGGTCCCACCCGGTCCAGCGGGTCTCCTCCGGGCGCAGCGGCAGCTCCAGGTCGGAGACGAGCCGGTTGATCTCGTAGTTGCGGATCACGTCGGCGAGTCGCTCCCGCAGGCTGTCGCCGGCCTTGCCCTTGATCTCGTCGGCGCGGGCGATCACGCCCTCCACCCCGCCGTACGTGGTGATCCATTTGGCGGCCGTCTTCGGGCCGACGCCCGGGATGCCGGGCAGGTTGTCACTGGTCTCGCCGACGAGCGCGGCCAGGTCCCGGTACTGCTGCGGGCCGACGCCGTACTTCGCCTCGATCGCCGCCGGATCCATCCGGGCCAGGTCGGAGACGCCCTTGCGCGGGTAGAGGACGGTGATCTGGTCGTCGACCAGCTGGAACGCGTCCCGGTCGCCACTGCTGATCAGCACCGACATGCCCTGGTCACGGGCCTGACAGGCGAGCGTGGCGATGACGTCGTCGGCCTCGAAGCCCTCCTTCTCCACGACCGGGATCTGAAGGGCGGCCAGCACCTCCTTGACCAGGCTGACCTGGCCCTTGAAGTCGTTGGGAGTCTCGCTGCGGCCGGCCTTGTACTCCGCGTACTGCTCGGTGCGGAAGGAGCGGCGGGAGACGTCGAAGGCCACGACGATGTGGGTGGGCTGCTCGTCACGCAAGACGTTGATCAGCATCGACGTGAAGCCGTACACCGCGTTGGTCGGCTGACCCGTCGTGGTGGAGAAGTTTTCCACGGGAAGGGCGAAGAAGGCCCGGTATGCCATGGAATGTCCGTCGACGAGGAGCAGGCGCGGCGTCGTAGCTGTCACGGCAGCGACTCTAGTCCGTCGCACCGACATCCCTGGCCGGCGGCACGGGTGACGCGACACCGAAAGGACAGCCGGCCCTAACGCCGACGGCCGGCCACCCCGCGAGGGGTGACCGGCCGCCGCTCGGATGGCTCAGGCCACGCCGAGGTACGCCTCCTTGACCGACGGATCGTGCAGCAGGTCCTGACCGGACCCCTCCTTCACGATCCGGCCGGTCTCCAGCACGTAGCCGCGGTGTGCCCGCGACAGCGCCTGCTGGGCGTTCTGCTCCACCAGCAGGATGGTGGTGCCCTGCTGGTTGATCTCCGTGATGATGTCGAAGATCTGCCGGATCACCAGCGGGGCCAGACCCATCGACGGCTCGTCGAGCAGCAGCAGCTTCGGACGGCTCATCAGCGCCCGACCGACGGCGAGCATCTGCTGCTCACCGCCGGAGAGCGTGCCACCGGCCTGCTTGCGGCGCTCGGCCAGCCGCGGGAAGAGACCCAGCACCCGGTCCAGGTCGGCGGCGATGCCGGCGGAGTCCCGCCGGGTGTACGCCCCCATGTCCAGGTTCTCCATCACCGTCATGCCCGGGAAGATCTGGCGTCCTTCCGGCGACTGACACAGCCCCCGGACCACCCGCAGGTCGGCCCGGAGCTTGCTGATGTCCTCACCGTTGAAGGTGATCTTCCCCTCGGACAGCGACCGGGTCCCGGAGATGGCCCGCATCGTGGTGGTCTTGCCGGCGCCGTTCGCGCCGATCAGGGCCACCACCTCACCCTCGTCGACGGTGAGGCTGATGCCGTGCAGCGCCTCGATCCGACCGTAGGCGACGGCGACGTTCTCCAGCTCAAGCAGCGTCATCGGCGGGCTCCCCCAGGTACGCGGCGATCACCTTCGGATCGCGGCTGACCTCCGCGGGCGCACCCTCGGCGATCTTGCGGCCGAACTCCAGCACCACGATCCGATCGGTGACGCCCATGACCAGACGCATGTCGTGCTCGATGAGCAGCACGGTCAGGCCCATGTCCCGGATCTTGCGGATCAGGGTGAGGAGTTCCTCCTTCTCCGCCGGGTTGAAGCCGGCGGCCGGCTCGTCCAGGCAGATCAGCTTCGGCTCGGTGGCCAGCGCCCGGGCGATCTCCAACCGGCGCTGGTAGCCGTACGGCAGGTTGCGCGCCTCGTCGTTGGCCCGGTCGGCGATGCCGACGAAGCGCAGCAACTCCAACGCCTTGGCCTCGGCCGCCCGCTCCTCCAGGACGTGCCGGGACAACCCGAACGTCTTGGCGAACGTCCGGCGCGTCTCCTGCCACGACCGCTGGATGCCCGCCTCGGCGGTCACCTGCGGCAGCTCGTGCGGCTTCGGCTTGCGCCGGGGCACCCGGAAGATCGCCCCGGGCACACTGGTCTTGTGCCGGGAGTCCGTGCCGACCATGACGTTCTCCAACGCCGTCATCTCCGGGAAGAGACGGATGTTCTGGAACGTCCGGGAGATACCCAACTGGCTGATCTGGTGCGGCTTGCGGCCGGTCACCTTCTGGCCGCGGAACCGGACCGCACCGGAGGTCGGCTTGTAGACCCCGGTCATCACGTTGAAGCTGGTGGTCTTGCCGGCACCGTTCGGCCCGATGAGGCCGAGGATCTCGCCCTCGTAGATCTGGAAATTGATCTTGTCGAGGGCGACCACGCCACCGAAGCGCAGTGTGACGTCGTCGACTTCGAGCAGTACCGACCGCGGTCCGGGCTGAGCCGGGATCTTCGGCGCGGACGTGCTGGTGGTCTGGTCAGACATGAGCGGGCGCCTCCTCTGCCTCCGCCGCGCGGTCCTTCAACTCGCGGGCTCGCCGCCGGCTCGGGATCAGACCCTGCGGACGCAGGATCATCACCAGCACCATGGCCAGACCGAAGACCAGCCAACGGTAGTCGGCGAAGTCGCGGAACCGCTCCGGCAGGTACGCCAGCAGCACCGCGCCGAGCGAGACACCGAGCATGTTGCCGGAACCGCCGACCACGACCATCGCGACGAAGAGAATCGAGAGGTTCGCGTTGAACTGGGTCGGGTCGATGAACGCGTTACGGCTGCCGAAGAGGAAGCCGGACAGGCCGCCGAGCGCCGCGCCCATGGCGAACGCCCACAGCTTGAACTTGAACGGGTACACGCCCATCACGGCGGCGGCGTCCTCGTCCTCGCGGACCGCGAGCCAGGCGCGACCGACCCGGCTGTGCTCCAACTGGCGGACCACGATCACCATCAGCAGCACGAAGGTGATCGCCAACCAGTACCAGGGCTTCGCGTCGATCAGGCCGAAGACCTTGTTGTCCGCCGAGGGCGGACCCTCCGGGCCGGGAATCGCCGAGATACCGACCGGACCGTTGGTGACGCCGGTGGCGTTGCGGGCCACGATCCGGATGATCTCACCGAAGCCGAGCGTCACGATCGCGAGGTAGTCACCACGCAGTCGAAGTGTCGGCCAACCCAGCAACACACCGGAGATCATCGTCAGCACGATCGCGATCAGCAGACAGATGCCCCAGGTCACCGCCCACGTCGGCGGCAGGTCGAACTCCTGCTGGATCCACTTGACCACCGGCGAGTTCACCGAACCGAACAGCGCCACGCTGTACGCGCCGATGGCGAAGAAGCCGATGTAGCCGAGGTCGAGCAGACCGGCGAGGCCGACCACCACGTTCAGACCGATCGCGACCAGCACGTAGATGGCGCAGACGAACAGCACGCCCGCCCAGTTGTTGCCGCCCTCGATCGAGTCGGTGCGCAGGTCGTTCAGACCGGGGATCATGAGACCACCGGGCAGCTTACCCAGGTACGGCAGGGAGTAGACGAAGACGAGCAGGGCGAGCACGCCGATGGCCTTCTGCCACTTCGGCAGCGCCTGCCAGCGCTCGCTGACCGAGGTCAGGAAACCGACCCGGCGGCGATCTGCGGAGCGAATCTTGTCGATCATGCGCGGGCCCTCCCGAGCGACTCACCCAACAGGCCGGTGGGCCGGAACATCAGCACCACGATCAGCACCACGAAGGCGATGACGTCCTCCCAGTTGGACGCGAAGAGCGTCGCGCCGTAGACCTCCACGATGCCGAGGAAGAGGCCACCCAGCAGCGCGCCGCGCAGGTTGCCGATGCCACCGAGCACCGCGGCGGTGAAGGCCTTGAGACCGAGCACGAAGCCGATGCTGTTCTGGGTGAAGCCGAACCGCATGCTCCACAACAGAGCGGCGGCGCCGGCCATGATGCCACCGAGCACGAAGATCAGCATGATGACGCGCTCCTGGTTGACGCCCATCAGCGCGGCGGTCTCCGGGTTCTGGGCCACCGCCCGCACGCCCCGGCCGTACCGGGTGCGGTTGATGAACCAGTCCAGCAGCGCCATCATCGCCACGGCCGCGACGAAGACGATCAGCTGGATGTTCGTGATCGCCGTGTTGCCGATGGTGAACAGGGTCTCCTGCTGGATGATCGTCGGCATACCGACGATCTGCCGGGGCCGACCGAACACGTCCGGCAACGCGCCACCGAGCAACTTCGGCAACACCTGCCCGAACAGCTCGACGAAGACCAGGGACAGACCGATCGCGGTGATCAGGAAGATCAGCGGCGGCGCGTTCTTGCGCCGCAACGGCCGGTACGCGACCCGTTCCAGCGCGAGAGCCGTACCACCCGAGGCCACCGCCGCGACGACCAGACCGAGCACCAGGAACAGGATCGCCTGACCGACAGGCGGGTTATTTTCGACTCCGATTTGGTTCCACAGGATCAGCACCGCGAAGGTACCGACCATGAACACCTCGGAGTGCGCGAAGTTGATCAGGCGAAGGACGCCGTAGACGAGGGTGTAACCAAGGGCGATCAGGGCGTAGATGGCGCCCTTGGACAGGCCGTCGACCGTGTGCTGGCCGAGATGGCCGATCAGTTCATCGAAATGCACCGGGGGTCTCCTTGAATCGAATGCGGCCGGGGTGAAACACCCCGGCCGCATTCCATCGCGTGGGGCGTCAGTTGAGCTTGAGCTCCTGCAGCGGCTCGATGGCCTCGCCCTTGATCTGGTAGGCCCAGATGACGACCTTCGTCGGGTCGACGTCGCCCTTGGCGTCGAACTTGATGTACTTCGACACGCCCTGCTTGTCGTACGACTTCACGAACGCCAGGATGTCCGCCCGGCTCTTCTTGCCAGCCTTGAAGGCGTCCAGGAAGATCGTCGCGCCGTCGAAGCCCTCAGCGCCGTAGGAGCCCGGCGGGATGCCGAACTTCTTCTGGTAGTCGGCGGAGAAGGTGCCGCCGGCCTTGTCGGCCGGGAGGCACGGGCAGGTGATGATCGCGCCCTCGGCGCCGCCGGAGGCACCCTTCGGGAACGCGGTGTCGTAGAGACCGTCCGGGCCGACGAACTTGGCGTTGACGCCGGCGGCACGCATCTGCTTCACCAGCGGAGCGGCCTCACGGGTGTAGCCGCCGTAGAAGACGAAGTCCGCCTGCGCGGCCTTGATCTTGGAGACGGTGGCGTCGAACTGCGTCTGCCGCTCCTGGATCTTGTCCTTGTTCACGACCAGCGGGCCGAGCTGCTTGCCCAGCTCGTCGGTGATGCCGGCGCCGTAGGCGCTGGCGTCGTCGACCATGAAGACCTTCTGCGCGTTCTGGGACTTCAGGTAGCTGGCCACCGCACCGGCCTGCGTGCCGTCGTTGCCGACCACCCGGTAGAAGGACGTGTTGCCCTTCTGGGTCAGGTCCGTCCGGGTCGCCGAAGGGCTGACCATCGCCAGGCCGGCGGCCTGGTAGATCGGCATGGTCGCGTCCGACTCACCGGAGAAGTGACCACCGATGACACCGAGGAACGAGTTGTCGCCCGCGATCTGGTTCGCGAACGGGGTCGCCACCGCGGGGTCACCCTGGGTGTCGAACTCCTGCATGGTGACCTTGCAGTCCGTGTTCGCCGCGTTGAACTGCTCCACGGCGAGCTTCGCGCCGTTCAGCGACGGGATCACCAGACCCGCGTTGTCACCCGTGAACGCGCCGAAGATCGCGATCTTGCCACCGCAGTCACCGGACGCGGTCCCACCTTCGCCGCTGCCGGAATCCTGGCAACCAGCCGCGACCACCAGGGTCGCGGCGAGCGCAACGGTGCCCAGCGCCCGTACATAGCTTCGCCTCACGGCTTTGACCTCCTCCAGATGCGGACCCGGCTGACCCGAAGCGACGGCGACAGCAGCAGACCGCAATTCCACCCACCCCGCAGGGACTCCCCCTGCGTTACGGCTCGTGATGGCGGAGCGTACCGACACCGCATACCGTCCCGGAAGGCCTGAACGCGGGGTCTGCGAAACCGTTACGAAGACGTGGGCAATCTTGTCGATGTCCGTAACAGGTGAACCGGCCACACGGTCCTTAAGCCCGCGCCCGGTCGGAATACCACCCACGCTCACAGGGGCGGTCGCGGCCTGAGAAAAGGCGTCCTGAACAGCGAAAACAGCGTGATCGGGCGGACATCCCCGGCACAGTCGGGTTTCAGACCCCTGCGCCGTCCGCCCACCAGAGCCCGGCTCGGGCGCCGTCGTCAACTGCCAACCACCACCGGCCACCCACCGCCACCAGCGTCACGTCCCGGTCGACGCCCGCCGGCACATCGATCGGCATCGCGGCCTCCCGCCACGACCCACCACGATCCGCCGACACCCACACCGAATGCCGCGCCCCGTCGACCACCGCGGCGAACAGCCGATCCCCCGACGACACCAGCGACGCCACCGCCGGCACCCCCGCGCCGGCCCGCCGCCCGAACGTCCCGGCCGCCACCCAGCCCGCCGCCTCCTGCCGCCACGCGCCGAACGTCCCGCCACGCAGGCCGACCGCCACCGGCACCCCGCCGACCAGCGCCACCCGCTGCAGCTCCTCGTACTCCGGACCGCCCGGCAGCACCGTGCGCCGCCACGACCGCCCGTCCGGCGACGACCAGACCGCCGGATCCCGGTCGATCCGACCGGCCGGCAGGAGACCACCCACCGCCAGCCAACCCGACGACGTCGCCACCGAGTCGAACGCCCAGGTCACCCCCGCCGCGTCACTGGCCAGCTCCGGAGCACCCTCGACCAGCGCGAACTCCGCCGCGTCCGGCGACCCCACCCAGGAGGCCGCCCCCGCCGAACGGTTGCCGACGATCAGCCAACCCTGGGGACCGGCCGCCAGACGGGACACGTTCACCGCCGTCGGCCCGCCGTACGTCTCGAACGACGCCTGCACCTCGACCAGCGCGCCGTCGGCCACCTGCCGCCACGTGCTCACCCGCGGATAACCGTGCGCCCCACCGACCTTCGCGCCGACCAGCCCCGCCTTCCCGTCCCGGCAGGCCACCGACAGGAACACGTTCTGCCGACCGTAGAACGATTCCGGACGCACCGGCAGCACCGTCCAGGTCGTACCGTCCACACTGGTCCAGGCCGCCGGACGCGTGCCGCCCTCGGCGTCGACGACGCCACCGACCACGAACCACCGGCCCGCGCACGCCGCCGCGTCGCGTACCACCGGACGTCCCGCACCGCCCGGCGGCGCCGGCAGCGTCAGCGGTTGCCAGGCCGGTCGCGACGCCGGCGCGGCGGCCGTCGTCGGCGCGCCGCCGCCCGGCCCGTCGCACCCGGCGAGAGCCAGCGCGAAGAGGCCGAACCCCGCGATCACCCGTCGGACGGACACGCGTCGATGCTAACCACCGGAGGTCACGCCTGGCGGCCCCGCCCGGGCCGGATCAGGCGCTCAGACGGTGGGCTGCTGCGACACCTCGCCGCCGGCGGTCTCCGCGAGGATCCGCTCGGCGACCTCCTTCATGGTCATCCGGTGGTCCATCGCCGTGCGCTGGATCCACTTGAACGCCTGCGGCTCGGTCATCCCGTAGGTCGTCATCAGCGCGCCCTTGGCGCGTTCCACCGCCTTGCGGATCTCCAGCCGGTCGGTCAGGCTCGCGACCTCCGCCTCCAGGGCCGCGACCTCCGAGTAGCGCGACAGCGCGATCTCCACCGCCGGGACCAGGTCACTCTTCTGGAAGGGCTTCACGAGGTACGCCATCGCGCCCGCCGCCCGCGCCCGCTCCACCAGGTCACGCTGGCTGAACGCGGTCAGGATGATCACCGGGGCGATCCGCGCGCCGGCGATGCGCTCGGCGGCGGCCAGCCCATCCATGATCGGCATCTTGATGTCGAGGATGACCAGATCGGGCTTCAGCTCCTCGGCGAGGCGGACGGCTGTCTCGCCGTCACCGGCCTCCCCCACCACCTCGTAACCCTCTTCGACAAGCATCTCGGCGAGGTCCAGCCGGATCAGCGCCTCGTCCTCGGCGATCAGTACGCGCCTGCGCTCGGCATCCGTCGGCATCTCAGCCACCAGCCCTACCCCCACCATCGATCACTGCACGGCTACCCACCCATGCTCCCGCATGAGAGTAGTCGGGTACAGTAGGCGCCACCCGCCGGGATGGTGGAACGGCATACACGGAAGTCTCAAACACTTCTGCCCGAAAGGGCTTGCGGGTTCGAATCCCGCTCCCGGCACCTTGTCATACACCTGTTCGATGATATGCGGATGCACCCACCGCAGCTACGGGCACGAGCCCGCGCTCTCCACGCACGCGGACACGCCGTCCGCTCCGTAGCTCGCACGCTCTCGTTGCCGTATGCCACGGTCTGGCACTGGTGCGTCGATCGACCCGATCCGGTGAAGCGCGGCACGGAGCTACGGTGCTTCCGGTGCCGGCCGGATGTCCAGAATCCGACCGACCCCGCTGCTTACGCCTACCTGCTCGGTCTCTACCTGGGCGACGGCCACCTGGTGACAGCGGCACGCGTCCCGGTGTTGCGCATCTACTGTTCCCATGCGTGGCCCGGGTTGATTGAGGCGTGCGACACGGCCATGCGAGCCGTGCTGGCGTCGAAGGTGCAACGGGTCCAGAAACAGGGTTGCGTCGGCGTACAGAGTTACGGCACCCACTGGCCGTGCCTGCTGCCACAGCACGGTCCGGGCAAGAAGCACGAGCGACCGATCGTCCTGACCGACTGGCAACGGCGGATTCTCGAAGTCCATCCCGGCGACTTCCTGCGCGGGCTCTTCCACTCCGACGGCTGCCGAACGGCCAACCGGGTCACGACGCGAGGTCGGCACTACGTCTACCCGCGTTACATGTTCGTCAACGAGTCGGCCGACATCATGGGGCTCTGCCAGTGGGGCCTCGACCTGCTCGGCGTCGCCTGGCGGATGAACCGGCGCAACTCGCTGTCGGTGGCGCGACGCGACGCGGTCGCCACACTGGACCGGCACGTCGGCCCGAAGTCCTGACTGCACTAGGGCGGATCACGCCGACCGTGGGAGCCTGGTCGACGCGCGGGCGGATGGCCGGTGACAGCGGCGGCGACAGGAGTGGAACTGATGCGGGTGGCGATCTTCGGTGCGACCGGCATGGTCGGCCAGGGCGTGTTGCGCGAGTGTCTGCTCGCCGAGGACGTGCGGGAGGTGCTCACCGTCGGCCGCAGGCCGACCGGTCAGCGGGATCCGAAGCTGCGGGAGCTGACGGTCGCGGACGTGGGCGAGTTGGCGTCGGTGCGCGCCGAGCTGACCGGCGTGGATGCATGCTTCTACTGCCTGGGGGTGTCCTCGCTGGGTCTGGACGAGGCCGCGTACACCCGGGTCAGCTACGACTACCCGCTCGCGGCGGCGCGGTTGCTGGCCGAGGTGAGTCCGCAGGTCACGTTCGTCTACGTCTCGGGGGTCGGGACGGACTCGTCGGGTCGGGGTCGGGTGATGTGGGCGCGGGTCAAGGGCCGTACCGAGAACGCGATCATGGATCTGCTGCCCAACGGCTACGCGGCGCGTCCGGGTTTCATCCAGCCGACCCACGGGGCGGTGTCGCGGACCCGTGCGTACCGGATCGGGTACGCGGTGACGCGTCCGCTGTTCCCGGTGCTGCGTCGGTTGCTGCCGAACCAGGTCACCACGACGGACGGGATCGGTCGAGCGATGCTGCGGGTGGCGCGGGAGGGTTCGCCGACGCGCGTGTTGGGCAACCGCGAGCTGCGCTGATCAGGCGATCGTGTCGAGGGCCTGGGCGAGGTCGGCGCGCAGGTCCTCGGGGTCTTCGAGACCGACCGAGAGCCGTAGCAGGGCGGCGGCGGGTTTCGCGTCGCCCTCGACGGGTCGGTGGGTGAGCGAGGCCGGGTGCTGGATGAGGGTGTCGACGCCGCCGAGCGAGACCGCGTGGGTGATGAGGTGGCAGGCGCCGGCGACGGCGGCTGCGGCGGGTGCGCCGCCGCGTACCTCGAAGGCGAGCAGGCTGCCGGGTCCGGCCATCTGGCGGCCGACCAGCGCCGCCGGGTCGTGCACCGAGGGGTGGTGCACGCGGTGTACGGCGGGGTGGTCGGCGAGCCAGCCGGCGAGTTTCTCGGCGGTGGCCTGTTGGGCGCGGACCCGCAGCGGCAGGGTTTGCAGGCCGCGGTGCAGCAGGTAGCCGCCGAGCGGGTGCAGGATCGCGCCGGTGACCGCGCGGACCTGCCGGAGGCGCGCGGCCCAGTCGGCGTCGCAGGCGACGACGCCGGCGAGCACGTCGCCGTGCCCGCCGATGCTCTTGGTGGCGCTGTGCAGGACGAGGGTGGCGCCGTGCCGGGCGGGTTGTTGCAGCACGGGGGTGGCGACGGTGTTGTCGACGAGCAGCGGGATGTCGCCGGCCGCGGCGGCGAGGGCGGCGATGTCGACCAGGTCGAGGGTGGGGTTGGCGGGTGTCTCGACGATGACCAGTGCGGTGTCGGGTCGGATGGCGGCGGCGACCTCGTCGGGGTGTGCCCAGGTGACGGTGGTGCCGAGCAGACCGGTGGCGAGGACGTGGTCGGTGCCGCCGTAGAGGGGCCGGACGGCGACGACGTGCCGCCGGTCGTCGCGGGCGGCGGCGAGCACTGTGGCGGTGAGGGCCGCCATGCCGCTGGCGAAGGCGACGGCCTGCGCGGTGCCCTCCAGTTCGGCGAGGGCGGTTTCGAAGCGGGCGACGGTGGGGTTCCAGAGCCGCTGGTAGACGGCGCTGCCGTCGGCGGGAAGGGTGCCGCCGGTGGCGAGCTGCTCGTACGCGGCGCCGCCGTCGTCGACCGAGGGCAGCGGGTTGGTGGTGGACAGGTCGATGGGTGGCACGTGCACGCCGAGGGCGCGTAGGTCGTCGCGGCCGGCGTGTACGGCCCGGGTGTCCACCGTCGTCATGCGGGTAGGGTCGAACATCTACCGACGGGCAGGCAACAGTTCGGCAGATCATTCTGTCGATCAGCTTGGTTTCGATGGTGGATTCGGGCGAGGATGGCGCAATGCCTGCTGAGCCGAATGATGTGCGGCCGTATCCGGCCCTGGACGAGGTGGACCGCGCAATCCTCGGCGAACTGGCCGCGGATGGCCGCCTGCCGAACAACGCTCTCGCCGAGCGGGTGGGGGTCGCGCCGTCGACGTGCCTGACCCGTACGCGGGCGCTGCGCGAGCGGGGCGCGATCCGTGGATTCCACGCCGAGGTGGACCCGGCCGCGCTCGGTCTGCCGTTGCAGGCGTTGGTGTCGGTGCGGCTGACCGCCCACGAGCGGGCGGCGGTGGACGCGTTCCGGGCCCGGTCGGTGCGACTGCCGGGGGTGGTGTCGGTGTTCCACGTGGCCGGTGCGGACGACTACGTGCTGCACGTGCGGGCAGCATCCGGTGACGCGTTGCGGGATTTCGTGCTGGACCATCTGGCGGTCGACCCGGTGGTGCAGCACACCCAGACCAGCCTGATCTTCGAGCAGGCGCGCGGGATGGGCTGAGCGGCGGTCGGAATGAACGGGCAGGCCGGGGAGTTGGCACCACGTGTGATCACCGTACCGTTGTCTGTTCTTGATCTTGCCCCGGTCGCCAAGGGCACCACTGTCGGCGCGGCCCTGGAGGCCACCACCGAGCTGGCACGCCGCACCGAGGAGCTGGGCTACCGCCGGTTCTGGGTGGCCGAGCACCACAACATGCCGGCGATCGCCAGCTCGGCTCCGGCAGTGCTGCTGGCACACCTGGCCGCGAACACCTCGACGATCCGCCTCGGTTCGGGCGGGGTGATGCTGCCCAACCACGCCCCGCTGGTGGTGGCCGAGCAGTTCGGCACCCTGGAAGCGCTGCACCCCGGTCGGATCGACCTGGGCATCGGCCGGGCGCCGGGCACCGACCAGGTGACCGCGCTGGCGTTGCGGCGCACCATGGAGGGCCTGTCCGCGGAGCACTTCCCCCGCGAGTTGACGGACCTGATGAACTACTTCAGCGGCGAGAAGCCGGGGCAGATCATCGCCATGCCGGGTCAGGGCGCGAAGCCGGCCGTGTGGCTGCTCGGCTCCAGCGGGTTCAGCGCCCAACTCGCCGGGCTGCTCGGTCTGCCGTTCTCCTTCGCGCACCACTTCAGCTCGCAGAACACCCTGCCGGCGTTGGCCCTGTACCGGCAGCACTTCCGGCCGTCGCAGTGGTTGGACAAGCCGTA
The DNA here is from genome assembly GCF_029626145.1 of Micromonospora sp. WMMD961. Lineage (NCBI taxonomy): Bacteria > Bacillati > Actinomycetota > Actinomycetes > Micromonosporales > Micromonosporaceae > Micromonospora > Micromonospora sp. WMMD961. The sequence continues at coordinate 5,318,199 of NZ_JARUBJ010000002.1, forward strand.
CGCGATGGTGGCGGTCAACGCGGTGTGCGCGGAGACCGACGAGCGGGCCGAGTGGCTGGCCGGGCCGAGCGCGCTGTCGTTTTTGAAGCTGCGCTCCGGGAAGCCCGAGCCGCTGTCGACGCCCGACGAGGCGGCGGCGTACCCGTACTCCGAGTTCGAGAGGGAGTTCGTCCTGCAACGCCGTGACGGTCAGGCGATGGGCTCGCCGGAGACGGTGGGCCGGCAGCTGACCGAGCTGGTGGGGCGCACCGGCGCGGACGAGTTGATGCTGACCACGCTGGTGTACGACGTCGCCGACCGGGTGCGGTCCTACGAGCTGATCGCCGAGCAGGTGGCGGGCGGTCTGCACCGGAAGGCATGAAACACGATCTTCACGTCAGCGTCACCCCGCCGACCCGGACGGTGCCTAATGTTGGTTCCGGTGGTGGTACGGCACTCTCGGTCGGGACGGGTCGAGGGTGCCGCGGTGTGGCGCACCGGGCCGGAGCTGAGCGGATTCCGCGGCTGCGGCCCGGTGCCTGCCACCCTAGGCGACCCCGTCCGAGACCGCCAGGGGTTGACTCAACGTAGGTAGATGTCCGGGGTGGGTGGGTTGGCCATCCCGTTGCCGATGAAGAACCCCGGATGCGGCGGTTGGTTGTAGGCGGTGTTCTGCCACGCGATCGCCACCCGATACTGCGGGTCGTGCATCAGGGTGTAGATGCGGCTGCTGGTCGGGGTGGGCGTGCTGTAGATGCGCAGCGCCCGACTGTCGCTGGTTCGCCAGACCACCTCCTCACGCCAGTCACCCAGGATGTCGCCGGACAATGCCGGGGTGGACTTGGTGCCGTTGTTGGACGCCACCCCGCTGCCGTCGAGCAGCCGGGTCTCGCCGCCGGTGCCGTACTTGTCGATCTTCGTGCCGTCCAGCAGTTCCCGCACCGGGTCGCCGTCCCACCAGGCGAGGAAGTTCGCCGACGACGGCTTACGGCCGACGTTCTGCCCCCTGGTGTTGGCCAGCCCGGCAACCGCCGACGACCACGACTCCGCGCCCGGGCTGCCCGCCCAGATGTCCGCCGAGACACCCCGGCCGTTGTCGCCGGAGGCCGGCGTGGACCAGAGCACCTGACCGGTACGGGCGTCGGCGAAGTAGGAACTGGGCTTGCTGCCGTCCTCGTCGACCTTGAACACCTCCAGGCCGGAGCGGCCCGGGTCGAGATCCCCGACGTGCAGGGCGTCCCCGTGCCCGTTGCCGGTGGAGTGCAGCAGCCGACCGTTGTCGTCGACGGTGGCCGCGCCGTACACGATCTCCTGCCGGCCGTCGCCGTCGACGTCGGCCACCGAGAGCTGGTGGTTACCCTGCCCCGCGGCGGCACCGTTGCCGGAGGAGTTCGAGTCGAACGTCCAGCGCTTGGTCAGCGTGCCGTTGCGGAAGTCCCAGGCCGCGATCACCGCGCGGGTGTAGTAGCCCCGGGCCATGATCAGCGAGGGGCGCTGCCCGTCCAGGTACGCGGTGCCGGCGAGGAACCGGTCCACCCGGTTGCCGTACGAGTCACCCCACGAGGACACCGTGCCGCGCGGCGGGTCGTAGGTGACGGTGGAGAGCACCGCGCCGGTACGCCCGTCGAACATGGTCAGGTACTCCGGTCCGCTGAGCACGTAGCCGCTGGAGTTGCGGTGGTCCGCCGACGACGATCCGATGACCTGACCGGTGCCGGAGCGGGTGCCGTCGGCGGTCTTCATGGCCACCTCCGCGCGGCCGTCACCGTCGTAGTCGTACACCTGAAACTGGGTGTAGTGGGCACCGGCGCGGATGTTGCGGCCCAGGTCGACCCGCCACAACCTGGTGCCGGTGAGGGTGTACGCGTCGACGTAGACGTTGCCGGTGTAGCCGGACTGGGAGTTGTCCTTGGCGTTCGACGGATCCCACTTGAGCACGATCTCGTAGCTGCCGTCGCCGTTCAGGTCACCCACCGAGGCGTCGTTGGCGCTGTAGGTGTAGCTCTCGCCGCTGGGCGTGCTGCCGCCGGCCGGGACCTGCAACGGCACGTCCAGGTAACCCGCGCCGAACTGCAACGCCGGTGCCGACGCCGCCTGCTCGACGCCGCCGACCACGGCCCGCACGGTGTACGCCGAGCCGGCCGCCGCGCCGCTGTCGAGGTAGTTGGTGGCACCGGTGATCGGACTGGCGTTGACCCTGGTCGATCCCCGGTAGACGTTGAAGGCCACCCCGGAGGTCTCGGTGCCGAGCAGCCGCCAGGAGACCAGGTTGCCGCTGCCGGAGCGGACACTGACCAGGCCGCGGTCCAGGTTCTCCATCTGCAGCACCCCGCTGGTCGGAGGTGGCGTGGTCGGAGGTGGCGTGGTCGGAGGTGGCGTGGTCGGAGGTGGCGTGGTCGGAGGTGGCGTGGTCGGTTCGTCGGTGGGTGGGGCGCCGGTGCAGGTCGCGCCGTTGAGCGCGAAGCTGCCCGGCACCGGGTTGCTGCCGGTCCACGAACCGTTGAAGCCGAACGAGACGGAGCCGTTCGTGGCGAGGTTCGCGTTGTAGTCGACGTTGCGGGCGGTGACCTGGGCACCGGACTGGCTGACGCCGGCGTTCCACGCCTGGGTGACCTGCTGGCCCGCGGCGTACGACCAGGTGAGGGCCCACCCGTTGACCGGGTCGCCGAGATTGGTGACGGTGACGTTGGTGCCGAAGCCGCCCTGCCACTGGTTCGTGATCTGGTAGTCGACGCGACAGCCGACGGCGGCGGCCGAGGCGACCACCGTACCGAGGGTGCCGGCCACGACGGCGGCGGCCGTCGTACCGGCGAGCAGGATCAGCCGATGTCTGGACGGGTGCATGGACTGCCTCCGGGGATCCGGTGATGATCGCTGAGGACCACTGGCCGCGCCCGGGAAGCACAGTGGACCGGCTCGGCCGCGGCGGTGGCGGACGGCGATCTGATCGGGGTGAACGCCCTGGAACTCACGGATCCGACTCAAGCCGCATAGTAGGGCAAGCGCTTTCCGCTCCGCAATATCGATATTCGTCGAATGACCGTCGGGTCTTGCGTCGACGATCGATGCCTGATCAACTCGTTGAGGTGACCGCTCCGCACATGGACCCCGACGAGTTCCGCCGCGCCGGCCACGCCGTCGTCGACTGGATCGCCGACTACTGGGCGACAGTCGGGCAACGGCCGGTCGCCCCGTCCGACCCGCCCGGCACGGTCGCCGCCGCGCTGCCCACCACGCCACCCACCACCGGCGGCGAACCGGTCGAGGCGGTCCTCGCCGACCTGGACGCGATCGTCGTACCGGGGCTGACCCACTGGCAGCACCCGAGCTTCTTCGGCTACTTCCCGGCCAACACCTCCGGCCCGAGCGTGCTCGGCGACCTGGTCAGCTCCGGGCTCGGCGTGCAGGGCATGCTCTGGGCCACCAGCCCGGCCAGCACGGAGCTGGAGACGGTGCTGATGGACTGGCTGGCCCAGTTACTGGACCTGCCGCAGCGGTTCCACTCCGCCAGCAGCGGTGGCGGCGTCATCCAGGACTCCGCCTCCTCGGCGACCCTGGTGGCCACCCTGGCCGCACTGCACCGGGCCAGCGGGGGTCGCTGGCGCGACACCGGCGTCGACCGGCGCTACCGCGCCTACACCTCCGCACACGGGCACTCCTCCATCGAGAAGGCCGTCCGTATCGCCGGGCTGGGCAGCGACGGGCTCCGCGCGATCGACGTCGACCCGGACACCCAGGCGCTGCTGCCCGCCGCGCTACGCGCGGCGATCGAAGCCGACCTGGCAGCCGGGGACGTACCGGCCATCGTGGTGGCCACCATCGGCACCACCTCCACCACCGCCGTCGACCCGATACCGGAAATCGGGGCCATCTGCGCGCAGTACGGCATCTGGCTGCACGTCGACGCCGCGTACGCGGGCTCCGCCGCCGTCTGCCCCGAACTACGGTGGTCGCACGCCGGCCTGGACTACGCCGATTCCTACTGCTTCGACCCGCACAAGTGGCTGCTCACCGGCTTCGACTGCGACGCGTTCTGGGTAGCCGACCGGGCCGAGTTGATCGAGGCGCTGACCGTACTGCCGGAGTTCCTGCGCAACGCGGCCTCCGACTCCGGCGCGGTGATCGACTACCGCGACTGGCAGGTGCCGCTGGGTCGACGCTTCCGGGCCCTGAAGCTGTGGTTCGTGCTGCGCTGGTACGGCGTCGAAGGGTTGCGGGCACACATCCGCTCCGGTGTACGGCTCGCCGAGCGGTTCGCCGAGCAGGTTCGCGCCGACGACCGGTTCGAGTTGGCGGCGGCGCACCCGTTCGCGCTGGTCTGCTTCCGGCTACGCGCCGACGACGACGTCAACGCCGCACTGCTGGCCTCGGTGAACGCCACCGGACGCGTGTACCTGACGCACACCCGGGTCGCCGGCCGCTACACGCTGCGGATGGCCGTCGGCTCCCCACAGACCACCGAAACGCACATCGACACCGCCTGGACACTGCTCTCCACCACGGCCAAAGACCTACTCGCCCCCTGACCGCGCCCCGCGCCCCGCGCCGAACCACCCGACCCAACAACCACCCCACATCAGGCGAAGCACCGGCACGACGCGCGCCGAGGCCGCAGGTTCAAAGACGTTGCACGGATCTTGGGGCGTGCGCCTTGCGCGGACGGCGCCATGCTGTTGTCACCGCCCTCGACCTAGAGGGCGTCCGCGGTCGAGCGGGGGTCGGCTAGCGGGCGGGGTGGCGGTTGGGAACGGGGTTCAGCGTGGGTTGGGCGTACCCGTTGGGGCCAGCTCGGCCGGGGCATCTGCGGCGGCACCAACGCCGGCGAGGGCGGCCGGGCCGGGAGCGGGAGAAGCGTTTGCGGCCGTGGCGGCCTCGATACGCGCCCGCCGAGTTCGGCGCAGGGCCCGCACCGCCAGCACCAGGGCAGCCAACCAGCCGGCGGCCAACAGGGCGTACGTGATGGGGCGGACCGGGCCGTCCAGTTCGGCGGAGCGGATCAGGGTGCGGGCGTTGGTCAGCACGATCACGCCGCCGACCGCTGCGCCGAGCAGTTGGGCGGGCACGATTCGCACCAGCCAGGCGGCCAGCGGGGCGGCGATAAGCCCGCCGACCAGCAGTGCGGCGACCGTGGGGAGCAGGAACCCCTCGGTGCCCAGCCCGATCAGGAAGCCGACGCTGGCCGCGCCGGCCACGACGAACTCGGCGGTGTCCACCGAGCCGATCACCTTGCGGGGTTCCATCCGGCCGGAGACCAGTAGTGCCGGGGTGGCAACCGGGCCCCATCCGCCGCCGCCGGTCGCGTCGACGAAGCCGGCGACCAGGCCCAGGGGGCCGAGAAAGCGACCGCGGAGCCGCCCGCCGACCCGATCGGTGCGCAACGGGCGGGCGAAGCGAACCAGTAGGTACGCGCCGAGCGTGAAGAGGATGCCGGCCATCCACGGCGCGGCGGCCTCGGTGGAGATCGAACTGAGCACTGTGGCGCCGGCGAAGGCACCGATCGCGCCGGGCAGCGCGATGCGGGTCACCACTCGCCAGTCGACGTTGCCGAACCGCCAGTGCGCGACCCCGGCGGCGAGCGTGGTGCCGATCTCGGCCAGGTGCACCGATGCCGAGGCGGCGGCCGGGGCGACTCCGGCGACCAGCAGCAGCGTCGACGAGGTCAACCCGTACGCCATGCCGAGCGACCCATCGATCAACTGCGCGACGAGCCCGACCAGAGCGAGGACCAGTAGCTTGCGCACGAGCGCGCCCCCTGACTTTTCGGCATCTCCTATCGACTTGGTCGACAATGCGGCACACGGCAGTCAGGGTCAAGCCCCCGATCGGTGGATGGGACGCCACCGCGTGGCGCGCCCCCCTCAGGCCAACCGCGCAGGCACTTCAGCAGGACCGCCGGTCGACGGACCCGCAGGCACGGCGTTTCCAGCTTCACCACTGGGAGATCTTGGACAGTTTCCGTTAGCCGCGAACGGAAACTGTCCAAGATCTCCCGACCGTCGGCGCCGATCTGTGCGCCGGGCCCACGCGTAGCTGGCGGAACCACCCAAAGTAGACGGGCCTGCGGGGGCGTCGAGGATGTGCCAGCTCAATAAGATGGGCGCGTTCGAGCACGACGCGACACGGCAAAACCGGACATGACGCAGCGGAGCCCACCACGACGCGCTCCCGCAGACGCACGGCGTGAGGCCCGGATGGGCCGGCGCTCAGGTCCAGGCGCGCGGGTCGGCGACCAACTCGGTGACCCGTGCGGGCAGGGTGCCTGCTGCCACGTCGGCGACGCTGACCAGTTCCAGGATTTCGCGCTCGCTGGCCCGCAGCGCGATCCAGACCTCCTGGAGCGCGCGGGCCGGGCCGTGGTAACCGAGTTGTTCGGGGCGCTGTCCGCGTACGTGGGCGAGCGGCCCGTCGATCACCCGAATGACCTCGGCGAGGGAGATCTTCTCGGCGGGGCGGGCCAGCCAGTAGCCGCCCTCCGGGCCGCGCTGGGCGTGCACGATGCCGCCACGGCGCAGTTGGAGCAGGATGCTCTCCAGGAACTTCGGCGGGATCTCCTGGGCTCGGGCGATCTGGTCGGCCGTGACGGGCCGGCCGCGCCCCGGGCCACTGGCCGTCGCGGCGAGTTCGGCAGCCGCGCGGAGGGCGTAGTCGACCCGGGCGGAGAGGCGCATGTCGGCAAGGTTAGTCGCTGGTCAACCGGGCGGGCGGGCGACCCTCGGCCAATCGGACACGCATCGACGGAGATCCGCGCATTCGCTTCCTCGCGGAGGACCGGCGAAGTCCGTCATGATCCACGACAAGGTGGGGGCCGAAAAGTCGTTCCGGAGCGTCCCTATGCTGGGCGGGAGTACGACTGTCTGGCCGTTTACCCGACCGCCGGCAAGATATTGACAAACGCCCGGGCACCCTCGGGGGGAAGGCAATACGATGACCGATACCGCGACACGCACCTGGGATGGCATGACCATCCCGGCGGCCGGCACCTATCTTCTCGATCAGGCGCACAAGCGGATCGGTTTCCTGTCCCGGCACATGATGGTGAGCCCGGTACGCGGCGAGTTCGCCGAGGCCAGCGCGCAGGTCTTCGTGGCGGAGGATCCGCTGCTCTCCTCGGTGACGGCGACCATCATGTCGGCCAGCATCAGCACCGGGAGCGTCGACCGGGACACGCATCTCAAGAGCGCCGACTTCCTCGACGTGGAGCGCTATCCCACACTCGAATATCGAAGCACCGGCATTAAATGGCAGGGCAACGACAACCCCATATTCCAGTGGGCCCGTCTGCGCAACCATCGGCTGGCTGGACGAGGCCGGAGTCACATTGTTCCGCCGCAGTCGGACGGCGTTCCCGGACGATTCGTCCTCACCGGCGAGTTGACGGTGAAGGGGATCACCCGGCCGGTCGACCTGGAGGTGAATTTCGGCGGCGCACGGCAGGATCCGTACGGGCAGAACATCTTCGGGTTCAGCGCGACGGCCGAGATCAACCGCGAGGACTACGGCCTGCTCTGGAACGTCGTCCTGGAGAGCGGCGGGGTGCTGGTCGGTAAGACGGTGCAGATCGAGATCGCCGGCGAGGCCATCTACCAGGGCTGAGTCTCGTCGTCCCCGCCAGAGGCCTGGCGGGGACGGTCGAGAACGTCAGGCGCCGACGCGGCGCAGCAGACCCTCCTGGACAGCGCTGGCGATCTGCCGGCCGTCGGTGGTGAACATCCGGCCGGTCGCCAGCCCACGGGCCCCGGACGCCGACGGACTCAGGCAGTCGTAGAGGAACCACTCGTCGGCACGGAACGGCCGGTGGAACCACAGGGCGTGGTCGAGGCTCGCGCCGACCAACCCGCCCGGCCCCCACACCTCGCCGTGCGCGGAGAGCACCGAGTCGAGCAGGGTGAGGTCCGAGGCGTAGGTGAGCGCGCAGGCGTGCAGCAGCGGATCGTCCGGTAGTTTGCCGTCGATGCGCATCCAGACCCGTTGGTGCGGGTCGGCGGGCCGGTCGCCGGGGCGAACCCAGCCGGGCTCCCCCACGTAGCGCACGTCGATCGGTCGCGGGATCTGACCCCACATGCCCAGCCGCTCCGGGTAGCGGGAGAGCCGGTCGGCCATCGTCGGCACGTCCTGCGGCAGGGGTACGTCCAGCGGGGCGGTTACCTGGTGGTCCAGGCCCTCCTCGGCCCGCTGGAAGGACGCCGACATGAAGAAGATCGGCTTGCCGTGCTGGAGGGCGACCGAGCGGCGGACCGAGAAGGACCGTCCGTCGCGGATGTTCTCCACCTGGTACTCGATCGGCTCGACCGGGTCGCCGGGGCGGACGAAGTAGCCGTGCAGCGAGTGCACGAACCGTTCCGGGTCGACGGTGCGGCCGGCGGCGACCAGGGCCTGACCCGCGACCTGGCCGCCGTACACCCGTTGTGGACCGACCGGGGGGCTCATCCCCCGGAAGGTCATCTCACCGGTCGGGTCGAGGTCCAGCACTTCCAGGAGCTGGTCCACGGCGGCTTGGCCGACTGCGACCCGACCGTCGCTCACTGCAGCGCCCGCGCCGACGCCGCGTCGACCAGCGAACCGAGCTGGTGGACGCGCAGCGTGTTGGTCGAGCCGGGGGTGCCGGGCGGGCTACCCGCGACGATCACCACGTAGTCGCCGGGGTTGGCCCGGTTGAGGCCGAGCAGCGCCTGGTCGACCTGACGGAACATGTCGTCGGTGTGCTGCACGAACGGCATCAGGAAGGTCTCCACGCCCCAGGTGAGGGCGAGCTGGTCGCGCACCTCGGGGACGGGCGTGAAGGCCAACAGCGGCAGGTCGCAGTGCAGGCGGGACAGCCGTCGGACGGTGTCGCCGGTCTGCGAGAAGGCGACGAGCGCCTTGGCGTTGATGGCCCGGGCGATCGACGAGGCGGCGACGGTGAGCGCGCCACCGTGGGTACGCGGGTCGTGCTGCAACCGGGGAACGCCGATCGAGCCGGACTCGGTGGTCGTGATGATCTTCGCCATGGTGCTGACGGTCAGCACCGGGTACTTGCCGACGCTGGTCTCGCCGGAGAGCATCACCGCGTCCGCGCCGTCGAGCACCGCGTTGGCGACGTCGGAGGCCTCCGCCCGGGTGGGGCGGGAGTTCTCGATCATCGAGTCGAGCATCTGGGTGGCGACGATGACCGGCTTGGCGTTTTCCCGGCACAGCTGCACGGCGCGCTTCTGCACCAGGGGGACCTGGTCCAGCGGCATCTCGACACCGAGGTCACCGCGGGCGACCATGACGCCGTCGAAGGCCAGCACGATGGCCTCGAGCTCGTCCACCGCCTCCGGCTTCTCGACCTTGGCCAGCACCGGGCGGAACACGCCCTCCTCGGCCATGATGCCGTGCACGAGCTTGATGTCCTCCGCCGAGCGGACGAAGGAGAGCGCGACCAGGTCGACACCGAGCCCGAGGGAGAAACGCAGGTCCTCGGCGTCCTTGTCCGACATGGCGGGCACGCTGACCGCCACGTTGGGCAGCGAGACGCCCTTGTTGTTGGAGACCGGGCCGCCCTCGGTGACGAGGCAGCGGATGTCGTTGCCGGTGACGTCGGTGACCTCGACGGCGACCCGACCGTCGTCGATCAGCAGCCGGTCACCGGGCTTCACCTCGTGCGGCAACTTCTGGTAGGTGCAGGAGACCCGCTCCTTCGTGCCGACGATGTCGTCGCCGGTGATCACGACCGAGTCGCCGGTGCGCCACTCGTGCGGGCCGTCGGCGAACCGACCGAGCCGGATCTTGGGGCCTTGCAGGTCGGCGAGGACGGCCACCGGCTTACCTGCCGCCTCGGACGCCTCCCGGACCAGTCGATAGACCGCCTCGTGGTCGGCGTGGCTGCCGTGGCTGAAGTTGAGCCTCGCCACGTTCATGCCGGCCTCGACGAGACCCCGGATGCGCTCCGGGGACGAGGTGGCGGGACCAAGAGTGCAGACGATCTTCGCGCGGCGTGTCACGCCCATCAGGCTAGTCTCTCCTTCAGGTCGGACTCGGGACCGACCCATTGCAGGCAGCGGAACATGTGTCCAACGACGCGCGGCGCGCGTCGGGCCGGCGGGCGGAACCGCACCGGGAACGTTGTGGCGACGGGCAACAGCGACCGCGCGCCGGGAATCGTACGCCTCCGGTGACGTGCGCTGTCGGGGTGCTCCCGGGCGCGGCCCGCCATCAGTGCCTCGACGGCGGCAGGGTGGGCACCGCGGTGAGCAGCTCACGCGGATCGTAGCGGCGCTTGGCGCGGCGCAGCCGCGGCCAGTTCGCGCCGTAGGCGAGCTCGACCCGATCGGTCTCCTCCGGGGCGAGCAGATTGGGGTAACCGCCGGGCTGGGCGTGCGGGGCGAGCCCCGTCGAGGTGCGCTCGGCCCACACCCGGTGCGGCTCGGCCCGCTCGCCGGGCGCCCAGACCGCGATGATCTCGGTGAGCAGGTGATCGGCGCGCAGCCCGAACGCCGTGTCGGCGAGCCGGACCCGGGTGGCCGCACCGTGGAAGTGGTGCACGGCCAGCGCGGAGAACGGCGAGCTGACCTGCCGGGCGGCGTCGACGATCACGTCCACCGCGTTGTCCGTGAGCGCGGGCAGCCAGCGGGTACGCAGCAGGTAGTGGTTGCCGTCGACCATCCCGCCGTCGAACATCCGCAACGCGTCCGCGTACGGCATCGGGGCGATCTGGTCGACCAGCGGGGTGCCCAGGGCGCGCAGTCGGTCCATCCACGGCAGCCCGGCGTCCAGGTCCGGGCCGCTGTAGAACGGGCAGACGAAGATCACCGGCTCGCCGGCCGGGCCGGGCAGGAAACCGGTCATCACGGTCAGCTCGTCCGGGGCCTCGGCGACCAGCGCTCCGTAGCCGCGCAGCACGTCCGGCGCCTCGGCCAACGCGAACATGATCATGCCGGCCAGCACGCCGGGCAGCCGGTGTGCCCGGAAGCGCAGCTCGGTCACGATGCCGAGGTTTCCGCCGCCGCCGCGCAGCGCCCAGTACAGCTCGGCGTCGTGCCGGGGGTCGGCGGTGACCCGGCGGCCGTCGGCGAGGACCACCTCCGCGCCGAGCAGGCTGTCCAGGGTCAGCCCGAACCGGCCGCACAGCGGGCCGTACCCGCCGGCCAGGGTGAGCCCGGCCATGCCCACGTCGCCGACCGTGCCGGTGGGCACCACCAGGTCGTGCGGGCGGGCGGCGGCGAGCAGTTCCGCGGCCGTGGTGCCGCCGCCGACGGTCACCGTGGCCGTGTCCGGGTCGACCCGGACGGCACGCAGTCCGGTCAGGTCGAGCACCAGGCCGCCGTCGCGTAGCGCCCGGCCCGCCCAGTCATGCCCTCCGGAGCGGACCGACAGGGGCAGGTGGCACCGGGCGGCGATGTCGACTGCGGCGGCCACCTCGTCGGTGTCCAGGCAGCGCGCGACCAGGGCGGGCGTGCGCTGGACCGCGCCGTTCCAGAGCCGGGTGGTGGTGGCGTACGCGGGCTCGCCCGGCTCGTGCAGCCGGTCACCGAGCAGGGCGCGCAGCCGGGCGGTCGCGGACGCGACATCACCGGTGGCGGCGGAGAGCATGGCGACTCCTCGACCGGGGCCGACCGATGGCGCCGGGTACGCCCCGGCGGCGGCCCTCGCTGGGCGCGACCGTAGCACCGGCGGGGGGCCCGGCGCCGTCACCATCACGACAGCCGCCGATTGACCGACCAATCAGCTCTCGGTCTTGACCAGCGGAAACTCCAGCGACCCGGCCGGACAGAGGAAGGTCAGCACGTCCACCCGGTAGAGCCCGGCCTGCACCGCCGGGTCGGCCTCCAGCACGCTGCGTACGTCCTCGACGCTGCCGGTGCGGGCGAGCCCGAAGCCGATCGGGGGCTCCGGGTTGCTGGTCGTCCCGTCGATCGAGCCGGAGACCAGGATGATGCCGCGTCGCTGCAACGCCTGCATGTGTTCGGCGTGCTCGGCCTGCAACCGTTGCACGGTCTCGGCGGGCAGCACCCGCCCGGCCGCGCCGGGATAGAGCACTATGCACTCGTACGTGTCGAGCGCGAAGTTGACCTGCGGCACTCCCGCCATGGGTGCTCCCTCCGCCGTCGCGCCGGAACGCACCGGCCCCGGCCAGCGTCGCACGTACGCCCCGGTCGCACCTGTCGCTTCGCCGTAACCGTCGGCGGCCGGGGAGCCTGTCCAGCCGCACAGCGCGCGGACCGGCGGTGTCACTGCCGGGCTTCGGGGGATGATTCACCCATGGCGACAAACATCAGTGAGCAGCCAGCGAAGGCGTCCGGCACGTACCGCATCGGTGGTGACGTCACGGTCAACCGGCTCGGCTACGGGGCGATGCAGATCACCGGCCCGGGTGTCTGGGGAGACCCGAAGGACCCGGCCGAGGCGGTCCGGGTGCTGCGCCGCGCGATCGAGCTGGGCGTGACGTTCATCGACACCGCCGACTCGTACGGGCCGTTCGTCTCGGAGTTGCTGATCCGTGAGGCCCTGCACCCGTACGCCGATGACCTGGTCATCGCGACCAAGGGTGGCTTCACGCGGGCCGGGCCCGGCGACTGGCGCGTCGTCGGTCGCCCGGAGTACCTGCGCCAGCAGTGCGAGCTGAGCCTGCGTCACCTGGGCCTGGACAGCATTCCGCTGTACCAGCTGCACCGGATCGACCCGAAGGTGCCGCTGGCCGACCAGCTCGGTGAGCTGGCGTTGCTGCGGCAGGAGGGAAAGATCCAGCACATCGGCCTGTCCGAGGTGAGCGTCGCGCAGATCGAGGAGTCCCGGGCGATCACCACGATCGCGTCGGTGCAGAACCTGTACAACCTCGCCAACCGCAGCGCCGAGGACGTGCTGGAGTACTGCGAGCGCAACGACCTCGCGTTCATCCCGTGGTTCCCGATCGCCACCGGTGAGCTGGCCCGCCCGGGCGGGCCGCTGGACGCCATCTCCACCGCGCACGGCGCGTCGCCCGCGCAGCTCGCGCTGGCCTGGCTGCTGCGCCGTTCGCCGGTGATGCTGCCGATCCCCGGTACGTCCTCGGTGGCGCACCTGGAGGAGAACGTCCGCGCGGCCGACGTGCGACTCACCGACGACGAGTTCGAGGCGCTCGCCAAGGCGAGCTGACCCACCGGTATCCGCTTTCCCAGGAACGTCCGGCAACCGGCATTCACCCGCTCGCGACCGTGGAGGTGGTCCCGTCGGACCACCTCCACGGACCGGTCAGAGCGCGAGGCAGTTGGGTCGCACCGGGCCGTCGACCAGGGCGCCGCGCACGATGGTGTACGCCGTGCCGTCGAGCACCAGGCCGAGGTGCCCCACCACCCGCAGCGGGCAGTACGACTGGATCAGCACGTTCGTCGCACCGTCGTTGACGACGGCGTTGCCGGTCGGCCGGACCAGCTCGTCCTGGAGGGTGCGGATGGTGGTGTAGCGCACCGCCCCCGGGGTGTCGTCACCGGCGTTGAGGTCGGCGAGGAACGCCGAGCCGATGGTCATCTGTTGGCAGGCCACGATGCCGGCGCAGTTGCCCAGGCCCAGGAACGCCACGATGTTGGCGACGTAGGTGCCGTACTGCGGTGTGCCCAGGCTGACGTAACGACCGACGGTGGCCGTGCCGCCGAGCCGCTTGAGGTAGTAGCGGCTGACCAGGCCACCTTCGGAGTGGGCAACCACGTCCACCGTCGTCGCGCCGGTGCTGGCGCGTACCTGGTCGACGTACGTGGCGAACGCGCGGGCAGAGGCGGGGATGTCGCCGAGGCCCAGCCCGGGCAGTTGGTAGATGAAGGCGCGGTAGCCGTCGGCGCGCAGCCGGGCGGCGATCGGCTCGTACGCGACGGCGACGCCGCTGAGGCCGCCGACCACGATCACCGGGTTGGCGGCGGCGGTCGGGGCGACGGCAGCGGGGGCGGCGGGATCGGCGACGGCAGCGGGGGCGGCGGTCGCCGTGCCGGCGGAGGCGATCAGGGCGGCGACGGCGAGGGACACGACGAGGGAGGTCTTTCGGAGCAGCATGGCTGCACCTCCGGGGGGAGGCACCCGGCGAACCGGGCAGGTGGGTGGGGGTGTCCGGTCGACCGTGCGACGATCATCCCCGCAACAATTCAGAAACGTCAATGACTTGTTACGCGCCGGTAACCCGTTGTTCCACCGAAGGTGCAAACCGGCATTTCGCCGGCCTTCCATATCGGACAGCCGCGCTGTCGGCACGGGCGGTCACCACCCGGTCCGGCCCGGCGCGTACCCCCGGGTCCTGCCGGCGAATGGCATGCCGTGGCCGTGGCCGCGGACGAACCCCCGACGGCCCGACCTCGTTTCGCCGGGTGACCTTCGGCCAGCCGACCAGCTTCGACGCGACCCGCTTCGAGGAGGCCGTCACGTTCCGGGAGGCCGTCTTCGACGGCGCCCTGTCGATGGAGCACACCGAGTTCGGCCGGTCGGCCGGCTTCCACTCCGTCCGCTTCACGAAGATGGCGCTGTTCCGCTGGACGGTGTTCGGCGCCGAGGCGCTGTTCGACGGGGCTCGCTTCATCGACGCCGCGAACTTCGGCCGGGCCCGGTTCCACAACCGAACGCCTCGACGACGAGTGGCTACTGCTGGTCGACCACTGACCGGTCGATGAGCTAGGCGCGGGTCAGTGTGGGACGGCCGGCGCGCGCAGCCCGTCCAGGGCTACGCCGAGCACCCGGTCGCGCTGCTCGGGTGACGGGAACTGGGCCATGGTGAGGCCACTGATCAGCCGCACCACGTCGTCGAAGCCGATGTCGTCACGGACCGCGTGGGCGGCCTGGGCCCGCCGCATCAGCGGCTCACCGGCGGCGTAGATCTCCGTCCGGCAGCTCTGGAAGATCTCGGAGTCGTGCAGCAGTTGCTCGGCGAGCGCCCGCTTGGTGGCGACGTACGCGACGAACCGGTGCAGCCAGGCGACCAGCGCGTCCCACGGTGGCAACTCGGCCAGGTCCTCGGCGGTACGACTCAACGCCCGGACCTCCTCGACGTAGACGGCCTCGAACAGGTGCCGCCGGCTCGGGAAGTTGCGGTAGAGCGTGCCGATGCCCACCCCGGCCCTCCGGGCCACGTCCTCCAGCGAGGCGGCGGCGCCGTTCTCGGCGAACGCCTCGCGGGCCGCACCGACCAGGGAGTCGTAGTTGCGCCGCGCATCGGCCCGCTTGGGCCGCCGGGCGAAGACCTCGGGCGCCTGCCCCGCGCTGCTCATGACGTGCGTCACCTCACCCTGGTTGCATCCGGAGGGAACCCTCCGCTAGCTTAGTGGAGGCACCCCTCCGGAATCGCCGGAGGCCTGCCTCCGGTTAGCTTACCTCGGGACCCGCTCGATCGCTGCCTGGCCACCCCGATCCCCGGACCCGACAAGCCCGCCCGCCAGAGACGACGGGTGACACACCTCCCTCCGTACCGTTATCAGGAGTCTTCTCTCGTGGCAGTGACCTCCCGACGCAGCTCGCGTCGGCTCACCTTCACCGTGCTCGCGGCCGGTGCCGGGTTCTTCGCGATGCTCCAGTCGCTGATCACCCCGGTGCTGCCGACCATCCAGCAGGACCTGCACACCTCCCAGAACACCGTGACCTGGGTGCTCACCGCCTACCTGCTCTCGGCGTCGATCTTCACGCCGATCCTCGGTCGGGTCGGCGACATGGTCGGCAAGGAGCGCATGCTCGTCGCCTCGCTCGCGGCGCTCGCCCTCGGCTGCCTGGTGGCCGCCATCGCCCCGAACATCGGCGTGCTCATCGTCGCCCGGGTCGTGCAGGGCATCGGCGGGGCCGTCTTCCCACTCTCGTTCGGCATCATCCGGGACGAGTTCCCGGCCGCGCGGGTCTCCTCCGCCGTCGCCGCCATCTCGGCGATCGTCGCGGCCGGCGGCGGCCTGGGCATCGTGCTGGCCGGCCCGATCGTCACCGCGCTGGACTACCGGTGGCTGTTCTGGATCCCGATGGTCGTGGTGGGGTTGACCGCCGCCGCCGCCCACCTGTTCATCCCCGAGTCGCCGGTTCGCACCCCCGGGCGCATCGACTGGCGCGCCACAGTGCTGCTCTCCGGCTGGCTGGTGGCGCTGCTGCTGCCGATCAGCCAGGGCGCGGCCTGGGGCTGGACCTCCACCCGGGTGCTCAGCCTGCTCGCGCTCGCCGTGGTGCTGCTGGCCGGTTGGCTGGTCGCCGAGGTGCGCTCGGCCAACCCGCTGATCGACATGCGGATGATGCGCCTGCCCGGCGTGTGGACGACCAACCTGGTCGCCCTGCTCTACGGCGCGTCGATGTTCTCCGTGTACGCGTTCCTCCCGCAGTTCGTGCAGACCCCGACCGTCGCCGGCTACGGCTTCGGCGCCAGCATCAGCCAGGCCGGTCTGCTCATGCTGCCGATGCTCGTCGCGATGTTCGTCGCCGGCCTCGTCGCCGGCCGCCTCCAGGCCGTCTTCAGCGCCAAGGCGCAGCTCGCCACCGGTGCCGCGTTCAACGTGGTCGCGGCCGCGATGCTCGCCGCCGCGCACGACACCCGCTGGGAGGTCGCCCTCGCCGGGGGCCTGGTCGGGCTCGGCATCGGTCTGGCCTTCGCGTCGATGGCCAACCTGATCGTCGCCAGCGTGCCCGCCAGCCAGACGGGCGTGGCGACCGGCATGAACGCCAACATCCGGACCATCGGCGGCGCGATCGGCGCCGCCGTGGTCAGCGGTGTGATCACCGCGCACCCGCAGGCCAACGGCCTGCCCCGGGAGGCCGGCTTCACGATGGGCTTTCTCGTCCTCACGGCGATCGCCCTGGCCGCCGCGCTCGCGGCCCTCGCCGTCCCGTCCGCCCGGCGGGCGTCGGCCGGTCGGCGGCCGTCCACCGCGACGATCGTCGAGTCGGAGCTAGCCGGCGAGTTCGCCACCATGCCCGCGACCCGCTGAGGATCGCTGTCGCAGCCCGGGCGGTTCGCCGCCCGGGCTGCGGCGTCCTCGGGAGTACGCTGGCCGCCTCCCCGTCCACCACTCACCGCCTTCAGGATGAGCCGATGCCCGAGTTGCTGACCGCCGACCGTATCGAGGAGATCGGCTCCCTGGGGCTCGATAGCCCGGATCCGGCCGCACTCGTCGCCGAGCTGGTGGGCGCGGTAGACGAGGGGCGGGTCGCGGACCCGGCCGACACCGGGTACGCCCTGCTGGTCGCCGTGGACATCCTGGAGCAGGCGGGCGACCTGCCCGACGCACTCGCCCTGGCCACTCGCGCCATCGCCGAACAGCCCGACGAGGACGCGTACGCCCGGGCGGTGCGCGGTGGCCTGCTGCTGCGCCTCGGTCGCACCGACGAGGGCCTGGCGGAGCTGACCGCGCTGCGCCCACTGCTGGAGACCAACCCCGACGCCACGTACCTGGTCGACGAGCTGGTCGAATCCGACCACACCGAGACGGCGCTGGAGTGGCTGACCGGGGCGCTCGACGCGATCCTGGAACGGACCCGCGCCCAGCAGCACGAGTCCGAGGACGCCCAGGACGAGGCCGCAGCCATGATCTTCGGCCTGACCCAGCAGCGGCACGACCTGCGCGAGGAGCTGGGCCTGCCGCACGACGAGTACGACAACCTCGCCGACCGGCTGCGCGCCGCCAGCGACCACGCGCTCGACGCCCTGGACGACGGCCCGGCCACGCTGCTCTTCTGGCCGAAGGCGGAGTTCGACGCGTTGCTGGTGCGCTGGCCGGCGCTCGCCGAGACCTACCCGCCCACCTGGGACGAGCACCGCGCCAACCTCGAACGCGCCTTCGTCGATGCCTCCGGGCTGGGCGGCGCCGACCTGGGCGTGGTCACCGGCACGGTCGCCGGCCTGGCGGCCTTCGCCGGTGTCGACCCCGTCGACGAGGAAACCCTCGACGAGTACGCCGACAGCCTCGACGAGGCCGGCGTGACCGCCTGGCCACCCGGCCGCAACGACGCCTGCTGGTGCGGCTCCGGCAGCAAGTACAAGAAGTGCTGCCTGCCCCGCTCGCGCGGCTGACCGTCTCGCCGGCCTGTGACCCGGAACCGCCCGCCGGACCATCGAGACAGCCCGGTCGCCAGCCGCAACCGACGCTAGGTGCTGACCGACGGCGCCGGCACCTTCCACGGCGTACCCTCGCTGCTGCGCACCAACCCGCGGACGCCGCACCGGCACACCGCGCCGCAGCAATCAATTGATATCGGTATGTGTCGGAGAGGGCTATGGTGACCGCAGGTAAGCACCCACTCCGGCAAGGGGGACCGCCGTGCGCCGCATCACCACCACCCTCGCACTGTTCGGGCTGTCGCTGGCCGCGCTGCTGAACCCGACCGCGGCGAGCGCGGCGAGTGACGTCGAGGTCACCTCCGCGACCCTGGTCGCCCGAGGCATCGCCGTGGACGTCACCATCACCGTGACCTGCCCGGCCGGCGCGTCCGGCGGCGCGGAGTTCATCCTTCGGCAACGCAACGGCGACCGAGTCGCGTACGGCAGCGGCTGGTCACCCGTCGACTGCAACGGCACGCCGCAGGCCGTGACCGGACGGGTCTACGCGGAGAACGGCGGGCTCGTCTTCCACAAGGGAATCGCGCTGGCCAGCGGAGGCTTCGAGCTCTGTCAGGACGGCTGCGACTACCCGCGCTTCGAGGGGACCGTCCGTATCACCCGCTGACCGGCCTCTCGGGATCGCGTGCCACCACCCGTGGTCAGTTTCCCAGCGCTCGGACCTTGGCGATCGTCTCCTGCACGTGTTGCTTCGCCGGATCGCCACCCTGAGACGCCTGGGCCAACGCCTGGCGGTACGCGTCGATCATGCCGACCAGTGGACCGGCCGCCACACCTTCCAGGGCACCGGCGACGAGTGCCCGCGCCTCGGCTGCGTCCTGTGCCGCCGCCGCGGTCTTGGCCTTAGCCTCGTCCAGCTTCTGCGACGCCGCCGCCAACCTCGCGATGATCTGTGCTGCGCTCACGCGCGCCTCCCCCTTGTCGGCCACCGCCTCCACCGCAGCGGAGACCACCTGGGAGCGTACGAGATCCGCACACCCCCCGCGACCACGCGATCGCAGCCCCTGAGCGGTAGATCTTGGAAGATTTCGGCCCCTCCAGGGGCGCTTTCCTTCCAAGATCTTCAGACTTGCGGACAACGCCAAGACGTGGAGGTCAGTGCGAGGCCGGGCGGTGGACGGAAGCTTGCGCCCCGGGGGCGAGTTCACCGGACGCGATCTGATCTCGGATATGGCCCGCGGCGGGAAGCGGAAAGGCCGGCGCCGATCGCAGCGGACGGAGCATGGCGACGTGACACCCACCGACACGCCCGCCAGACCCCCTGGTCGACGGCGGCTGGGGGGTCGCCCTCGGGTTGGGCGTCGGCCTCGCGCTGCTGCTGACACTCTTGCTCGCGATCCCGCCGGCGACCAGGGCCGGTTGGGGCTTCCGCGACGAACCAACGCCGAAACCGGCGTTGCCGGATTGCGCCGATCAGCGCAGGCCGCGCACCAGCAGCAGGTAGGCGCAGTAGGCCATCGGCACCACCAGGAAACAGATCAGGAACCCGAGCGGCAGGTAACGCGGCGGGGTGCCGGCGACCATCGCGGGCCGCCCCCACCGGCCCAGCACCAGGTACCCGCCGAAGAACGCCACCGCCGGCAACCCCGCGCAGATCCACGCGCCGAGGGTGAACCCGTCGACCAGGCCCACCCCGGAGGCGAGCACCAGGGCCAGCACGAGCACCCCGGCCGCGACGCCGCACCCGGCGTAGACCGCGACCGCCCGAGCCAGCGGCGACCATGTCGGCAGGAGCGCCGGCCGCTGGGCCAGCAGCTCTGCCTGCTGCCCGTGCCGGTCGGCCTCGTCGGCCATCCGCCGGGCCAACTCCAGCTCGACCGTCGGGTCGACCGCCGCCGCGCGCTGCGCCGGCACCCCGGCGCCCGCCGGGCTCACCGCCGTCGGCAACGCCAGCCGCGCCTCCCCCGCCGGCAACTCGGGGTACGCCCCGACCCCCGCCCGCCCCGGCGCGCCGGCTGCGCCGTCGGATCCCCCGTCCCCCGTTCCGGGTGCGGTGGAAGGGCCGGACCCGGCAGCGGAGGAAAGGCCCGGCCCGGCAGCGGTGACCGGACCAGCACCGGCCCCGGAGCCGGACGGTGGGCCCGACCAGTCGGGGGTCTCGGCCGGACGCCCCGGGGGTGGGCCGGGTGGCGGTTGGTCGATGCCGATCGCGCGGCCGAGCTGGTCGAGGCGGTGCCCCTGGGCGGTCAGCCGCTGCTCCAGGTAGTCGACGGCGGCGTGCAGGTCACGGCGACGCGCCGCCTCGGTGGCAGCGTGCTGTTCACCGGCGCGGCGCTGCTCGGACAGTTGTCGGGCGAGCGCCGCGTACTCCTCGAAGGACACTGTCACCGCTCCCCGTCCGGTTCGTGCCCGTCGCCGGCGAACGGGACGATCAGCCGGGTGCGCTGGTCGTGCCGGTCGATCAGCAGCGCCCGGTCGGGGCGGGGCGTGTAGGCCAGGTCGTGCGTCCCGAGGTGCAGGGCCAACTCGGTCCCGGGCACGTTGAGGGCGACCAGGCACGCGACGTCGTCGCGGTTCTGGGTGCCGCCCAGGTCGTCGGCGAGCCGGCGCAACCCGCGCCACCAGCCCAGCAGGTGTACCCCCTGCGCGGGGCCCTGTCGCAGCAGCGCGCGCAGATCGTCCAGGCCGGAGCGGAACGTGCCCGGGTCGGTGGCACCGAGAACCGACGCGGCGGCGTCCATGCCGAACACCACCAGGTACTCGCGACCGTCGGGCTCGGCCGCCAGGGCGGCGATCCGGTCGCGCAGTCCGGCCGCGTCGAGGCGGTGCACCGGGTGACCGGCCGCGCGCAGGACCGCCTCGGTGTCGTCGGCGACCGGCTCGGCGGCGGTGACCAGGGAGGCCACCTGGAACCGGGCGTCGCCGGGAGCGTGTTGGCGGGCCAGGCTCACCGTCGCGGCGCGCAGCACATCCGCGCCGGTCGGTGCGGTGCCCACCACGGCGAGGTGCCGGCCGGGCGTGGAGTCCATCAGGAACAGTGCGGTGGTGCCGTGCACGTCGACGGTCCGGCCGACCAGGGCCATCGGACGGCGGCCACCGGGACGCAGCCCGGCGAAGGTCGGGTCGTTCTCGACCCGCGCGGCCTCGTACCCCTTGAAGACCGCCGGTGCCCGCGAGCCCGGCGGGCGGGCCTGCCACAGCTCGTGGCGCAACGCGGCGAGGTCCGCCGCGGCGGCGTGCGCGTCGGGGAAGCGCAGCACGGTGTCGGCGCCGACCGCGCCGGCGGCGGTGTTGACCACCGCGGAGCCGATCGGCAGCGCCGCGGCGGAGTCGTTGAGCGGGTCGAGCACCCCGCCGCCACCGGGCAACGCCACCCGCAACGCGAACTGTCCGAAGATCGCCTCGGCCCGACCGTAGAGGGCCTCGATGCCGGTCATGCTCTGGCTGGCCAGCACCAGGTGGATGCCGTACGAGCGGCCCTTGCGGGCCAGCTCCTCCAGCAGGTCCACGGATTCGCGGGCCAACGCGTCGTTGCCGGCCAGCAGCACGTGGAACTCGTCGACGACCGCCACGATGCGGGGCAGCGGATTGTCCCGGGGCAGGTCGGCGAGCTTGGTGACACCGTGCCGCTTGAGCGCGCCGGCCCGGCGTTGCGCCTCCCGGCGCAGCTCGCGCAGCACGGCGAGGCCGTACTCGCGGTCGGACTCGATGCCGACGGCTCGGGCGTGCGGCAGCCAGGACGGGTCTCGGCCGGTGGGCACGAACTCGGTGAAGCTCACGCCCTCCTTGAAGTCGAGCAGGTAGAGCTGCAACTCGGCCGGCGAGTAGCGGGCGGCCAGCCCGTAGAGGACGTCGAGGAGGAAGACGGTCTTGCCCGCGCCGGTGCGCCCGCCGACCAGCCAGTGTGGGGTGGCGTCGTCGAAGGCGAGCGTCAGCGGGGAGGTGCCGACCCGGCCGATCACCGTCCGCAGACCGTTGCCGGCGGACTCGGCCCAGCGCCGCTCGGGCAGCAGGTCGGTGAACGGCAGCGCGTCGGCGCGTCGGGTGGCGGCGCCGAGGTGTTCGGCGAGCGCGCGTACCGAGGCGGGCGGCGGGTCGCCGTCGAGCAACACGGGTGCGGCGAGCCCGCTGCCGTCGGCGCTGAACGGGACGCCGGGCGGGTCGCCGACGTGCGCGTACCCCTGGTCGAGCCGGATCGCCGTGGTGCCGCCCAGCGGCGGCGCGGTCTCGCCGGGCAGCCGGGA
Source organism: Micromonospora sp. WMMD961 (assembly GCF_029626145.1). NCBI lineage: Bacteria > Bacillati > Actinomycetota > Actinomycetes > Micromonosporales > Micromonosporaceae > Micromonospora > Micromonospora sp. WMMD961. The sequence goes on from NZ_JARUBJ010000002.1 coordinate 5,340,357, forward strand.
CGGGTGGCCGGTGAGCAGGACGCAGACGGCGGCGGCCGGGCCGGCGTGAGTGAGAGCGGCGAGCCGGGCCAGCTCGCGCGGCGGTGGCGCGGCGGTGGCGACCACCACCAGGAGGTGCCGGGCGGTGGGCTGACCGTGCTGCGCGGCCCGGGCGTGCTGCTCGGCGGCATCGAGCAGCGCGGTCACCTCCGCCTCACCGGTGGCCGGCGGGTCGAGCACCCCGGCGTCGAGCAGGGGGCGCAACGGGCCGAAGGTGGCGCCCAGCGCGGCCGTGTCGATGCCGGCGACCCGGACCTGACCGGGCGGCGCGGTGGCGACCAGCCGCAGCACCAACGCCCGCAGCAGCCCGGCGACCAGCGGGTCCCGGGCGTCGGTGTCGACGGCCAGGTGGTGACCGCCGCCGAGTGGTACCAGCACCGGGAACTCACCGTCCGGGGTGGACGCCGCGCCGATCCGCACCGCTGTCGGCTCCTTGGTCAGCGGCGTGACGCCCGGATCGGGAGTGGCGAGGGCACCGCCGAGACGGGCGAGTCGGGTCACCAGGTCGTCGCCCCCGGCCGGGGCGGCGGCGGTCGCCGTGCCGAGCGCGTTGCGGGCGTTGTCCAGGTGTGCCCGGGCCGCCCGGTGGGAGTTGACCGCCTGCCCGTACGCCGACGCGAGCCTGCCCACCCTCTGCCCCCAACGCCGACGGCCGCCTGGTCCCAGGAACCCTAACGGACACCGGTGGCACCCGGACAGTCCTGCCACGACGTGTCACGCCGGGTCTGTCAGGTGGGCCCGCACGGCACCGGGTCGGCGGTGTCGGCCAACCCGCAGCGGAACACCTCCACCGGCGCCGTCACCACGTCCGGCACCTGCTCCACCCGCAGCAGGGCCAGCCGCTTGTCGACCGGCTCCCCCGAGTCGGGGGTGAACCGGATCAGCCCGGCCACCCCCGGGTACCCCTGGCCGGCGTTCTGCCGGAGCACCTCCGCGTGCACGGCGACCGGGTTGACCGACGTCGGCTCCCACCGTTGGCGCGGGTCGGCGTGGTGCAGCCGGGCGGCGAGGCTCTCCACCGCGCGGATCATCATCATCGCCGCGTCGTAGGCGAGGCTGACCCGCTCGCCGACCTGGTGCTCGGAGCCCGGTCGGCAGCGTGGCGGGTCGAGCAGGTCGTCGGCCTGGATCCAGGCCAGGAAACTGGCCCGCGCGTCGTCCCGTCGGTCCTGGGCGGCCTTCAACGCGGCGCAGGTGGCCAGGGCCGCCTTGGAGACGTACGTGACGGGCAGGTTGCTGGGGGCTGCGACGCGCAGCCCGGGATTGGCCATGTAGCGGTTGACCGAGTCGTCGGCGACGAGGTGCCGGGGCGGGTTGCCGCCGCACTCGCGCAACGCCCGCAGGAAACCGTGGAACTCCGTCCAGCGGCCCGCGTAGAAGAGCAGGCCGGGGTAGCCGCACTCGTCGATCAGCCGGGCACCGGTGCTCCACTTTTCGAGGCGCGTCATCCGGGGACCGAACCGTTGCCGGAGCCCGTCGACGAGCGTACCCACGTACAGGTCCTCGGTGAGCGTGCTGCCCTCCAGCGTCGTGTAGTAGACGTGCGCCTCGTCGACCTTCAGCACCTGTTGGGCGTACGCGTCGACCATCTCCACCTGGTCGGCGTTGGGCGCGGAGATCTGCAGGTAGAGGCGGGAGTTCGCGTCCATCCGATCGGCGGAGAGCGTGGGCGCCAGCACCGGCAGCCCGACCCGGTTCAACTCGCGCAGCGCTCGGGCGGTGCTCGTCCGACTCTCCACCAGACCGACCACCCCGACCACGGTGGGGTCGTCAGCGGCCAGCTCGGCGAGCATCGCCACGGCCCGGTCCGCGTAGATCATCTGCCGGCCGCCGTTGGCCACCACGATCCGCAGCAGCGCCGCGCCGTTGGCGCCGGCCGACTCCTTCAGCAACGCGTACTGGGCGGTGGCCATGCCTTCGAGCTCCTCGCGCTCGGAGACGTAGGACTCCTCGTCGGCGCGGGTCAGGTTGCCGGTCAGCGTGCCCAGGTAGACCAGGGTCAGGAAGGGTCGGCGTCGGTCGCTGCGCTGCCAGACCTCCTCGGCGGCGCGGTTCTGCGCGAAGATCCGCCGCTGGATGGTCCGCAGCCCGTCCTGGCCGGGGTCGTTGTTGAACACCTGCGCGGCGCTGTCGCTGTAGCCGACACATTCGCCGCGGGCGACCAATTCGACCGACACCCGGCCGCCGGTCAGCGACGGGTGGCAACCCGGCCCCCACCGGCTGCCCGCCCACACACCCAGCGCCGCCACCAGCACCAGGCAGAGCGCCGCCGGCAGGAAACGCCGCGACCACCAGGGCGGATCGGGCGCGGAGAACGGCCGGACGCCGCCCCGCGACGGCGGGCCGGTGTCGGTGTCGTCGGGGCGCAACGCCACGAGCCAGGCGGCCTGGCGGCGCAGCCGCCGCATCTCCGGCAGCGCCTCGGCCCACTCGTCGTACGCCTCGTCGGCCTCGGTCAGCGGGTGCGGCTCGGGCAGCTCCGGCGGCGGTTGCCCGCCGGAGACGACGATGAGCAGCGGGTCGTTGCGGCCGGTCTCGGTACGGACGTCCCCGACCAGGCGCACCAGTTCGCCGCCGACGTTGCCGGGCGCGACGTGGTCGATCAGCAGCACCGGGTACGCGGTGCGCCGCCAGTCCGACGGGCGCCACGGCCGACGCCGGTACGCCTGCCGCAGGTCCTCCAGGAACGCGTGCAGCAGCAGCTTGTTGACCTGGTCGGGTTGCTCGCCGTCCCGCCACCCGGCGGTGAGGCGCTCGGCGAAGCCGAGGAACGTGACCGACTGCCGGGGCGCGAGGTACTGCTGGCGCATGAACCAGGTGTAGTGCCGCCCGAGCACCGGCACCCGGCCGGAGACGGCGGCCCGGAAGACCACCCCCGGCACCGCGCGGCGGACCAGCCAGAGCAGCACCTGCGAGACGATGCTGACCGCGTCACCGCCGCTGGGCAGCGCCTCGGGAGCACGCGGACCTCGACGGTCACGCAGTCGGCGTACCAGGGCCGCGCGGCTGTCGTCGGCGTCCACGCCGAAGGTGAGGCTCTGGTGCATCAGCCAGTCGGCGAGCGGGTAGTGCCGGAAGCGCAGCCGGGCGGCGCCGAACGCCTCC